>DASTOJ010000166.1:0-27328 GCA_035762565.1 Candidatus Methylomirabilota bacterium | reverse complement strand
GGCAAGTCCGCGCCACCATTCGCTTCCACCCTGGCATTCACCTCGCAGCATGCCACCGCGAGGAGGCGCCGATGAAACGCCCTGAGCGGGAGACGAGCGCAACACCCCTGGACCAGGCGCTCGCGCGCGCGGGCGACGGTGCGTTCGGCATCGACGGCAGCGCTCGCATCACCAGCTGGAACCGCGCGGCCGAGGAGATCCTCGGGTACGGCGCGCCCGAGGTGATCGGGCGCAGGTGCTGCGAGGTCTTCGCCGGGCACGACACGGAGGGCAATCGTGTCTGCTACCCGGGGTGCCGGGTGATGACGCTGGTCGAGATGGACGAACCCGTGCGGCACTTCGACCTGCGCGCGCGCACGAGGGCCGGCCGGCCGGTCTGGCTCGACATGAGCATCCTCGCCACGACGTCGCCGGCCGGCGAGCCCCTCACGATCCACCTGTTCCGCGACGTGACGGCGACCAAGGAGCTGCTCACCCTCATCCACGAGCGCCTGGCGCCGGGGCCGGCGGCGCCCGACGCGGCGGCCCCGGCGGCGGCGCTCTCGCGGCGGGAGCTGGAAGTGCTGCGGTGCATGAGGGAGGGCCTCAACACCAGGGCGACGGCCCAGCGGCTCGCCGTGAGCCCCGCCACCGTGCGCAACCACGTGCAGAACATCTTCGGCAAGCTGGGCGTGCACAGCCGCCTGGAGGCCGTCGCCTTCGCGACGAAGCACCGGCTGTTGTAGACGCCGGGCGAATGGCGATAGAGTCGGGCTGACCGGCGATCAGGAGGCCGACATGCTGGGGATGGGCTTGGCGTCGTCGCACGCCCCGATGATGTTCCAGAAGGCGCAGTACTGGCCCCGGATGGTGGAGCGGATCCCGGCGGAGGCGCGGGAGCACCTGCCGCACAGCGCCCGGGTGGAGCTGGCCACTCCAGCGGTCATCGAGGGCCACATCCAGCGCATCGAGGCCGCCTTCGCCATCCTGCGCGCGCAGCTCCGGGCGTACCGGCCGGACGTGCTGCTGATGATCGGGGACGACCAGGGCGACATGTTCGACGAGGCCAACAACCCCACCTTCTCGATCTACACCGGGGACGAGCCCCTGTGGGGACGCAGCGCCCGCGACGCCTTCGGCATCCCGCCCCAGGAGCGCACCAAGCTCGTCTTCCCCCAGCACGCCGCGCTCGCCCGCCATCTCCTGCACGGGCTGGTCGAGCGCGGCTTCGACGTCGCCAACGTCGGCCGGTTCGAGCCGCGCGGCAACCCCGCCCGCGGCGTCTCGCACATGGTCTCCAATCTCGTCCCCGAGGTCGATCCCAGTCTCGAGATCCCGCTCGTGTGCGTCTTCCTCAACGAGTACTACCCGCCCCTGCCCGGCGCGGCGCGGTGCGCACGGCTGGGGGAGGCGATCGCCGACGTCCTCCGCGACCGGCCCGAGCGCGTGGCCATCTACGCCTCCGGCGGCCTCTCGCACTTCCCGGGGATGTACAACGCCGGCTGGATCGACCAGCCCCTCGACCGCTGGATCCTCGAGCGCCTGCAGCGCAACGACGTCGCGGCGCTCGAGCACCTGTTCACCTTCGACTCCGACAACCTCCGCTCCGGCACCGGCGAGGTGCGGGCGTGGATCAGCGTGGCGGCAGCAATGAAGCGGCCGGCCACGGTCGTCGAGTACGTGCCGGCCCACTGCACGCAGACCGGGTGCGGCTTCGCCTACTGGCAGCCGGTGGAGTGAGCGGGCTCGACGGATCCGGGCCGGCCTGGCGATCAGCGCGGGCGCCGGCGGGCCTCGATCCGCCGCGCCGAGTCGACGGGCTGGCATCCTTGGGCAGGAGCACGGCCGTCACCCCCGGCGAGGAAATCCAGCACGCGGACGCCGCGGAGCGGGCCCTCCTGGGTCGGGTCGAAGCCGAGCTTCTGTAGCGGCATCTGGCTCAGCGCGCGGTCCGTTGGACCCGAGGACGCCGTGGAGGCACTCCAAGACTTCGTCGACAACTTTACGTACCTCGGGGTTTTCGTCGTGCTCCTGCTCGGCAGCCTGGGAGTGCCGATCCCCGAGGAAATGCCGATCATCGCGGCGGCCGTGCTGAGCCACGGGGGTATCGTCCGGTGGTGGCTGGCGCTACCCGTCTGCCTGCTGGGAGCGCTATCCGGCGATGTGGTGCTCTACTGGGTCGGCCGGCACTGGGGTGAGCAGGTTCTCAACTCGCGACTGGTCCGGCTCGTACTGTCGCCCGCGCGGGAGCAGTGGCTGAAGACAGCGTATCGACGGCATGCCCTGAAGACCGTCGTCACGGCGCGGCACGTCACGGGACTCCGCGCCGCCGCATTTCTGACCGCTGGCAGTGCGAGCGTCCCGTTCTGGACGTTCGCGCTGGCGGACGCGGGTGCCGCGTTGTTCGGCGTCCCGTTGGCGTTCGGGTTGGCGTATTTCTTCACGGATCGGATCAAAGCCATCATGGCCGATGTGCACCGGGCAGAGCGCTGGCTCGGTCTCGCCGGCCTCCTGGCGCTTGCCGCGATGCTGGTCGTCGGCGTGTGGCGATGGCATCGTCGCGTCGGGAGGGAGCGCCTGGAGGAGCCGTAGTGGACCCCTTCTACGCCGTCGTCAGGGTGATCGCGCGGTTCTGGATCTGGTTCTTCTTCGAGCGCGTCGAGGTCCGGCACCCCGAGCGGGTACCGCGCAGGGGTCCGGTGCTCCTCTGCATCAACCATCCGAACAACCTGATCGACTCGCTGCTCGTGGGGTCGGTGCTCCCGCGGAAGGTGCATTACCTCGCCACCGCGGCGCTCTTCCGCAACCGGCTCATCGCGCGGTTCCTCGTCGCGTTGGGCGTGATTCCCGTGCACCGGAAGGCGGACGACCCGGACAAGATGGGCCGCAACACGGAGATGTTCGCGGCGTGCGACGAGGCATTCGACCGCGGGCGGCTCATCGCCATCTATCCCGAAGGCGCGACCCGCTCGGAGGCGCACCTGCAACGGATCAAGACAGGCGCGGCGCGAATCGCGCTCGGCTACGAGGCGCACGCCCCGGGGCGCCTGACCGTCGTGCCGGTGGGGCTCAGTTTCGAGGCCCGCAAGAGGTTCCGCGGGCGCGTCCTCGTCTCTTTCGGCGAGCGGGTCGATGTCTCATCATGCTTCGCCGGCTACCGCGAGGAGCCGCCGAAGGCGCTGCATACGCTCACGACGGCGCTTCAGTGGGCGATGGAGCGCGAGGTGGTCCACGTCGAGCGCATCGACACAGCGGCGCTCGCGAGCGCGGTGGAGGCGGTCTATCGCGGCGAGATCGAGCACGAACTGTGGGAGGAGCGTGGGCTCTTGGGACGGCAGATCGCGCCGTTCCAGCGCTCCGGGTCGATCGCGGACGCGGTCGAGCACTTCCGCAAACAGGATCCCGAGCGTATCGAGCGGCTCTGGCAGCGGATTCTCGGTTACCACGCCGGACTTGCCGCCTACCGGCTCCGTGATGAGGCGGCGCGGGCTCGCCTCGAGCGCACGCCGGAGCGCCAGCGGATTGCACGGTCGTGGCAGACGATCGTAGGCCTCCCGCTCTTCGCGTACGGCGCGGCCGTGAACTTCCTTCCCTACTACCTGCCCGGGTGGCTCGCGGGGCGGATGTCGCGCAGGCAGACCGACTACGCGACGATCCGGCTCCTCGCGAGCGTCGTCGCGTTCCCGCTCTTCTGGTCGCTCGAGACGTCGCTCGTCGGGTGGGTGGCCGGTCTCCGCTGGGCGCTCGCCTTCTTCCTCTCCCTCCCGCTCGGGGGTCTGATCGCGTACCGGTATCTGGTGGGCACGGGGCGCTTGCGCCACCAGCTCAGGTTCGGCGCGCTCCTCCTCACGCGCGCTCAGGAAGGGAGGCGCCTCCTCGCTGAGCGCCGCGAGATCGTCGAGGAACTCGATCGCGCCCAGCGCGACTACCTGGCGGGCGCGAAAGGACGTCACAGCGTCGGTACGCCGTGAACCTTCTTGACATGAGCTCGACCCGCCGCCGGCTGATGAGCGCGGAGCGAGCACGGACAGGGAGCCACCCTCCTGCGACGGGTCCCCGTCCGCCGTCGATGGACAGCCGCCGCACGTCCCCGCCGTCGGCGCGCATCGTGAACATCTGGTCGCAGGCGAACGACGGCCGGGTGGAGTGGAAGATCAGCCGCGTGCCGCCGCCGCCGAGGCGCCGGCGCGGCCGGGCACGAGCGCGGCGGCGGTCGCCGCGACGCTGAGCCGCAGCAGCGCGCACCGCCCGAGGCCGCTGCTCACCGCCGCTCCTCCAGCACCGCGGAATGCCGGAAGACGAGGCTGTCGTGGCCCACGCACAGACCGAGGACGACATTGAGCTCGCGATCAGGCCGACTCCGGCAGCGGGGGCGGCTCGAGATGCCGGAGATGAGGGAACACCTTGGTGCTCATGAGATCCATCGAGCGCAGTACCTTCTGGTGGTCCAGGCCGCCCAGCCGGGTCCAGCACAGCAGATCGGTGAACCCGTAGGTCTGCTGGGCAGTGACGAGGGCCTCGACCACTGTGTCGGGATCACCGCAGATGACCGCCTTGCGGGCGACGAAGTCGTCCCAGGTACCGGTCGCGGCGACGTCCCGCGTCTTGACGTACATCTCGTAGCCCTTGACGGGCGGCTGGCCGGCCGGCGGCGCCACGTACCGGGCGATCGTCCGGTAGTACCAGACGACGGGCGCGTAGAAGTCCGCCCGGGCCTGTTCCAGGCTATCGGCGACGTACACCATCATCAGGGCGGCACGCCGGCGCGGCGCAGGATCGTGACCGGCCACGACGAGCCCGCGGCGGTACGCCGCCTGCAGCTCGCGCGCCTTGTCGGGCGGCAGTCCGAAGGCGGTCCCGAACAGCAGGTGGAAGCCGTAGCGGCCGGCCAGCTCGAAGGTCTCCGGGCTCAGCGCGGCCATCCAGATCGGCGGGTGTGGCTGCTGCAGCGGGCGGGGCCGGACGGGAACGCCCTCGAAGCGATAGTGGGCGCCGTGGAAGGTCACCGCCTCCTGGGTCCACGCCCGGCGGATCACCTCGACCGCCTCGTGGAACATCTCGCGCGTGCGCGTCTGGTCGACGCCGTAGCGCGAGAACTCCAACGGCTGGTAGCCGCGGCCGATGCCGAGATCCACGCGGCCGTCGGACATGAGGTCGAGCAGGGCGAAGTCCTCCGCCACCCGCAGCGGGTGGTTGAGCGGGAGGACGACGACGCCGGTGCCAAGGCGCACGCGCTTCGTCTCCAGGGCCAGCGCCGCCAGCGAGAGCGCCGGCGAGGCGCAGTAGCCGTACTCGCTGAAATGGTGCTCGGCCGGCCACACCGAGTCGAAGCCGTAGGTCTCGGCCGCGCGCATCAGCGTGAGCTGCTCGTGGACGATCTCCCGCTCGGTCCGGCCTGCGGGGTTCTCGAAGAGGTGGAGCATCCCGAACTTCATCGGCGCTCTCCTTTCCCGAACCGCCCCGGGACATGGAACGCATCCGGTCCGATGAGACGGCACGCCCGGGGGCGGGGCAATGCGGCGGCTGCGCCATTTTCCTGAGGCGGCAGGCGGGGAGCGGACGCCTCAGAAAATTGAGGCGACCGCCGGATTCCCCAACCGCGCCGGACGGTCTACCGTGCAGGTGCTCGAACATCCGTTCGGTCGGAGGTTCGGCATGGCGATCGGCGAGCGGTACGACACGATCCTGGATGCAGCGCTCGCGATCTTTGCGCAGCACGGCTACCACCAGGCGTCGATCCGCGAGATCGCCCGCGCCGCCCGCCTCTCGCTCGCCGGCCTCTACCACTACGTGGGCGGCAAGGACGAGCTGCTCTTCCTCGTCCTCGACCGCGCGCTCGGCACGCTACGCGGCACGGCGGACGCGACGCTGGCGGGCGCCCGTACGCCCCGGACGCGCCTGCTCGCGCTGATCCGGACCCACCTGGAGTTCGGCTTCCACCAGGCCGAGGCGCTCCGGACCGTGAACCGGGACTGGGAGCTGGTGCCGGACGCCCACCGCGCCGAGATCGTCGCCGGGCGGCGCGCGTACATCGACCGCTGGCTCGGCGTCCTGCGCGAGCTCGATCCGCACGCGCGCTCGGACCGCGAGCTGTTCTCGGCGGCCAACCTGCTGCTCGGCATGCTCAACGGCATCGCCGCGCGGCCGTTCCTCAAGACGGCCGACGACGCCCGGCGCCTGGCCGGCGAGGTCGGCGCGCTGTTCCTCTACGGCTTCCTCGAACCCTCCACGGACGGCAGCGAGGCGGCCGTCGTGACGGGGAGCGCCCATGAAGCCTGAGGCTGTGCTCGAGGACTGCCGCGCGCTGATCGAGCGCCCGCTGGGCGCGGTCGCCCGGCAGTGGAAGGACACACACCCGGGCGGCCGCGTGGTCGCCGCCTACCCGGTGTGGGCGCCGGCCGAGATCGTCCACGCCGCCGGCATGCTGCCACTGGCGCTCCTCGGCGGCGGTACGTCGGTGGAGCTCACGCACGCCGACGCGCGCTTCCAGTCGTTCGTTTGCTCGATCGCCAAGTCGACCCTGGAGCTCGGCTTCCAGGGGCTGGTGGACGGGGTGGACGGCTTCGTATTCTCCAACATCTGCGACGTGGCCCGCAACCTGGGCTCGATCTACCGGCGCAACTTCCCCGGCGTGTTCGTCGAGTATCTCCATCTGCCCCAGAACTCCACGTCGCCGGGCGTGGCGCCCTACCTGGCGGCCGAGCTGCGCCGTCTGGCCGCGGGGCTGGAGCGCGCGTTCGGCGCAGCGGTCACCGAGCCGGCGCTGGCCAAGTCGATCGAAACCTACAACCACGTGCGCGAGCGCCTGCGGGCGCTCTACGCGCTGCGGATCGCCACGCCCCATGCCGTCTCCACGACCGAGCTCTACGCGGTGGTGCGGGCGGTCGCGCTGGCGCCCCCCGAGGAGTCGATCGCCCGGCTCGACGAGCTCCTGGCCGGGCTGCCCCGGCGCGAGGCGCGCCCGCGCGACCGGCTGCGCGTGGTGGTGGAGGGCGCGTTCTGCGAGCAACCGCCGCTGGGGCTGCTGGAGGTGCTCGAGGAGGCCGGGTGCTATGTGGTGGAGGACGACCTGCTGCTGGGCTGGCGCTGGTTCACATCCGACGTCCCGTCCGCTGGAGATCCCTTCGAGCAGCTGGGCCTGGCCTACGTGGACCGGGCGGTCCCGTCCTCGACCCGCCACGAGAGCCGCCAACACCGCGCCGCCGGGCTCATCGAGAAGGTCCGCCGCGCGCGCGCCGATGCCGTCGTCTTCCTGCCGGCCAAGTTCTGCGAGCCCGCGCTCTTCGACTACGTGCTCATGAAGCAGGGCCTCGACCGCGAGGGTATTCCGCACATGATCGTCGAGTTCGAGGAAAAGATGTGGACCTTCGAGCGCACGCGCAACGAGATCGAGACGTTCGTGGAATCCATGCTGTTCGACTGAGGAGGCGCGCATGCCGCCGCAGGTGACGGAGCGGGCATATCAGGGCCGGGTGCACCAGCGGTCGCGTGAGCTGATGTCGGCGTGGATGGCGGAGCTGGGGCGGGCGGAGGCCGAGGGACGGCCGACCGCGGCGCTGATGATCTCCGGCAACTGCGTGGAGCTGCTGCGGGCCTGCCACCTGCTGCCGATCTTCCCGGAAGTCACCGCGCTACAGAACGCGATCCGTCACAAGTCGCTGCCGCTGATCCTCAAGGCCGAGCAGGCCGGCTACTCCAGCGACAACTGCGCCTACGTCAAGGCCGACATCGGGCTCTACCTGGACGGCGGCATGGGGCCCGGCACGCCCATTCCCTTCCCCACCCTCACCGTCTGCAACTACGTCGGCTGCAACGTCTACGTGAAGTGGTTCGAGCACCTGGCCGACGTCAGCGGCTCGAAGCTCTTCATGCTCGACGTGCCGTTCGCCCGCACCGCCGCGCCGGCCGAGGCCGACGTGCGCTACGTGGTGGGCCAGCTGCGCGAGCTGATCGCGCTCGCCGAGTCGGTCACCGGCCGGGCCTTCGACATCGACGAGCTGCGCGAGATCCTGGCGGCGTCCGCGCGGGCCCAGGAGGGCTACGCGCGGTGCAAGCACCTCACCAAGCATCACCCGGCGCCGTTCGACGCGTACTTCGACTCCATCAACATGATGGGCCCGATCAACGTGCTGCGCGGCACGCCGGAGGCGGCCGCGTTCTTCGACGAGGCGGTGGCGGAGTTCGAGGACCTCGCCGCCCGCAGGCTCGGCCCCCTGTCGGAGGAGCGGTTCCGCACGGTCATCGAGGGGCCGCCACCCTATCCCTACTACAAGAACTTCCGCAACCTCATGAGCCGCTGGGGCGCGGTGGCGGTGCAGTCGACGTACTCGACGGTCGGCGGCATCTGGGAGTTCGGCTTCCGCCACGACCCGCGGCGGCCGCTGGAATCGATCGCCGAGCAGATGCTGTACGAGAACCTCACCAACCGCTCGATCGTCGCCCGCTATGCGCAGATCCGGCGGTACGTGGAGGACTGGGACGCCGACGCGCTGGTCATCCACTCGATCAAGTCGTGCCGGCTCTTCTCGGCCGGCCAGGGCGACATGCGGGAGTACTTCACCCGGGAGCTGGGAGTGCCGACGCTGCTGGTGGAGTCCGACCTCGAGGATCCGCGCTACTACGCCGAGGCGCAGATCAGAAACCGCGTCGACGCCTTCTTCGAGGCGCTCGAGCACAAGAAGCTCGTGCAGGCGGCCGGCTGACATGGACACCAGGATCCCCGTCTACTGCTACCAGTGCGTGGCGGGTCCGGACCTCCTGAAGGTCGTGGTCCGCGACGGCGTCGCGGTCGGCGTGGAGCCGAACGGCGATGTCGCCGCCGAGCACCCGGCGTGCGGCAAGGTCTGCGTGCGCGCCTACGGCCTCGTGCAGAAGCTCTACAACCCCGCGCGCGTCCGCACGCCGCTGAAGCGGACGAATCCCCGGAAGGGCCGCCACGAGGACCCGGGCTGGGTGCCGATCTCCTGGGACGAGGCGCTCGGGACACTGGCCGCCCGGCTCAACGCGACGCGCGAGCGCGGCCTCCTCGACACCGCCGGCTACCCGCGGCTGGCCGTCACGCTCGGCTCCGGCGGCATCGCCCCGGCCTACCTCGGCACCTTCGCCGCGTTCCTGGCGGCCTGGGGCCCGGTGGACCAGGGCATCGGCAGCGGGCAGGGCGTCAAGTGCTACCACTCCGAGCACCTGTACGGCGAGTTCTGGCACCGCGCCTTCACCGTCGCCGCCGATCTGCCGCGCTGCGACTACGTGCTGTCGTTCGGCTACAACGGCGACGCCTCCGGCGGCGTCACTGGCGTCTTTCGCCACGCCGAGGCGCGCGCGCGCGGTCTCACCTGGGTGCAGCTCGAGCCGCACCAGTCCGTCACCGCCGCCGGCGCCGCCGAGTGGGTGCCCATCCGGCCCAAGACCGACGCCGCCGTGCTGCTGGCGCTGCTGCACGTGATCCTGCACGAGCACGACTGGCGCCGCGTCTGCGACCTGCCGTTCCTGGAGCGCCGGACGGCCTCGCCCTACCTGATCGGCCCGGGGGGCTGGTACCTGCGCGATCCCGAGACTCGCAAGCCGATGGTGTGGGACGTGGCGCGCGGGCGGTCCGTGCCCTTCGATGACCGCAAGTGCGCGAGGCCGGCGCTGGACGGCGAGTTCATCGCGGCGGGGGTGGAAGTGGGCGCCGATGGCGCCAGCCGCACGGTGAGCGAGCGCGTCCGGCCGGCCTTCGCGCACCTGCGCGAGCACGTGCTCGCCTACTCGCCCGAGCGGGCGGAGGCCATCGCGGATGTGCCGGCCGCCACCATCCGGCGGCTGGCCGCCGGGTACCTGGCCCACGCGCGTGTCGGCGCCACGATCGAGGTGGACGGCCTCGTCTATCCGCACCGGCCGGTCGCGGTGCTCCTGGGCAAGACCGTGACAAACGGCTGGGGCGGTTACGAGTGTTGCTGGGCGCGCACGATGCTGGCGGCGCTGGTCGGCGCGCTGGAGGTCCCCGGCGGGATCGTGGGGACGACCGTCCGGCTCAACCGCCCGGCCCAGAACCGCCTGGACTCGGTCGAGCCCGGCCCCGACGGCTTCATGGAGCAGCCGGTGAACCCGACCGCGCGCGATGCCTGGCAGGCCTCGCCCCACGTCCGCAACGGGTACCGCACCCTGGTGCCGCTGGCGGACGACTCGCCGTGGTCGGCCGCCCTCGGCCCCGCGCACCTGCCGTGGCTGTTCATGGACGACCCGCCGCAGGCGTGGCCGGCGCCGACGCGGCCCGACGTGTGGATCATCTATCGGACGAATCCCGCCATCTCGAACTGGGAGACCGGGCGCATCGAGCGCGAGCTCGAGCGCTTCCCGTTCATCGCGGCGTTCGCCTACACGCAGGACGAGACCAACTGGTACGCGGATCTCCTGCTGCCGGAGAGCGGCGACCTCGAGTCGCTACAGCTCTACCGGGTGGGCGGCACCAAGTACATCGAGCAGTACTGGCGCCACGCGGGCTGGGCGATCCGCCAGCCCGTCGTGGCGCCGCCCTTCGACACGCGCGACCTCACCGACGTCGCGACGGAGCTGGCCGCCCGCACGGGACTGCTCGACCCGTACCTCGAGGCACTCAACCGCGGGGCGGGGACGACGGTGCCGCTGCACGGACACGGCTGGGACTACCGCATCCGCAGCGGGCGCCTGCCGACGGCGACCGAGATCTGGGACCGGGTCTGCCGGGCGGCGACGCGCTCGCTCACCGGCGGCGCGGTGGAGCACGACCTCGCCTGGTTCCGCGAGCACGGCGCCTTCTTCGTGCCGTTCCCCGAGCGCCGCTACTACCTGCACACGGCGATGACCGCCCGGGGGCTGCGCTACGAGCTGCCCTACCAGGAGCGGATCAAGCGGATCGGCGCCGAGCTCGGCGCGCGCCTGCACGAGCGCGGCATCACGTGGTGGGACGTGCAGCTCGACGAGTACCAGGCGCTGCCGGGCTGGAAGGACTTCCCGGGCATCTGGAGGCACGCGGCACTGGCCCGCGGCGACGCGCCCGAGGCGTTCCCGTTCTGGCTGCTGACGAGCCGATCCATGCAGTACTCCTGGGGCTCCAACGTCTCGCTGCCCGTGCTGGCCGAGGTCGCCCGCAACGTCAAGGGTCACTTCGGTGTGATGCTCAACCGCGGCGCCGCCGCCCGCCTGGGCATCGCGGACGGCGACCTGATCGAGATCACCGCGCCGACGGGCTCGACCCGGGGCCGGGCGATCCTGCGCGAGGGCGTGCGGCCCGACGTGCTCGTCGTCCTGCAGCAGTTCGGCCACTGGGCCACGCCGTTCGCCCGCGACCTCGGCATGCCGAGCCTCAACCAGGTGGCCAGCATGTCGCTCGCCCTCACCGACGCCACCGGCAGCGGCGCCGACCTCGTGCCCGTGGCCGTGCGCCGTTGCCAGGAGCCGGTCATCGCCCCCGAGCTCGACCGCCGGGCGGCCGCGGGGAGCTGGGCATGACCGAACCGTGGTCGCGGCTCTCGGCACGCGGACGAGTGAGCGCCCAGGGTGATCGCGGCGGGGCACGGGCGTGGCGATTGTCCGAGCGAAGGGGCTACGCCCCCTCGGACGCCCCGGCCGGGTGCCCATGCCCGGTTCAAAGGAGGGCCCGATGCGCTGGGGCATGGTCGTCGACCTGAGGCGGTGTGTCGGCTGCCAGACCTGCACGATCGCCTGCAAGCAGGCGCACGCCCTACCGGCGGGCACGCAGTGGCGGTTCGTCGCCGACTGCGAGATCGGGGCCTATCCCGACGTGCGCCGGGTCTTCCTGCCCATGCAGTGCATGCACTGCGCCGAGCCGCCGTGCGTGGGGGTGTGCCCGACCGGCGCCTCGCGCCGCCGCGCGGACGGGATCGTGTGGATCGAGTACGGCGCCTGTGTGGGCTGCGGCTACTGCGCGGTGGCGTGTCCCTATCACGCCCGCCACTTCGTGGACGATGGTGCCGGCGACTTCGCCGAGCCGACGCCGGCCGAGCGGGCGACCGCGCAGCCCGCGCGGCGCGGCGTCATGACCAAGTGCACGTTCTGCAAGGAGCGCGTGGACGCGGGCCGGTTGGCCGGCCTCGTCCCCGGGGTCGACCCCGACGCCACGCCCGTGTGCGCGGTCGCGTGCATCGCCGGCGCCATCGTCTTCGGCGATCTCGACGATCCCGCGAGCCGCGTGCGGATGCTGATCGACGGGACGAACGTCGCGCCGCTCGCGCCCGAGGCCGGCACGGAGCCGTCGGTCTACTACGTGACCGCCGTCGCGCCGCCGGCCGGCATCGGGCCTCGCGCACCCGACTCCGTCGAGTCGAGCCGGCCGGACCCGGTGCCGCGCTCGTCGCGGTCCCGCGCGGAGCACAGTTTCGATCGGCCGGCGCTCGAGGATCCGGCCCTGGTGTGGCTGCGGGCGCTCGGGGCGTGATGCATGGACACGACGCGCACCGACCATCGCCCGGACGAGCTGATCGCCGCCACGCCGCAGACGCTGTGGGGGATGCCGGCCGTGCTCAACTTCGCCCTCGGCGGTCTCGGCGCGGGCTTCTACGTGGCCGCCGTCGTCGCCGGCGCGCTCGGGGCCCGGAGCGCGATGAGTCTGGCCGCCTGGCTCGCGCCCGCCCTCGTGCTGGCCGGCTTCGCCGCCGTCGCCGCCGAGGCCGGGCGGCCGCTGCGCGGCCTGCGCGTGCTGTCGGCGGTCGCGACGTCCTGGATGTCGCGTGAGCTGTGGCTGGGCGGTCTGTTCGCCGTCCTGGCGCTCGCCGACGAGACGGTGCCGGGGCGAGGACTGCGCCTGCCGGCGACGACCGCCGCGACCGCGCTCGTCCTGGCCCAGGGCGCCCTGCTGACCCGGGCGCGCGCCATCGCGGCCTGGAGCGTGCCGATGATGCCGGTCGTGTTCGCGGCCTCGGCGGCCGTGTCCGGCGTCGCCCTCCTCGTGCTGGCCGAATTGCTGGCCGGCCAGCCCCCAGGCCATGGGGTCCTGGCAACGATGCTGGTGGTGCTCGGGCTCGGGCTGCTGGCGTGGCTGGCGTTCCTGACCGCGTCCTCGGACCCCGCCTTCCGGTACCCCACCGCACCGCTGCGCGCGGGAGCCACGGCCATCGAGCTCATCGCGGTCGGCTACACGGCGCCGGCGGTCCTCGTCGCGCTGGCGCTGGCGTTTCCCGCGTGGGCACCGGGCCCGACCGCGCTGGCGGCCGCGCTCGCGATCGCGGGGCAGTTTCGCGCCAAGTCCGCGCTCATCCTCACCGCGGGCCAGCGGCGCGCCGTCACCCTCGCCACACTCACGCTCCCCAGGAGGTCTCCATGATCTTCGGCGCTGGAGTCGACGTCGGCTCCACCCAGACGAAGGCGGTCATCGTCGACGCCGCGCGGGCCATCGTCGCCCGGGCGCTGATCCCGACCGGCGCCAACGTGTCGCGGGCCGGCGAGACGGCGTTCCTCGAGGCCTGCCGGCGGGCCGGCCTCGAGCGAGAGTCGGTGGGCTACGTCGTCGGGACCGGCTACGGCCGCTACAAGGTCACCTTCGGCGATGCCCAGATCACCGAGATCACCTGCCACGCGCGCGGCGCCCACTCGCTCTTCCCGGCCACCCGCACCGTCATCGACATGGGCGGGCAGGACACCAAGGCGATCAAGGTCGGCGCCGACGGCTCCGTCATGGACTTCTCCATGAACGACAAGTGCGCGGCCGGCACCGGCCGCTTCCTCTCGGCCGCCGCCGACGTCACCGGCGTGGGCCTCGACGAGATCGGGCCGCTGTCGCTGGCGGCCGTCCAGCCGGTCCGGCTCACCTCGGTCTGCACGGTGTTCGTGGAGTCCGACATCATGTCCTACCTCGCCCAGCGCAAGACGGTGGAGGACATCCTGGGCGGTGTCCACAAGGCGATCGCCACCCGCACGATGGCCCTGGTCCGCCGCGTCGGCGTCGAGGACGAGGTCACCTTCACCGGCGGCGTCTCCCGCAACGTGGGCATGGTGCGCTCGCTCGAAGCGGTGCTGGGCAGGCCGCTCAACGTGAGCCCCGACGGCCACTTCATGGGCGCGCTCGGCGCCGCGCTCTTCGCGCTGGAGCGCGCGCTGGCGGCCGAGTCAGCCATCGCGGGGAGGCCATAGCCATGCTCGTGGCGGGGATCGACGTGGGATCGGGGACGACCAAAGCCGTGCTGGTCGACGACACCGGCACGGTACGGGGCCGCGGGTTGGTCCGCACCCGGGCCGATTTCGAGAAGGTCACGGGCGAGGCGCTGGCGGCCGCGCGCGAGGATGCCGGCGCGGCGGCCGGCGACGTCGCCTACGTGGCCACCACCGGTCTCGGCCGCTACGCGGTGCCGTTCCGGGACATCCAGATCACGGACCTGACGTGCGGTGCCCGGGGGGCCGCCGCCGTCTTCCCGGCCACGCGCTACGTGCTCGACATCGGCGCCCAGTGCTCGCGGGCGATCAAGCTCCGCGACTCCGGCAAGGTCAAGGAATTCCACATGAACGAGAAGTGCGCGGCCGGCTCCGGCGGCTTCCTCGAGCGCGCGGCCAAATACCTGGAGGTCGGCCTCGCCGACCTCGGGCCGCTGTCCCTCGGCGCCGCCGCACCGCAGCCGATCTCAAGCGTCTGCGCCGTGCTCGCCGAGTCGGAGATCATCAACCACGTCTCCGAGGGCGTCGGGGTCGACAACATCCTGCGCGGGATCCACAACTCGCTGGCCGATCGCGCGCTCAGCCTGCTCAAGCGCGTGGGGCTCGACGGCGAGGTGACGCTCATCGGGGGCGTGGCGCTGCAGGCCGGCATGGTGGCCGCCCTGCGCGACAAGCTGGGCGTGTCCGTCAGCGTGCCGGACGCCCCGCAGCTCACCACCGCGCTGGGGGCCGCGCTGCTCGGCCTGCAGCGCTTCCGCAAGCTCTCGGGCGCCCGGGCCGCGTGATGCTCCGGATCCGGCTCTACGGTCGGGACCCCGACGACGTGCAGCTGGGCTGTGACGTCCTCGCCGCCGTCCTGCGCGGCGCCGGGCTGGCCGCGCACATCTGCGCGGGTGACGACGGCGACGGGCAGCGGGCCGACGCCGCGGTCGTCCTCGATCCCGAGCTGATCGCCGGGGTTCCTGCCGCCGCGCTGACCGACGCCGCCGTGCTGTACGTCAACGCGCCGGGGGCGCCGTGCGGCCGCGCGCCCCACGCCGGCCGCGTGCGGGCCGCCAATGCGGCGGCGATTGCGCGCCGGCACGGCCTGGACTCCCGCGTCGCCACGGCGATGGTCGGCGTCTTCGCCGGCGCCTCGGGGGTGGTGGCGCTCGACAGGGTCGTCACCGCCGTCGCCGACCGCCGCCCGGCCGCGCGCGACGCGCACGTCGCCGCCGTCGCCGAGGGCTACCGGCTCGGCGAGGCCGTGCTCGAGAAGGGCTGGACGCTATGAGCGACTTCCGGTTCATCCGCTACCTGGCCGATTACGACGTGGTGCGGCTGGTGCTGTCACGGCCGCCGCTCAACGTCCTGACCGTCGAGATGATGCGCGAGGTGGCGGCGGCGCTGGACGAGGCGGCCGGCCGGCCCGGGTTGAAGGCGCTCGTGCTGAGCGCCGAAGGCAAGGCCTTCTCGACCGGCGTGGCGGTGGAGGAGCACGTGGGCAACCGGACCAAGGAGATGCTGGAGACTTTCCACGGCCTGTTCCGCCGGCTGCACGCCCTGGACTGCGTGACGCTGGCCGCGGTGCGCGGCGCGGCGCTGGGGGGTGGCGCCGAGCTGGCGACGTTCTGCGACGTGGTGCTCGCGGCGGAGGACGCCACCTTCGGCCAGCCGGAGATCACGCTCGGCGTCTTCGCGCCGATCGCCGCGCTGCACTACCCGCGGCGGATCGGCACCGGCCGCACGCTGGCGCTGCTGCTCTCCGGCGAGGTCATCGGCGCTGCCGAGGCCGAGCGCATCGGCCTCGTCGACCGGGTGGTGCCGGCCGACCGGCTGGCCGACGCCGTCGAGAGCCGGCTGGCCCGGTTCCGGGGCCAGAGCGCCCCGGTGCTGCGGCTGACCAAGCGCGCGGTCCGGGAGGCCGCGGGCGCGCCGTTCGAGGTCGCGCTGCCCTCGCTGGAGGATCTCTACCACTACGAACTGATGGCCACCGAGGACGCCGCCGAGGGGCTGCGCGCGTTCCTCGAGCGACGCAAACCCGTCTGGAAGGACTGCTAGGAGGCCCGACATGAACGCTTGGCTCGTCCTGTCCGGGATCGTCGTGATCGTGCTCGTGGGGATCGTGGTGCCGATCGCCGTCTTCGCACTGCGCGACTGGCGCCGGCCGTGGCGCCTGACCTGTCCGCAAGCCGGCGCCGTCGCGCAGATCACGGTGGCACCGGGCGAGGCCGCGCTGGCCGAGCTGCTGGGGCGGCAGCCCGAGATCGCGCGGTGCTCGCTGTGGCCGGCGCTGCTGGCCTGCCGCCAGGACTGCCTGGCGCTGCCGGCGGCGGCGCGGCAGCGGATGCGCGCCGGCGAGGCGCCGCCGCGCGATCGCGCGGACGCGGCGGTGCGGATGATCGTGGTCCCGCTCGACGGCACCCGCGGCGGCGAAGCGGTGCTCCCGGCCGTCGGCGAGCTGGCCCGCGCCTGCGGGGCGACCGTCCGCCTGCTTCGCGTCGTCCCGCCCGTCGGCGTGGTCTGCGGCGAGCACGACCGGGTCGTCGCCTACGCGGACCAGGAGATGGCGAGTGTGGAGGGCGCGGCTCGCGACTATCTCAATCAGGCGGCCACGGCGCTGGCGGGGGTCGCCGTGGAGGCGGCCGTGCGGATCGGCGACGTGGATGGGCAAGTCATCGAGGAGGCGGAGACGGCGGGGGCTGACCTCATCGCCATGGCCGCCCACCGGCGCCATGGCGTGCTCTCGCGCGACACGATGGCCACGCGGCTCGGGCAGGCGACGACCATTCCGCTCCTGCTCCTGCCCTACGACGAGCCGGCGGCGGCGTGAGCACGCGGGAGGCCTCGGGATGAGCTCGGCGACCGGGATCCTGCGCGACGAGCACCGGGTGATCCTGCACGGGCTGCGGAGCCTGGAGGTGGCCGCTGAGCGTCTCGGCGCCGGCCAGGCGCTCCCGCCGGGGCTCTGGGACGAGATGCTCGGCTGGTTCCGCGCCTTCGCCGACCGGATGCATCACGCCAAGGAGGAGAACTTGCTCTTTCCGGCGATGATCAAGGCGGGTGTGCCCCCGCGCGGCGGCCCGATCGACGTCATGCTCGATGAGCACGCCGAGGGCCGGGCGCTGCTCGCCGCGATGGCGACCGGTACCGGGGCGGAGCGGGCGGCGCGCGCCCGCCGCTACGTACGGCTGCTCTGCGACCACATCGACAAGGAGAACGGCCTGCTCTTCCCGCTGGCCGACGCCGTCCTCGACGCCCGTGGAGACGCCGAGCTGCGCCGCGAGCTCGCGACGGTCGAGGCGGAGCTCGGCGACGCGGCCTCCCTGTCCGCCGCCGAGGCCGCCGCCGCCCGCTTCGCCGCCGCGCTCGAAGCCTCCTCAGGAGGCTAGCAGTCGATCCAGTCGGCGACGAGCACGTCGAGGTCGCGGGGGGCGGCGGCGCCTCGGTTGCCGCAGAAGACCAGCCGGGTGCCGTCGCGCGTGAACATGGGGAAGGACGCGAAGCCGTCCGCCCACGTCACCCGCTCCAGGTCCGAGCCGTCGGCGTTCACGAGGTAGAGGGCGAAGCTGCGGCCGGTGGGGTCGTGCAGGTTGGAAGAGAAGATGATCGAGCGCCGCCGCCGAGGCGCCGGTGCGGCCGGGGACCAGCGCGGCGGCGGCCGCGGCGACGCCCAGCCGCAGCAGCGCGCGCCGCCCGGGGCGGCCGCTCACCGCCGCTCCTCCAGCACCGCGTCGAGCCGGCGCTCGGCGCCCTCGCGCACGACCCGCACGTCCACCCGGTCGCCGGGCCGGCGGCCGCGGAGCGCGAACGTGAAGTCCTCCAACGTGCGCACCGTGAGCCCGGCGAACGCCACGATCAGGTCGCCCGCGCGCACGCCCGCCTTCTCGGCGGGGCTGCCGGGCCGCACGCCGCTCACCCGGACGCCGGCCGCCTGGCTCTCTCCGAATTCCGGCACGACGCCGAAGAACGGGCCGTAGCCGCCCCGGCCGCCCCCCGGCGGCGCGGCGACCCGGACGTAGGCCGGCGGCGACGGCAGCGTTGCGACGGCGTCGACCACGCGGGCCGCGAACGCGGTGACCTCGGCGAGGCCGCGCGCCTCGATCCGGTCCCACGTGTCGCTGGGGCGGTGGTAGTCGGCGTGGGCGTCGGTGAACAGGAACACGACCGGCCGGCCGGCGGTGTAGAACGACGTGTGATCCGACCGGCCGAAGGGATCGCCGCGCAGGCTGAGCGTGTGAGACCGGCAGCCTGCGGGCGTGATTCTATCGCGGCACGCCTTTCCCACCTGCGGCGACGCCGCCCCAGCCGCCGTCCAGCCGGGAGGACGGTAGTGGGGCTGACTCGCGCAAGATCACGCACTTACGAGGCCACGGCCTGGCACCGAGCTTGTGCCGTGCCCCGGTCCGGTCGGCGGTCATAGAAGAATCGCACCCCTTTTCCGGTGCATGTGACCTGGGTCATAACGCGACTTCGCCGCCGGGCGCGAGAGTGCAGTCACGAGGAGGATCGGCGATGAAGCGAGCGATCGTGGCGACGGTGGTGGTCCTGGCCCTGGCGGGGACCGTGGCGGCGCAGCGCCTGAGCGAGTCGGCGGCTCCCGAGGTGAGGGCGCTCCTGGTGGCGCCGCCGCAGGTGCCCCCGCCGATCCAGCGCTCGGGACCGGCGAAGGTCGTGGTCGATCTGGAGACGACCGAGCAGGTGGGCACGCTGGCCAGCGGCGTGGAGTACACGTTCTGGACGTTCGGTGGCACCGTGCCGGGGCCGCTGCTGCGCGTGCGCGCCGGCGACACGGTGCAGCTCAAGCTCACGAATCAGAAGACCGCGCACAACATGCACTCGATCGACCTCCACGCAGTGACCGGCCCCGGCGGTGGCGCCGCCGTCACCCAGGTCGTCCCGGGTGAGTCGGGCGTGTTCGAGTGGACGGCGCTGAATCCCGGGCTCTACGTCTACCACTGCGCCACGCCCCACGTGCCGATCCACATCGCCAACGGCATGTACGGCATGATCCTGGTGGAGCCGGCCGGCGGGCTGCCGCGCGTGGACCGCGAGTACTACGTCATGCAGGGCGAGTTCTACACGAAGGGGCGCACCATGGCGCGGGGGCTGCAGCCATTCGACGCCGACAAGGCGCGGGACGAGCGCCCGGAGTACGTGCTCTTCAACGGCCGCATGGGCGCGCTGCTGGACGCGGGCGCGCTGACGGCGAAGACCGGCGAGACCGTACGGCTCTACGTCGGCAACGGGGGCCCGAACCTCGTGTCGTCGTTCCACGTCATCGGCGAGATCTTCGACCGTGTGTACGCGGAGGCGGCGATCGGCGGCGACCTCAAGCGCAACGTGCAGACCACGCTCGTGCCGGCCGGTGGTGCGGCCATCGTGGAATTCAAGGTCGATGTGCCCGGACGGTTCCTGCTCGTGGACCACAGCATCTCGCGGGCGATGGACAAGGGCGCGCTCGGCAGCCTGGTCGTGACCGGCGACGAGCGGCCGGACGTCTTCAAGTCGCTCTCCTCCGAGATCGCCAAGCGCCACAGCGGGCATTGATCAGCCTGGGAGGCCCTCGAACAGGCCCCCCTGAGCCTCCGCTCTATCGGCCGTTCGCGCTGCTCGGCTTCGGGGCCTCGGTGTTCGTGGGCGCACCGCTCGGTGTGTGGCTCCTGGTCTGGTTCGATCTCGGCGCACCAGCGCTCTCGGTGGATTGGCTGCTCGTGCACGCCAGCGTCCAGGTCTTCGGGTTCTTCGGCACCCTCATCGTCGGCGTCGCCCATCACCTGCTGCCGCGCTTCGCGTTCGCCGCGTTGCTGGCCGCGGTCATCCTACGGACGGCCCAGGCGCTCGCCGTCTACGAGTGGCCCGGGCTACGCCCAGCCGTCGCGCTCTCCGGTGTGCTGGCCCGGATCGCGCTGGCCTGCGTGGCGGCGAACCTGACCGCCGCCATGGGCCGCCGGGCCGTCCGGCCCTGAGCGGCGGCTGCAGGCAGGACGGTGATGGCGTTCGACTGCTGTGTGGGGCCCGGCGCCGTGCCCGCGGGCGCGTGCGCCGGGCTGTGCGGCAGGCTGTGCCTGTCAGCGTCCCGGCAAAAGTCGGGACCTTGGTACTGCCGTGCTACGGTGCGGGCGCCGCCAGCCGACCTAGCCCTGGTGGCGCCTCGCCGCATCCGGTGGACTCTCCATCCCACCTCCCCAGGAACCCCGCGAGTGGCTCCTGTTGGAGTCCATCTAAGCGCGTCGCGCACCACAATTCCATCGGGCGAACACCTCATTTTTCTGTGTCATCCGATGCGGCGCGTGGCACGGGTGCGGCCCCGGTGCCCCGGTGTCGCGTCGCCACCTCGAGGCTCGGCCGGGCCGGCGATGCCGAACGTCCCGTCGTTGCGACGAAACTGATCCGGCCCGAACCTTGCGCACAGTGGACACGGGAGGGACACGAGATACCACCTCATTGTGACTCGCCCGATGGGCCGGTGATGCGTGCCGCGCAGCGAGCGCTGGACGCCGGCAACGTCGCTCTCTCGTGCTGGCCTTCGTGCCCAAAGTGGGGAGAGAAGGAGGTCAGCGAGACCTTCGCAAAGGTCATGGCGGCCCGAACGGCCTTCTTCGAGACGGTCGTGCGGGTCCACCGCGCGGCGAAGGAGCGCCGTTCACCGGCTTGAAGCCCCCGGCCATCACGTGGCGGAGAGCTGGTCGGGGCTCATCCTTGGAGTGAGGGCGAGCGCGGGAGGACGCCGCGCCGCGGGAGCGACCTATGGCGACAGAGTTCAGGGTCATTCTCGACGACGAGCCGGGTGCGCTGGCGACCCTGGCGGGCGCCCTCGGCGATGCCTGCGTCAACATCCAGGCCATCCAGGGTGTCAGCCAGGCGGGCAAGAGCCTCGTCCAGTTCGTGCCGCGCGATCCCGACCGGGCCGCCGGAGCTCTCGGGGCCGCGCACATCGCCTACACGACGCGCGAGGTCCTGGTCGTGCGGGTCCTGGACGAGCCCGGGATGCTGGGCCAGGTCGCGCTCGTCATGGCGCGGGCGGGCATCAACATCGACTCGGTGTACGTCACGACTCGTGGCGACATCGTGCTCGGCGTCGACGACCTGCCGGGGGCCATCCAGGTGGCAGGCGGAATGGCGGTGATGGCGTTCGAGTGAGGAGGCCGCTGCGCCCTACCGCTTGATCCGGTCCGGTGTCCAGGCCGGCTCGAACGTGAGGGTCACCTCCACGTGCTCGACGCCCGGCACGCGCCGCACCGCGGTCCGCACCCACTCGGGCATGACGTCGTGGATCGGGCAGCCGGGCGCGGTCAGCGTCATCGTGATCCCGACCGCGCCGCCCCGGACGCGGACCTCGTAGACCAGGCCGACGTCCACGATCGACATCCCCAGCTCGGGATCGAAGACGGTGCCGAGCGCCTGCATGACCGCGCCCTCGCTCACGGGCGGCGCGGCGTCGGAGCCGCCGGCGATGGGGGCGCCGGCGGCCAGGCGCCAGGCGCAACCCGGGTCCTCGGCGAGCGGGTCACCGGCGCCGGCGAACGCCCGGGCCCGGCTGCCGCCGCAGATCTCGCGGTACTCGCAGCGGCCGCACCGGCCGCCGAGCCGCGCCGGGTCGCGGAGCGCCGTGAACGCGGGGCTGTCTCGGTACACGCTCCGCGTCGTCTCCCAGATGACGATGAACGGCGCCCGGTCGTGGGGACCCATCACACCGCTCCCACCCGCCGGGCCGGGACGGCGACCGCGCGGTGGCCGCACGGCAGCAGGTGATGGAGCACGCGCGCGAGCGTCGCGGCGTAGGCCAGCGCGCCGGCGGCGACCACGACGCCGGCGGCGCGAATCCCCAGCGGCTCGCCGAGCCAGAGCGCGACCGGCAGCGCCGCGAAGCCGGCGGTCAGCAGCGCCCAGGCCAGGCGCTCGACGGCAGGCCAGGCGAGATCGGGCAGCGTGGGCACCGGTTCCCGGCCGGCGCGCGGAGCGTAGACGCGGTACCAGACCAGGAACGGCACGATCTTCAGCATCATGCCGGCGATCGTCAGTGAGGCCCACCCGCCCAGCGCCAGCGCGGCGTAGGCGAGCGCGACCCGGGGCCCGGCGAGGAGGTCCAGCGCAAGGGCGAGCCCGAGCCCCGTAGCCGGCACCAGCGCCAGCGCCCCGGTCAGCACGAACCGCAACCCCCAGTCGAGCGTGGGCCGCTTGCGGCCGCGCATCATCTCGAGGACCCAGGCCAGGTGCGCCATCACGGCCGCGGCGACGGCCAGCGCGCCGGCGACCAGCAGCACGCGGCTGCCGAGAATGCCCGCGACCGTCGCCGGCACGCCGAGGGCCAGTCCCCACAGCTGCGCGCGACCCGGCCATCCGGCGGGCTCGCGGGCGAGCAGGAACATCGGATACACGCGCGCCGCCACGCCGATCACCATTGGCAGCACCCAGCCGAGCAGGGCCAGGTGCGCGTGAGCGTGCAGGTTCGCAAAGAGGCTGCCGGGTAGGACGCGGGTTCCCAGCTTGTCCACGCTGAGCAGCACGCCGAAGAGCGTGGTGAGCCCGAGCCCCACGTGCGCGAGCGCGACGAGGCGCGGGGTGAACGTCCAGCGCGCGAGCCCTCGCACGGCGAGGCCCGCGTTCACGAGGTGGGCGGCCACGCCGAGCGTGACGAGGCCGGCCGCCCAGACGAGCCCCGACCACTCGGCGAGGAAGAAGTGGGCGACCATGCCGCAGACGCCGATGGCGGTCAGCCCGAGCTGCCAGCGGGCCAGGCGCTCGCTCCAGATCGCCTGTCCCAGCACGATCGGCACGATCTGGTAGGACGCGCCCATGATCGTGAGCGTGATCCAGCCCAGCGTCACCGTGTGGGTCAGTGCCAGGATTCGCGGCTGGTAGTAGTGTCCGGCCAGCTCCGGCGCCAGCCCGGGAAGGGCGAGCGCCGCCAGCACGAACGCCGCCGCCGCGGTCGCCAGGTACGCCAGCGGCAGCATCGGCGAGGCGCTCCGCCCGGGCGGCGGCTGCATCAGCCCGCGCCCCGGCGGATCACGATCCGCACCAGGCCGGGCTCGGGCTCGTCGGTCTCGTGGCGGAACCCGCGCGCGTCGAGCTGGGGGTAGAGAAACACGGGGCGCCGCTCGTGCAGGACCGTGAGGACGCCGCCCGGCTCGAGCGCCTCGAGCCGCTCGAGGACCTGGACCATCGGCTGCGGCGGCTCGAGCCCCCGCACGTCGAGCGTCGTGCCGCCGTCGGCGACGGCCACGGGGGCCGGCCCCGCCGGCGGCGCCGCCGCGCGATGGAACCAGACGCGCCAGTCGTCGGCGGCCAGGCGCTCGGTCCAGTGGGTGAGCCCGCGCCGTGCGAGGACGGCATAGAGCGGCGCGGGCTCGAATGGCGCCCGAACCACGAGCGCTTCGCCGGGCTCGATCGCCCTGGCCGCGGTCATGATCCGCGCGAACGGCTCCTCGCCCCGGCGAATGTCGTTGCGGACGTCCACCTCGATGGGTCGAAGACGGTCGAGCTCGGCCGGACGCGTCTCCGGCCCGATCATGCGGGCTGCTCCCTGGCCTCCTCCAGCGCGCGCAGGAGCGCCGGCAACTGGACGCCGGCAGCCGCCGCGCCCTCGCGGAGCGAGAGGTGGCCACCACAGCAGTGGTTCAGGCCGAAGCGCTCGAGCACCGCCAGCGCCCCTGGATTGCGCGCGACCTCGCCGATGCGCTCGTCACCGGCGTAGCGTCCCGGTCGCGTGGCGATCGCCGGCCCCCTGTCACCGTGCCCGCACCCGCATGCGTGAGCCATCGTCGTGGACCTCCTGACCTCGGAGGGTACGCGCCGGCCCCCCGGCCAGGTATGACCCCGGTCATACGATTCAGCGGGACGGTGGTGCCGCCGCCGGCATGCGGATCCGCCACCACATGTTCACGACGAAGAGCCCGGCCCCCGCGAGCTGGCCGAGGCCGCCCAGCGCGATCACGAGCCGCACGGCGGGCGCGCTCGACACCGGCGCCACGAGCTCGGCGGCGGTCCGGACGGCGGTGGAGAGCGTCATCACCCAGTACACCGCCTCGGCGAGCTCGGGCCGGTAGCGCGTGTCCTCGCGGGCCGGGCGCGGGAACATCCAGGTGGCCACGCCCATGACGATCATGAGCATGAAGCCGACCAGCAGCAGGTGGGCGTGGGCGGTGATGTACAGCCGCGGCGGGTAGGCGCCGAGGACGAACTCGCCGACGATGATCCAGCCGCCGAGCGCCAGGCCGAGGACGAGGAACACGAAGCTCGTCTTGACGTAGCGGCGCACGAGCGGCGTCACTCGTCTCCGCCCTCGGCCAGGCCCCGGAGCGTTTCGACGTCACGCAGCACGAGCCGGCCGTCCTCGTCCAGCACGATCCGGTCCTTCAGCCAGCGGCTGACGATGCGGATCGTGGTCTCCACCGTGGTGCCGGTCATGTCGGCCAGGCTCTGGCGCGTGAGCGGAAACGGCAGCGCGACCCCGGCGGCGGTGCGGGTGCCCTCGCGCTCGGCCAGCCGGATCAGCGCCGCCGCCAGCCGCGCCTCGACCGGGTCCACCGCCAGCGATTTCACCGAGTCGTGGGCGCCGCGCAGCCGGCGGCCGATCATCAGGGCGATCTCGCGGATGATCGAGGGCTCGCGCGCGGCCAGCGCCACGATCGCCTCCTGGGGGATCTTCACGACGGTGCAGGGCTCGGTGGCCTGCGCGGAGGCCGGGTACGGGCGCTGCTCGATGACCGCCACGCCGCCGAACATCTCGCCGGGGCCCAGCAGCTCGAGCACGACGTCGCGGCCGGTGCGGGCGTGGCGCAGGATCTTCACGTGGCCGGTGCGGACGAGGCAGAACCAGCGCGCGGGATCGCCTTCCATGAAGACGTAGTCGCGCGCCCGGTACCGCTCCTCGCGCGCCACCGTCGCCAGGGCTTGCACCTCGCGCGCCGCCAGCGCGGCGAAGACCGGCGCCCGCTTGAGGAACTCAGCGATCGGTGACGCCGGCATCGGCGCCGATGATAGCACCCGGGGCCGGGGCGCTCGCGCCCCAGGCCGGGAGCGCCGCGCCCCACCCCCGGACTCTGGCCTTCCTTCAAGCCCGCGAAATCTCGCGACGGCCGCGTGGCATCGGGCTTGCCCCCAGGACGCGTCGATGGTCGCGATCCATGAGCGTCCGTTCGACGATCTGCTGCGCGAAGCCGTCGCGTTCCACGGCCACCTCTGCCCGGGCCAGGTGCTCGGCGTGCGCATGACGGTCGCCGGCTGCCGCGCGCTCGGCTTCGACCACCCGCGCCAGGCCGGCAAGCGGCTCGTCGTGCTCGTCGAGATCGACCGGTGCGCGACCGACGCCATCCAGGCGCTCACCGGCGTCAGCCTCGGTAAGCGCACGCTCAAGCACGTGGACCACGGCAAGATGGCCGCGACGTTCGCCGACGTGCTCACCGGCGCGGCGGTGCGGGTGGCGGCGCGCGAGGAGGCGCGCGAGCTGGCCCGCGCCCTCACGCCCGGGGAGCCGGATCTCCGCCGCGCCCAGACCGTCGCCTATCGCAGCCTGGTGGAGTCCGAGCTCCTGACGCTGGACCCGGTCATCGTGGACCCGGCCTGGCTGGCGCGCCCCCGCGTGCGCGTGCGCTGCGAGGCGTGCGGCGAGGGCGTCAACTACCTGCGCGAGGTCCGGGTCGGCAACCGCACGCTCTGCCGCGCGTGCGCCGGCGACCGCTACTACACGGTGCTCGCCGGCCAGCCGGCCCCGGCTATGACGGGCGTCATACAGGCCCGGCCCACCGTGGTCCACGATGAGCGGGTCGAAGGCCTACGCACGATCTGAGGAGGGCGGCATGGATCGACGGCGTTTTCTCCAGCTGGCGGCGATGGCCGGGCTCGGCGCGGTCGCCACGCCGCGCGAGCTCTTCGCGCAGTACCGGTTCCTGGCGCCGGTGAAGGTCGCCAACCCGCTCCTCGACTACCCCAACCGCGATTGGGAGCGGATCTATCGCGACATCTACCGCACCGACCGAACCTTCACCTTCCTGTGCGCGCCGAACGACACGCACAACTGCCTGCTGCGCGGCTTCGTCAAGAACAACGTGATGGTGCGGATCGAGCCGACCTACGGCTACGGCAAGGCCACCGACCTCAGCGGCAATCGCGCCTCGGCCCGCTGGGACCCGCGCTGCTGCCAGAAGGGCCTCGTGCTCGGCCGTCGCCTCTACGGCGACCGGCGGGTGAAGGGCGCCTTCGTGCGCAAGGGCTTCAAGGAGTGGGTCGAGCGCGGTTTCCCCCGTGACCCGGCGACGGGACGGGCGCCGGCCGACCTGATGAAGCGCGGCTGGGACTCGTTCCTGAAGGTGCCGTTCGAGGAGGCCTACGCGCTCCACGCCAGGGCGCTGGAGAACATCGCGCGCGCCTACAGCGGCGAGACCGGCAAGCGTTACCTGCTCGCCCAGGGCTACGACCCGGCGATGGTCGACGCGCTCGGCGGGGCCGGCATCCGCACCTCCAAGGTGCGCGGCGGCATGGCCAAGCTGGGTGCCACCCGCATTTTCGGCACGTTCCGCTTCGGGAACATGCTGGCTCTGCTCGACGCCCACGTGCGCGGCGTCGGTGCCGACACGGCGATGGGCTCGGGCTCGTGGGACTCGTACTCGTGGCACACCGACCTGCCGCCCGGCCATCCGATGGTCCACGGCGACCAGACCTCGGACTTCGAGCTGTTCGACGCCGAGAACGCCAACCTGCTGCTCGTGTGGGGCATGAACTGGATCACGACGAAAATGCCCGACAGCCACTGGATGACCGAGGCCCGCCTGCGGGGAACCAGGGTCGTCGTCGTGACCGTCGAATACAGTGCGACCGCCAACAAGGGCGATGAAGTGATCGTCATCCGCCCAGGCACGGACCCGGCCTTCGCGCTGGGCCTGGCCCAGGTCATCATGAGCGAGAAGCGCTACGACGCCGACTTCGTCAAGCGCTTCACCGACCTGCCCCGGCTCATCCGCATGGACACGCTGGCGCCGCTGCTGGCGCGCGACGTGTTCCCGGGCCACCGCGAGGCGACGCTCGCGAACTGGACGAACGTGGTGGCGGCGGGCGCGTCGGCGCCGCCGACGATCGCCCAGAACGGCGTGCAGATCCCCGCGGCGCTGCGCGGCGAGTTCGCCGACTTCGTGATGTGGGACGCGCGCGGCCACCGGCCGGTGGCCGTGAGCCACGACCAGGTCGGTGACCGCTTCGCCGCCCTGGGGATCGACCCGGCGCTGGAGGGAACCTTCGACGTGAC
>DASTOJ010000165.1:0-7876 GCA_035762565.1 Candidatus Methylomirabilota bacterium | reverse complement strand
ACGCGGCATCGGCGCCTCGGCTGGGGCGCCGCTGCGTCACCCCGGTCCCCGCGTCGCCGTCGGTCGCTTCAGCCAGACGCGCGACGCGCCGGCAAGCGGTGCGCTGCGCGCCGGCGAGGTTTCGTCCCGTCCCGGCGGTCTTCGGGTCGGCCCAGCGCTCGCTGCTGCGGGTGACGCAGACCTCCGGTGGCTCGGCCTCCGCGGCGTGAAGTGGTGAAGACGCGCGTGGTCACTCCATCGGTGGGGCGACCAAGGGACATGCATGGCCGCGGCTTGCGCCGACCGCGGGCAACTATCTGAAAGTCGTGCGGGAGCGTTCTGGCACCGGCGATGCACAGGAGCCCGGCAAGCGCTGGACATCGTTCGCGCTCGCCGGGACACGCACGCTCCTCCGGGGCGCCCGTGTCGCGCCGAGCCGTATGCGGTATGCATCGTGGAAGGAGGACGGTGATGGCGCCGGTCAGCATCATCGACCAGCTCTCCGGTCGGACCAAAGGAGGATGATCATGCCCACCTACGTGGTACTCACGCGACTGACGCCCGAGGCGGTGAAGGTCCCGGGCGAGCTCAAGCGCCTGGAACGTGCCGTCGCCGACCACATCCGCAAGGATTGTCCGCAGGTGAAGTGGGTGGCAAACTACGCGATCCTCGGCCCCCACGACTACCTCGACATCTTCGAGGCGCCGGACGAGATCGCCGCCTCCAAGGCCGTCGCCATCATCCGTTCCTACGGACACGGTCAGACGGAGACCTGGACCGCCATCCCGTGGGAACGCTTCGAGCTCGTGCTTCCCACGTGAGCCACGATGCGAGAGGGCGAGGGTTTGCAGCGCCTGTTGCCCTGACACCGGACGACATCGGTGCTTGGGAGGATCGGCCATGCTGACGGGCGAGCGGATTCACGGGCGCCTCGTCGACATCGAGGTCGGCGAAGTGCCGGGCATCGGGTGGGTGGCGGTCGGCCTCGTCACGCACGGACTGAGCCACGAGCAGGGCATGCGCTTCGAGGCGCGCGCCACGGATCGGGCCGAGGCCGAGCGCCGACTGAAGCTGGAGATCGAGGCCGCGCTCGGGTGACGCGTGCGCCTGGTCACCCTCGGCGTCGGTGCGCAGAACTCACCGCGATACGCCCCGGCGGGTCTGCTGGTGGCGCACGGTGGGGTGCGGGTCATGATCGACGGGGGACCGCGGGCGGTGCCCATGGCCAGGCTCGACGCCTGGCTCGTGACCGACACGCGGGGTGAGCTCATCGCCGCAATCCGTCGACTTGCCGAAGCCCGGGGTCTGGTGCCCTACGCGGGGCCCTTCGGCGCACGTGGTCTGCGCATCACCGACCGCACGGTCGTCCACACCAGCCATCCGACGTGCGGCTACCGGATCGAGGTACCCGGGCTCACGGTCGTGTGGGCCCCGGAGTTCTACGAGTTCCCGCGGTGGGCGCGACGCGCGGATCTGATGTTCGCGGAGGCGGCCGCATGGAACCGGCCCATCCGCTTCGCTGGAGGTGCCGGCGGCCATCTCGACGTGCAGGCCGTGGCGCTGGCGGCGAGGCGCCACGGGGTCAGGCGGCTCGTCTTCGCTCACGTCGGCCGACCGACGTTGCGAGCGCTCGATCGGGGTCTCCGGCCGCCCTTCGGCGAGTTTGCGACCGACCGCCAGGCCTTCCTGCCGGGGTACCGCCATCGCCTCACTCGCAGTCGGCGAGCCCGGCCGCGGCCGCCGCCGGCCCCTCGATGATCCGGCCGAGCGAGTCGTCGTCGTCGGGGCGCCGTCGCCCCAGATGGGGCGCCGCTGCCGCATTCTCCAGCCGCGACCCGCATCTCGCCTTCCACGCGTACCAGCACTCGTTACGCCCCAGCATCGGCCCCGGCTCGTCCAGGCATGGGGCGTGCTACCGAGGCCTGGCGCCGAAGCAGGCTGCTGGAGGACCGCGATGACGACTCGAACGTTCCGACGCGCGATGACCGTGAGGGAACGGATGAGTCGCCGTGTCGTCACGGTGGCCCCGGACCTCCACCTCACCGATGCGGCCAGGCTCATGCGGGCGCGGAGGATCCGCCATCTTCCCGTCGTGGATGCGGACGGGCGTCTGGTCGGCATGGTGACGGCGCGCGACGTCCGCCAGGCGCTGTTCGCGCCCGCAGTGCAGGCCGACCCCGAGGATCTGCTCGGCCTGCTGCAGGCACTGTCCGTCGGCGACGTCATGACGCGGGGTGTGGTGAGTGTACGGGCGGCGACGTCGATCCACGACGCGGCTCGGTTGATGCACGAGCGCAAGCTCGGGGCCCTGCCCGTCCTCGAGCGCGACCGCCTCGTCGGCATCCTGACCGAGACCGACGTCCTGCGCGCATTTCAGGAGATGCTGGGCCCCGCCGGCTCCGCAGTGATTTCCCCGTAGATGGTGGGCGCCGGAGGGCGTGACGTTCACCACGCGGCGATCGGCGGGTACGTCGTCCAGGTCAACGCCAACGACGTCGCGGTGATGGGCGGGCGACCCCGCCTGGTTTCAGCCGACGATCCTCGTGCCGCCCGGCACCGATGCCCCGGCGATCGCCTGCTTCTCACGAGGCGGCCGGCATCGAAGGGACGGCCGTCGACGCGGGCGAGACGAAGGAGGAGGACATGAACCTGTGCGCCGTGTGTGGCCGACAGCTGTCTGAGAACGCAGACCTGTGCCCGCAGCACACCGGTGGATCCGTGAAGAGCTGGGCCGCCGGCAACCGGATCATGTGCGACTTCTTCCATCGGGGCATCGCGCCGCCGCGCCTGAGTGCCACCGATCGCGTCGACGACTTCGCGAGACACTCGGCGGCGGCGTGAGTGTCTCACCGGACGACGCCCGCCGGATTGGCAGAGCCGATGCACGGATGCCTCGGCGCGGTGAGCCTCGACGTGAGTGCGGTTCGAGAGGGAGGAAGGAGGAGCGAGATGCTCAACGCGGCATATCGGGGAGCGCCGATGCCTTTCCTGGCCGGAAACCACTCGGCGCACGCCGAGGCCCTGGCCGATCGCCGGGCGGCCCTCGACGCCCGGCCCGCCGGTGCGCGATGAGCTGGGCGATCTGGATCACCGGCCTGCCCGGCAGCGGAAAATCCGCGATCGCGCGGGCGGTGGCGGCGCGCCTGCACGCCGCCGGCGAGGACGCGATGGTGCTCGAGCTCGACGCGATCCGTCGCGTGCTCACGCCGGCGCCCACCTACAGCGACGCCGAGCGCGAGGGCGTGTACCGCGCCCTCGTCTACATCGGCGCCTGCCTCGTGGAGGCCGGCGTGCCCGTGATCTTCGACGCCACCGCCCACCGGCGGGCCTGGCGCGACCTCGCGCGGGCGACGATCGCGAACTTCGCCGAGGTCCAGCTGCGCTGTCCGCTCGACGTGTGCCGGCAGCGCGAGGCGGCGCGCCCGCGGGGGGCGGCACCGGCGGGCATCTACGCGAGGTCGACCCGGCCGGGCGCCCGCGTCCCCGGCGTCAACGTGGAGTACGAGTTCGCCCACTCGCCGGAGCTGACGGTCGACACGGTGGCGTCCGACGTGGCCGCGGCGGCGGACGCCGTCGTGGCGTTGATCCGCGGGCGCCTGCTGGGCCCGGCGCCCGCGCCCGCCGCCGCCGGCGCGCTGGACGAGCGGCTCCTGGTCCAGGAAGGGCCGGAGGAACAGGTGGCGATCAGCCGCCGGGCCCGCGCGTACGCCGCGCGGCTGGAGCGCCAGGCCACCGCGCGCAGGCGCCGGGGACCGCGAAGCTTCGCCGAGGCGCGCGAACGGATGGTCGACCTGCAGATCTCGGGGCGCGGCATCCGGGACCCGGCCGTCCTCGCCGCCATGCGGAAGGTCCCCCGCGAATGCTTCGTCTCCGCCGTTCAGGCGGACGTCGCGTACGACGACTCGCCGCTGCCGATCGGCGCGGGACAGACGATCTCGCAGCCCTACGTCGTCGCCGTCATGACCGAGGCGCTGGGCCTCCGGGCCGGCGATCGGGTGCTGGAGATCGGGACGGGCTCCGGCTACGCCGCCGCCGTCCTCGCCGTCATCGCCGCGCAAGTCTACACGATCGAGCGTATCGAGAGCCTCGCCGAGCAGGCCCGGCGGCGGCTCGCCGAGCTCGGGTACACCAACGTCGACGTCCGGTGCGGCGACGGTTCGCTCGGCTGGCCCGAGCATGCTCCCTATGACGCCATCGTCGTCACCGCCGGGGGTCCGGACGTGCCCCGCTCGCTCCTCCGGCAGATGGCCGTCGGCGGCCGACTGGTCATGCCGGTCGGGTCGGTGCCGCGGTTTCAGCGGCTGGTGCGTGTCGTCCGGACCGGCGAGGGGACGTACGACCGCGAGACCCTCGAGGACGTCGCGTTCGTACCTCTCATCGGGGCGGAGGGCTGGTCGACCGGAAAGGAGTGGCCGTGAGGCGCCGGGCCGCGGTCGTCGTCGAGGCACTGCCGGGGCCTCCGGTAGGCCGGCGCCGCGTGGAGATCGTCGAGCGCAAGGGCCTCGGGCATCCGGACACGATCTGCGACTCGCTTGTCGAGGCCATCGCCCTGGCGCTGAACCAAATGTACCTGGAGCGGCTGGGGACAGTCGTCCACTACAACATCGACAAGGCGCTGCTGATCGCCGGCCAGTGCCGCAAGGGCTTCGGCGGCGGCAAGGTGATGCGGCCGATGGAGTTCATCGTCGGCGACCGGGCGACCTTCGAGGCCGACGGGCACAAGCTGCCCGTACAGGAGACGGCGGTGGCCGCCGTCGAGCGCTGGCTCGCCGGACACCTGCCGCTCGTCCTGCCCCACCTGCGGACGCGCGTCGCCCTCGCCCCCGGCTCGGCCGAGCTGACGGGCATCTTCGCGTCCACGGCACCGGACGTCCTCTCCAACGACACTTCCGGCGCCAGCGGCTACGCGCCGCTGAGCGAGACCGAGGCGATCGTCCTCGGCGTCGAGCGCTTCCTGAACGGGCCCGGATTCAAGGCGCGCTTCCCGGACACCGGCCACGACGTGAAGGTGTTCGGCCGGCGCGAGGACGACCGGCTGAGCCTCACCGTCGCCATGCCCCTGCTGGCCGGCGCCACGCCGTCCGAGGCCGCGTATTTCCGCCGCAAGGAGGAGATCCTGGCGGCACTCGCGCAACAGTCTCGGGGCGCGCCGCTGTCGCTGGAGTGGCGCCTCAACAACCTCGACGTGCCCGGCCACGGCAGCGACGGCGTGTACCTGACCCTCACCGGGACCTCCGCCGAGGACGCCGACTCCGGCCAGGTCGGACGCGGCAACCGGGCCAATGGCCTCATCGCGTTCGTGCGGCCGACCGGCGGTGAGGCCGCGGCGGGCAAGAACGCGTTCGCACACGCCGGCAAGGTGTACAGCGTGCTCAGCCATCGGCTCGCGCAGCGCATCCACGCAGCGGTCCCGGATCTGGCCGAGGTCTACGTGCACCTGGCGGCGCGGATCGGCGAGCCGATCGATCACCCGTGGATCGACGTCCAGGTGGTCCTGCACGACGGCGTGGCGCTCGCCGACGTCGAGGCCGCCATCCGGGCGACGGTGGAGGCCGAGGCCGAGGGCTTCGCGGAGTTCCGGGTCCGCCTCGGCCGGGGCGAGTTCCCGGTCTGCTAGCGCGTCACACCTCGTCGAGCTGGTCTTCGCTCCGGCCGCACTGATCACAGAGCGTCACGAGCAGGAGGTTGCCGTCCGGGTCTTCCTCGGTGGTGTCGCTGGCGTGCATCAGGCCGCCGCAGCGGCACGGCTCCGGGTAATCCTCCGAGCACTCCGGGCACTCGTGATCCCCGCGACGATGATTGACGACCTCGCCCACCGTGAAGAGTGTCATGCCGGCGGCCTCCCTGGTCCGCTCAGCCCTTGATGTTACCCATCGGCTTCAACGACACGACCCTGCGCGAGATGTCGAGCCGGTGCAGGACGTCCACGACGGCCGCGAGGTCCTTGTACGCGAACCCGGCCTCCTCGGCCACGCCGGACTTCGAGGCGGCCCGGATGACGATGCCCCGCCGCTCCATGTCCTGCATCAGGCTTTCCCCCCACACCCGCTTCTTGGCCTGGGCGCGCGACATCGTCCGCCCGGCGCCGTGGGCGGTGGAGCCGAAGGTCTCCGCCATGGCGTGGGCGGTGCCGACCAGGAGCGCCGAGCCGGTCTCCATGGAGCCGCCGATGATGACCGGCTGTCCGAGGTGCCGGTAGGCCGCCGGCACGTCGGCGGCGCCGGGGCCGAACGAGCGGGTCGCCCCCTTGCGGTGGACGACGAGGTCGCGGGCCACGCCCTCCACGACGTGGCGCTCGAGCTTGGCCGTGTTGTGGCAGACGTCGTAGACGAGCGAGAGTCCCAGCGCGCGGGGGTCGCGCCCGAAGAGCCGGGACATCACCTCGCGCACCCGGTGGGTGATGACCTGCCGGTTGGCGAACGCTGTGTTGGCGGCGGCCGTCATGGCGGCGAAGTAGGCCTGCCCCTCCGGCGAGCGGAAGGGCGCGCAGGCGAGCTCGCGGTCGTTCACGACGATGCCATACGTGCGCATGGCGCCGTCGAAGAGCCGCAGGTAGTCGGTGCCCACCTGGTGGCCGAACCCGCGCGACCCGCAGTGCAGCATGACCAGGACCTGCCCCGGCGCCTCGATGCCGAGCGCGCGCGCCACCGCTTCGTCGTGGATGCCGTCGGGCGGCACCACCTGGATCTCGAGGTAGTGGTTGCCGGACCCGAGCGTGCCCAGCTGCTCGCGGCCGCGGGCGAGCGCCCGCGCGCTCACGTGCAGCGGATCGGCCCCGGGCAGGCAGCCGCCGCCCTCGGTCGATTCCAGATCTTCCGGCCACCCGTAGCCGTGCCGCACGCACCAGCCCGAGCCCTCGCGCATCACGTCGGCGAAGGCATCGTCGGTGAGGCGCACGAAGCCCCGCGCGCCCACGCCAGCCGGCACCGCCGCGAAGAGGGCGTCGACGAGCGCGGGCAGCCGCGGGCGGACCTCGGCCTCGGTCAGTGTCGTGCGGAGCACGCGCATGCCGCAGTTGATGTCGAACCCGATGCCGCCCGGCGAGATCACGCCGTCCTCGGCGCCGAACGCGGCCACCCCGCCGATCGGGAAGCCGTACCCCCAGTGCCCGTCGGGCATGCAGAGCGCGGCACCCACGATGCCGGGCAGGCAGGCGACGTTCGTCACCTGCTCGAACACGCCGGCGTCCATGCCGGCCAGCAGCGCCTCCGAGGCGTAGATCCGGGCGGGCACCCGCATCCCCCGCTTCTCGGTCGGCGGGATCTCCCACACGCAGTCCGCGATCGGGAGCGTCTTCATTGTCTGGCCCTCAGGTGTCGATCACCACGCACGCGCGCCAGCCACCGGCCCACGGCTCCACGCGGAAGAGGTGGAACGTGACGGCCTTGGGGTCGGCGCGCAGCGCCGCCGTGCCCGCGTGCAGCGGCCCGCCGACGAGGCGCGCGCGCAGCCGCCACGGCGTCCCCCGCTCCACCTGGACCTCGACCGCCGGGAACGCCGCCCCCTCCGAGTCCTTGAGCCCGATGAGCTCGCTCAGCCAGTCGAAGAAGAGGAGATCCAGCGAGGCCGCCTCCAGGGCGACCCGCCGCTCGAGGCTCGGCGTGAGCGTGGCGGGGTCCACCATCAGCTCGGCCAGCGCACGGGCGGCGGTCGCGAACAGATCGTCGAGGTCGGCGCCCTCGATGGTGAGCGCGCAGTCGGCGATGGCGACGGTCTCGAGCACTTCGTAGCGACCCATTCGACGGCGCCTGTGCAACCCCACTGCCACGGCGGTCACCGCGCAAGTGGCCGTCCTCGATCGAATGGGCGACACTCCGGCGGTGAGATCGCGCCCCACCTGGGGCACCGCGGGGACACCGCCCTCGACGTCCTCCCCACGGATCCCTGCCAACCGCCT
>DASTOJ010000164.1:0-13098 GCA_035762565.1 Candidatus Methylomirabilota bacterium | reverse complement strand
CCATCTCCCGGGTGAACGCCATGGTGACGAGCACGTCCACGTCCGGCAGCGTCGAGACGATTGCCGCCTCGTCGGCCCGGGTGACCTCGGCCGGCACGCCCAGATGGGCGCGCACGCGCGGCTCGAGGCTGGCGGCGAAGGTTCCGGCGAAGGCGACGTGGATCATGACGGCCTCCCGGCGGCCGCCCAGTCCTGGAAAGTCCGGGCGGTCGCGTCGTCGAGCGGGAAGAAGCCCTCGATGCGGATCTCCTGGAGCGTCACGTCGCGCGGGGTGCCCAGCGTGGCGAGCGTCGTGAACAGCCGCAGCGACGTCTCGCCGCGCCGGAAGTGGATGGGCAGCACCGGCGCGGGCGTCTCGTCCGGCGGCGGCGCCTGCGACAGCGCGGGCGCGCCGGGCACGGCGAGCAGCCGCTTCAGGAGGGCAGCCGTCTCCGGCGTGCCGTCGGCGGCAGCGTCGTCCTGCACGCCGCGCAGGAAGTAGAGGATGACCTCTTCCCAGTTCACGATGAAGGGGCGCAGGCCGTCCGGCGACACCAGGGCGACCGCGAGGTTCACCGGCTCCGCGGCGGGCGTCGCCGGAGGGGGGCCGGTGAGGAACTCGACCAGGCGGAGCGCCCCGACGTTGGCGCGCAGCAGGTTCCAGCGGCGGTCGACGACGAAGGCGGGATAGGGCTCCTGCTGTGCGAGCATGAAGTCGAGCGCGCTCGACACTCGAGCCAGCTCCGGCGCCGAGAGATCTCTCTCCCGCCAGGGCGGGGCGTAGCCGGCGGCCAGGAAGACCGCGTTCTGCTGGCGCAGCGGCAGGCCGAGGACGGCGGCCAGGCGCAGGATCATCTCCCGACTCGGCATGGCGCGGCCAGATTCCAGGAAGCTCACGTGACGCTGGGTGGTCTCGGCCTCGCCCGCCAGCTCGAGCTGCGACAGCCCCCGGCGCTCGCGCCACCACCGCAGCCGCGCGCCGAAGCCTCCCGAGGCCAGCGGCTTCATGTCGGCTCCACCCTGCTGCATGGGCCGGATGAGATCAATTCCCCGTCAGGGAATGAGGGAGGGAGCGACCACGTCCAGCAGCAGGGCCTCGGGATCCGCCCCCCAGCGCCAGGGCACGCCGACGCTGCCCAGCCCGCGCGACACGACGAGCAGCGACGAGCGAAAGGCGTACAGGCCCTCGTCGAGGCAGAACCGGCTCTGGCGGATGATCGGGGGTCCGTGCGGCAGCCGGATCTGTCCGCCATGGGTGTGGCCGGACAGCGTGAGGGGAACGCCGCGGGCGGCCGCCTCGTAGAAGTGGTCGGGATTGTGCGCCAGCAGGAGGTGGGGGACACCGTGCTGGGCCGTCACGGCGATCCAGTCGGGCTGGCCCATGACCAGGTCGTCGATACCGGCGAGCACGACGCTGCTCCCGCCGTGGGTCAGCCGCACCGACTCGTTCCGGAGGATCCGCAGTCCGATGGCCTCGAGATTCTTGCGGAGCTCTTCCGGGTCTCCGCCAAAGTAGTCGTGATTGCCCATGCAGCCCCAGGCACCCAGCCGGGCGGACGCCAGCGGCGCCAGGGCATCGAGGAACGGAACGAGCTCGCTGACATTGCCCGTGACCAGATCGCCGGCCACCGCCACCACATCGGGATGAAGCTCCATGAGCGACGCGACGATCGCCGACAGGGTCTTCGGTCTGAGGAAGATGCCCGTGTGGATGTCCGAGATCAGCAGCACCCTGAGCCGGTCAGCACCCGCTGGCCACCCGGGCGGCGACACCGCGGCCTCCGTCAGGCCGAAGCGTCGCTCCAGCAGCCGGCTGTAGGGGTTCCAGGCGCGCTCGAGATGCGGGTACAGGAACCGCGAGACGAGGATGTCGAGATTGCGCTCGAGGAGCTTGAGCGGCCCCGTGTTCGGATTGAGCCAGCGCTGCTCACGGCCGGTCATCAGCCGTGGTGGCGGGAGTTGCCGTCGTCTCAGGTTCGTGGCGCGGTCCTCGTCACCACTCAGCGTAGCATCGCGTCCTCCCACGCCCCAACCTGTCCCGCGCGCTCACGCCATCACCCAGCCTCCGTTGGGCTGCAGCACCTGTCCGGTGAGGTAGTTCGACTCTTCCGCGGCCAGGAACACGGCGCAGTAGGCGACGTCGGCCAGCGCGCCGAGGTGGCGCACGGGCAGCTCCTGGATCCGCCGCGCGCGATACTCCGGGGTCATCACCGCGCGGCTCATGTCGGTGTCGATGCCGCCGGGCGCGATGGCGTTGACCGTCACGCCGTGACGGCCGAACTCGTGGGCGACGGCCCGGGTGAAGGCCTCGACGGCGCCCTTGGTGGCGGCGTAGGCGGCGAAGCCGCCGGTGCCGACCGAGGCGCGGGCGAGCTGCGACGAGAGGTTGATGATGCGGCCGTAGCGCGCCTGGACCATGGGCCGCAGCGCGTGCTGCGTGCACAGCAGCGTGCCCGTCACGTTGACCTCCCACATGGCCGCGTGGTCGGCCACGGCGACGTCGAGGAAGGGGCCGCGGGTCATGACCCCGGCGTTGTTGACCAGGATGTCGAGCCGCCCGAAGTGGTCGAGCACCCGCTCGATCATGGCGCGGACGTGATCCTCGCGGGCGACGTCGGCGTGCACCGCGAGGGCGCGCCGCCCGCGCTGCTCCAGGGCCGCGACGGCCTCGGCCGCGGGCCCCGCGCTGGCGTTGTAGTTGACCGCGACGTCGGCGCCTTCCAGGCCGAACGCCTGCACGATCTCCCGGCCGAACCCGCGCCCGCCGCCGGTGACCAGGGCCACGCGGCCGGCGAGCCGCCCGCCCCCGCTCACTGCTGCGCGAGGTAGTGCTCGGCCACCTCGATCGGCCGGGCGATCCAGACGTCGCCCTTGCCGAGAATCAGCTCGAGCAGACGCGCCACCATGCGCATGCGCGAGGGCCGGCCGATCACCTGGGGGTGCCCCATCAGGTTGAAGAAGCCGCCCTCGGCGTAGGCGCCCTCGAACTCCTCCTTCCAGATCTCGAACACGTCCTCCTGGCTCCAGATGCCGTGGCCGACCGGCGGCACCGCGCTGAAGCCGAAGAAGGGGAAGTCGTTGTTGCACCACGCGGTCGGCAGCTCGACCAGCTCGCCGTGCACGGTCTTGTGGCAGTAGGGCAGGTCGGTGTCCATGAGGTTCGAGTGGTAGACGAAGCCGTGCTTCTTCAGCAGCGTCATCGTGTGCCGGGAGGGATCGGCCGAGGGCGCGCGCGAGCCCAGCGGCCGCACGTCGAGAATCGTCTGGAAGACGTCGAGGCACTTGAGCAGGAGCGCTTCCTCCTCCTCGGCGCCGCCGGCCAGGAAGAACGGCTTCTCGTGCAGGTAGCCGTGGTGGCCGACCTCGTGGCCGCGCCGGACGATGTCGCGGCAGAGGTCGGGGTAGCGCTCGACGATCCAGCCGGGGATGAACCAGCCGGCCTTGATCCCGTAGCGGTCGAGGACGTCGAGGATGCGCGGCGCGCCGGTCCGGGGCCCGTAGGCGCCCATCGACATGTGCAGCGGGCGCTCGGCCAGGGCGGCGTCGCGGTGGATCCACGGGCTCTCCCCGTCGAGGTCGAACGAGATCGTGAACGCGCACCGCTTGCCTCTCGGCCACCTGATGGGCGCCATGACGTCCTCCGTTGCGTGGCCTATACCGTGCCCGTCGCGGAGGTGTCAAGCGACCGGGCCCCGGGCGGGTGTGATAGACTGCCGCCCGTTCGCCCCGAGCGCTCATCGATGGCCGCATTCGTGAGCAACGTGTCCACGCTGGTGGAGTCGGGCCTGCGAGGGCCCGCGCTCACGCGCCGCCGCGCGCTCGCGCTCCGGGTCGGCGCGGTGGCGGGATTCCTCGCGCTGTGGAGCCTCCTGTCCGGCGCCGTCGTGGCCTTCAAGCTCTTCAATCCCATCTTCCTGCCGGGGCCGTGGCTCGTGCTCGGCAGCCTCGGCGGGCTGGCGGCGAAGGGACAGCTGTGGGGCCACGTCGCCGCCACGCTCGAGCGCGTGGCCGTCGGCTTCGCCACCGGCGCCGCGCTCGGTGTCGGCCTCGGGCTGGCCGCCGGGCACCTCCGCCTCGTGCGCGATCTCGTCGAGCCGGTCGTCGAGATGCTGCGCCCGATCCCGCCGCTGGCCGTGCTGCCGCTGTTCATCGTGTGGGTGGGGATCGGCGAGCCGTCCAAGGTCGGCTTCATCACGTACGCGACGTTCTTTCCGATCTTCCTCACCACGGTCACCGGCGTGCGACAGATCGACCCGCTGCTGCTGCGGGCGGCCCGGAGCCTGGGCGCCGGGGGCCTTCGTCTCTTCGTGCGAGTGATCCTGCCGGCCGCGCTGCCGGACATCCTGACCGGCCTGCGCCTGGGCGTCGCGCTGGCCTTCTTCGTGATCGTCATCTCCGAGTTCATCGGCGCCGAGCAGGGGCTCGGCTACCTGATCAACGACGGCCGCAACTTCTTCCTGGTCCCCCAGATGCTCGGCGCCGCCGTGGTGCTGGGGCTCCTGGGCTACGCGGGCAACAGCCTGGTGCGGCTGCTCGAGCGCCGGCTCACCCGCTGGCAACACCCGGCCTGAGCATGGGCCCCAAGATCCAGATCCAGCGCGTGAGCAAGTCGTTCGGCGCCGGGCCCGCGCTGGCGCAGGTCGACCTCGACGTGGACGAGCGCGAGCTGGTCTGCCTGCTCGGCCCCTCGGGCTGCGGCAAGTCCACGCTGCTGAACATCGTGGCCGGGTTCCTGCCGCCCACGACGGGCACGGTGCAGGTGGACGGCCGCGCGGTGACCGGGCCCGCTCCCGACCGCGGCGTCGTCTTCCAGGAGTACGCCCTGTTCCCCTGGCTGACGGTGACGGGCAACGTGGAGTTCGGCCCGGCGATGCGGGGCCAACCGGCCGCGGCGCGTCGCGCGCTCGTCGCGCGCTATCTCGACCTCGTCGGCCTCCGCGCCCACGCGCACAAGTTCCCCGCCCAGCTCTCGGGCGGCATGAAGCAGCGCGTCGCCATCGCCCGGGCCCTGGCCAACAACCCGTCCATCATCCTGATGGACGAGCCGTTCGGCGCCCTCGACGCCCAGACGCGCGAGGTGCTGCAGGACGAGCTGTCGCGCATCCAGCGCGTGGAGCACAAGACGATCCTGTTCGTCACCCACTCGATCCGCGAGGCGGTCTACCTCGCCGATCGCGTCGTCGTGATGACCTCGGTGCCGGGGCGCGTGAAGCAGATCTTTCCGATCAAGCTGCCGGAGGTGCGCGACCGCTTCGCGCCGGAGTTCACGCACTACGAGGCGGAGATCACCGGGGTCCTGAAGGAGGAAGTGGCGAAGGTGCGCGAATGAGGGCGGCGGCCACGCGGGGGGCGGCCGTGCTGGGCGCGCTCGTCCTGTGGGCGGCGATCGCCCACGGCAACATGCTGCTGGGCGTGGTGAACCCCGTGCTGCTCCCCACGCCGGCCGAGGTGGGCCGGGTCGCGATCGATCTCACCCGGAGCGGCGAGCTGGCCCAGCATTTCGCGACGTCGCTGGGGCGCGTGATCCAGGGCTTCGGGCTGGCGGCGCTCGCCGCGCTCGGCCTCGGCCTGCTGGTCGGCATCTGCGTGCCGCTGCGCTTCATGGCCGAGCCCGTCATCGAGTTCATCCGCCCGATCCCGCCGCTGGCGTTCCTGCCGATGTTCCTGGTCTGGTTCGGCCTCGGCGAGACCTCGAAGATCGTCTTCATCGGCTACACGACCTTCTTTCCCATGTTCGTGGCCATCGCCGCCAGCGTGCTGCGCGTGGACGTGGTCCTGCTGCGGGCTGCCGCCAGCCTGGGCGCCTCCCGGGCCGACCTCGTGCGCCGCGTGGTCCTGCCGGCCGCGCTGCCCGGCATCGTGGTCGCGCTCCGGGTGGGCTTCGGGCTGGCGCTGTTCGTCATCGTCGGCGCCGAGTTCATGGGCGCCGACGCCGGCCTCGGCCACCTGATCATGGAGGGCCGCACGTTCTTCAACCCCGCCCAGATCGTCATGGGCGCGCTGGTCCTGGGGCTGCTGGGATCGGTGTTCAACACGCTGCTGCTCACCGCCGAGCGCCGCCTGCTGCGCTGGCGCGCCGCGGCCTGAAAGGAGCCCGTTCATGCGCTCGCTGCTCGCCGTCCTCACGCTGCTCGCCGTTTTCACCGGTGATGCGCTCGCCCAGAAGCCGGAGCTGACCGAGATCGACGCCTGGCTCGTGCGCGACGCCCAGATGTCCTCGCAGTTCGCCGTGGCCGACGCGCTCGGCTACTTCAAGGCCGAGGGCATCAAGGTCAACCCGCGCTGGTACATCGCCGGCACCGACCTGCCGTCGATGTGGGGCGCCGGCAACATCCACCTCGGCACCGCGACGGCCACGATGGTCGTGCCCATCGCCGCCGCCGGCCAGACCATCTACAACATCGCGCCCCAGAGCGACATCGCCGGCACCCAGCAGATCGTCCTCGGCAAGAAGGGGCAGGAGATCGTCCGCTCGCCGAAGGACTTCGAGAAGATCAAGATCGGCATGCCCAAGGGCGCCTCGGTCACGATGGCCATCCAGGCGATGAGCCGCGACCACGGGATCGACTTCACCAAGATCCAGTTCGTGAACCTGTCGCCGCCCGACGCGGTGACGGCGCTGGCCAAGGGCGACATCGACGCGATGGCGGCCTGGGCGCCGTGGGTATTCAACGCCGTCAAGCAGGCCGGCGGCAAGGTCTACTTCACCGGCAACCGCAGCATGATCCCCGGCAAAGAGGGCCAGGTCGACTGGCTGCACGTGCACGCCGGCGTCGTGGCCAGCGGCAAGATGCTCAAGGAGAACCCCAACACGCTGAAGGCGGTCCTGCGCGCGCTGAAGAAGGCGACCGACAGCATCAACAAGGACCGCGAGGCGGCCGTGAAAATCGTGGCCCGCGAGATGAAGACGGACGAGACGCTGACCCGCGACATCATGGCGCTCAACATCTACTCGATGGAGATGAACGAGAGGATCTACAAGGGCATGATCGAGTTCGTCGACTTCCTGCACTCGCTCGACCGGATCAAGCAGAAGTTCCCGGCCGAGAGCGTGATCTACACGAGGCTCCTGGAGGAGACCGACCCCTCGCTCGTGAAGTGGAAGTCGAAGACCGAGATCAAGTGACGCCCGGACCGGCGGCGGGGCGGACCGATCCGGCCGCCCTGCTCGCCGCCGCCCGCGACGAGCTGGCGCGCCTGCCCGACGTCCTCGACCACCTGCTGGGCGGCCTCGACGCTACCGGGTGGCGCGCGCGCCCGGCGCCGAACGAGTGGGCGGCGGTGGAGATCGTGTGCCACCTACGCGACGAGGAGACGGAGGACTTCGGCGCCCGCGTGCGCGTCGTGGCGGAGGGGGGAACGGTGTTCGCGCCGATCGACCCCGAGCGGTGGGCGGTGGAGCGGCGCTACCTCGAGGCGGACGGTCCCGCCACGCTGGCCGACTTCCGGACCCGCCGCGCCACCAGCCTCACGTTCCTCGCCGCGCTCGCGCCTGACCGCCTGACGGCCACCGTCGCCCACCGGCGGACGGGAGGGCTCTCGGGCCTGGACGTCCTGGCCGCCTGGGTCGCACACGACCGCCTGCACCTCGCCCAGCTCGCCGCCACGCTCACGCGCGGGTGGACCGACCGCTGGGTGCCGCTGCGCACGGACTACGCGGGTCCGATCCCGTACCCGCCCGCTACTAGACCTTCGTGATGGGCTCGTCGGGGTGGGCGGGGTTGGGAATGGGACGGCGGCCCTGGCAGTCGACGAACAGATCGAGCTTCTCCAGCACGGTCTGCCCGATCAGCACCTCGTCGCCGAGCACGAGAGCTTCCTCGAGCGTGTCGCGCCCGTGCAGCTCCACCACGAGCGGCTCGGTCACGCTCACCACTGCCGTCCGCCCGTCGGCATACCGGGCCGTGCGCTGACCGCGAAGGCCGAGGCCCAGACGGACGGCGACGTGCTCGGGCACGACCGTGCGTACCGCTCCGGTGTCGACGAGCGCGTCCGCTTCGTAGGCGCGGACCTGTTCGGGCGCGAGCATCCCGCGTCGGACCAGGGCTTCGTCGAACGCGTTCGTCAGTCTCGCGGTGACGCGGACTTCACCGGGGTACACCGTGAATTCCACCAGGTTGCCGTCGGGATCGCGGAAGTACACGCTCGTCGACGGACCCCGGGCACACGTCCGCGTGCCGGGCCCGGCCTCGACGATGATGCCGTCGCGCGCCAGGAGATCGAGCACCTCCTGGACCGTTCCCTCCCACTCCAGGCAGAAGTCGGCGCCGCTCACCGTGGGCCGCCGCGCGCCGAGATAGCCAGGGCGCTCGGGCCAGTCGGGGCCGTGCACGTTGATCTTCTGCGACGCGCTGATGCGGATGGTCGGCATGCCGCGGCCCGGTCGACCTTCGCGGTGCTCCCAGACGATCGAGAACCCGAGCCGCGCGTAGAAGTCCAGCGTGCGCTCCAGGTCGCCGGCGACGATCACCCAGTGGTCAATGCCCTTGACGCCCATCTTCTCCTCCAGCTGCGGCCCGGATCGCACGCCAGACGACCTCGCGCGTGAGCGGCATTGCGGTGACGTTGACGCCCAGCGCGTCGGCCACCGCGTTGGCGATGGCCGCCGGCGCCGGCAGCGTGCCCCCCTCGCCGGCGCCCTTGACCCCGAGCGGGTTGAGCGGCGAGGGCGTGACGACGTGGTGGACCTCCAGCGTGGGGACGTCGTCGGCGCGGGGCAGGGCGTAGTCCATCAGCGTGCCGGTCAGCAGCTGGCCCGTGTCGTCGTAGACGACCGCCTCCAGCAGCGCGTTGCCGAGGCCGTGGGCGATGCCCCCGTGCACCTGGCCCTCGACCACCATGGGGTTGATCATCGTGCCGCAGTCGTCGACGGCCACATAGCGCAGGACGCGCACGACCCCGGTCTCGACCTCGACCTCCACCACCGCAGCGTGGGCGCCGCTGGAGTACGTCGACTGCGTGACGTGCACGTAGCCGGAGGCTTCGAGCCCCGGGTCGAGCCCACCTGGCACCGCGTAGCCGGGACGCGGCGCCGACGCGATGGCGGCGACCTCGCCGAGCGCGAGGCCGCGGTTCGGCGCCCCCCGCACGGCGATCCGGCCCTCTTCCAGTATCAGGTCCTCGGGCGCGACCTCCAGGCGATCGGCGGCGATGACCAGCGCTTTCTTTCGGACCTCGGCGGCCGCGTGCGCGGCCGAGGCGCCCCCGAGGACGGCGACGCGGCTGGCGAACGTGCCCACGCCGTAGGGCAGGCCGTCGGTGTCGCCCGGCACCACGGTGATCTTCTCGAGCGGGACCGCCAGGCCGTCGGCGACGATCTGGGCCAGCGTCGTCTCATGGGCCTGGCCCTGGCTCGACGCCCCCGAGAACACGAAGACGCGGCCGTCGGCCTCCACGCGGACCCGCATGCCCTCGTAGGGCCCGAGCCCGGTGTCCTCGACGAACAAGGCCAGGCCGAGCCCCAGCCGGCGGCCGTTCGCGCGCGCCCGCTGCTGCTCGCCGGCGAAGGTCTTCCAGCCGACCGCCTCGACTGCGCGCCGCAGGCACTCGGGGTAGTTGCCGCTGTCGTAGCGCCGGGCGCTGTTGTCGCGCGAGACGAGGCCGACGTCGTAGGGGAATTCGTGCGGCTGGATGAGGTTGCGCTGGCGGATCGCCACCCGGTCGAGGCCGAGGCGGGCGGCCCCCAGGTCCAGCATCCGCTCCATCACGAACACGGCCTGGGGGCGTCCCGCGCCGCGCACGGGCGTGACGGGCACGCGGTTGGTGTAGACCGCGGTCAGCGTCACCTCGTAGCTGGGCACGCGGTAGGGGCCGGGCACGCTGACCGAGGTGATGAGCGGCACGATGATACCCCACGCCACGAAGGCGCCGCTGTCGTGCACGAAGCTGTCCCGCACGGCCACGATGCGCCCCTCGCGCGTGAGGCCCACTTCCACCTCGTGCCACTGGTCGCGCTCCTGGGTGACCGCCAGCATGTGCTCGCGGCGGGTCTCGAGGAACCGCACGGGCCGGCCCAGCGCGCGCGCCAGCCACGGCACCAGGATGTCCTCGGAATAGAGGATCGCCTTGGGGCCGAAGCCGCCGCCGATGTCCTGGGTGACGACGCGCACGGCGTGCTCGGGCAGGCCGAGGTAGCGCGTGACCGCCCGGCGCACGATCTGGGGCGCCTGCGTCGTCGACCAGATCGTGAGCTGGCCGAGGTCGACGTCCCAGCGGGCGGTGACCCCGCGTGTCTCCATGGCCATGCCGGCGCCCCGGTGCAGGTGGAAGCGCTCGCGCAGCACGACGTCGGCGGAGCCGAGCGCGCCGGCCGGGTCACCCACCCGCTGGGTGAACCGCGCGGCCACGTTGCCGTTGGGATGCACGCGCGGCCCGTCGGGCTGCAGCGCAGCCTCCAGCGAGGCCACCGGCGGCAGCGGCTCGTACTCCACGCGGAGCGCGTCCAGCGCGTCCTCGGCCTGCGCGGCGCTCTCGGCGACCACGAGAACGACCGGCTGGCCCGCGTAGGAGACGATGGTCCGCGGCAGGATCTCGGGGCAGGCGGGCGCGACCAGGCTCGGGTGGGGGACGGCCAAGGGCAGCCGGCCGAGCGCCGCCACGTCCGCGGGGACGAGCACGCGGGCGACGCCGGGGCCCCGGCTCGCCTTGGCTGCGTCGATCGCCACGATCCGGGCGTGCGCGTGCGGGCTCCGGTGCACGGCGACGTGCAGCAGCCCCGGCAGCGCGACGTCGGCGACGTAGCGGCCGCGCCCCGTGACCAGCCGGGCGTCCTCGCGCCGCCGCACCCGGGCTCCGAACAGTCGCTCACCCATCGGCCCGTCGTCCTTTCGTGGCCCCGTCCCGGACCGGGCCCCCAATGATAGACTGCCGGCGACGGAGGGTCGACGATGCTGTCACGCGAGGACAACGCGCTGCTCACCCGGGTCGACCGCGGCACCCCGATGGGCGACACCCTGCGGCGGTACTGGATTCCCGCGCTGCTGGCGCGGGAGCTGCCGGAGCCGGACTGCCCGCCCGTGCGCGTGCGGCTGCTCGGCGAGGACCTGATCGGCTTCCGGGACACCCAGGGCCGGATCGGGCTGCTCGACGAGCTGTGCCCGCACCGCCGCGCCTCGCTGTTCTTCGGGCGCAACGAGGAGTGCGGGCTGCGCTGCGTCTATCACGGCTGGAAGTACGACGTCGACGGCCGCTGCGTGGACATGATGAACGAGCCCGGCGCCGACAGCTTCAAGGAGAAGATCTTCACCACGGCGTATCCCACGGCGGAGCTGGGCGGGATCGTCTGGGCCTATCTCGGACCACCCGACCGGCGGCCGGCGCCGCCGGCGTTCGCGTGGATGCGGATCCCCGCCACGCACCGCCAGGTGTCGAAGGTGATCCAGGAGACCAGCTGGGTCCAGGGGCTGGAGGGCGGCATCGACACCTCGCACGCGCCGATCCTGCACCGGCTGCTCACCATGGAGACCACCCGGCCGGGCTTCAAGCCCGACAACCCATTCGTGCGCGGCAAGCCGCCGACGCTCGCGCTCGACGTCACCGACTACGGCTACCAGTACGCGGGCATCCGGACGCTCGACGAGGCGCGGATCCACGTCCGCACGTATCACTACATCGTGCCGTTCCACCAGATCCGGCCCTCGCGCTCGGAGAGCGGCGTGCCGCTGGTGGCCGGCCACACGTGGGTGCCGATCGACGACGAGAACACGATGGTCTACAACTGGGAGTACAGCACGACCGACGCGCCCCTGACCGCGGAGGACCGCCTCGAGCGCCGCCTCGGCAACGGGCCGCTCGACGTGGATCAGACCACCTTCCGCTCCAAGCGCAACCGCGCGAACAACTACCTGCTCGACCGCCAGGTCCAGAAGACCGAGAGCTTCACCGGCATCGACGGCATCAACGTCCAGGACCGGGCGATCCAGGAGAGCATGGGCCCGATCGTCGATCGCAGCCGCGAGCACCTGGGACCGGCCGACCGCGCGGTCATCCAGGCGCGCCGGCTGCTGCTGGAGGCCGTGAGGACGGTCGCCGAGGGCGGCACGCCGCGCGGAATCGAGCCGACGTACGCGGCGCTCGCAGCCGCCGAGGCCGTGCTGCCGCGCGACACCGACTGGCGCCAGGCCTCGCTGCCCGCCGGCTCGCAGATCGAGCAGACCGTGTAGCGTGCGTCGCCGCGCGCTCGTCTGGCTCACCGCGGTCGCCTGGTGCGCGGGCTGGGCGGGAGCCGCGCACGCGAGCGAGGCGGTCTGGGAGGCGCTGCGCGCGCCCGGCCGCGTCGTGGTGCTCCGCCACAGCTACGCGCCGGGCTCGTTCGACCCGCCCGACGCCCGCCTCGACGACTGCTCGACCCAGCGCAACCTCGACGAGGCCGGCCGCGCCCAGGCCCGGCGCATCGGCGACGCGTTCCGCCAGAACGGCATCACGGTCGGCCGCGTACTGTCGAGTCCGCGCTGCCGCTGCCTGGACACCGCGCGCTTGGCCTTCGGGACGGTGGAGCCCTGGAACGTCCTGCAGGGCGCGCTCCGCGACGCGGAGCTGCGCCGCCGCCTGCTGGTCCCGGTTCGTCAGGCCATCGCCGACCATCGCGACGAGCCGCCGCTGGTGCTGGTGACCCATGGGTCGGTCGTCAGCGACCTGACCGGGCTCGACATCCGGATGGGCGCGTTCGTTGTCCTGCGCCGGGGCGCCGACGGTGCCCACGCCGTCGCCGGGCAGTTGTACGTCGAGTGAGCGTCACCGCCGACGGTCAACGCGCCGTCCCATAGGCCATGAGCCCACCGATCCAACGCGGCGGCTGAACCAAGCGAGCGAGAAGCTCGTCTACCTGCTGGACTCAACCACGAGCCTCCACACGATCCGCATAGCGACGAAGGCGAGCCAGCCGCCGACGATCGCGGCAACCCCGACGGCCGCGGACTTTGCGATCTGCTTGGGCTCAAGGTACGAGTGTTCCATCCGCAGCGTCTCGAAGTCGTAGCCGCAGTCGCACCGCCGTGCCCCCGGGGGGTTGATGAGACCGCAGCTCGGACAATCCTTAGCCATAGTTGGCGGCGTGCGCCGGCCGCTTTACTCCATGCCGCAAAATTCGCGAGATGCAACGATGGGAGCGTCCCGTCCTCA
>DASTOJ010000163.1:0-2237 GCA_035762565.1 Candidatus Methylomirabilota bacterium | reverse complement strand
GAGGGGCGGCTCGTCTCCGAGGGGACGGCGCGCATGTTCGGCCGGCTCACCGTCCAGCAGATCAACTGGAAGCCGGGCGGCCATGAGTGGAGCATCGGCCAGTGCTTCGACCACCTGATCATCTCCAATCGCCCCTACGAGCGGATCATCGAGGAGGTCCTGGAGAATCGGCGGCGCCGGCGCGCCTGGGAGCGCGTGCCGTTGCTCCCCCGTTTCTTCGGGAGCCTCCTGATCAAGACGCTCCGCCCCGACTCGGGACGCAAGGTCAAGGCGCGGCCGGCGTTCTACCCCTCGACCAGCCACATCGCGCCGGGCATCATCGCGAGCTTCCTCGACCAGCAGAGCCGGCTGCTGCGTCGCATGGAAGCGACCAGCCGGCTCGATCTCGACGGCATCACGATCACGTCGCCGGTGATCCCCTTCGTCACGTACAGCCTGATGGATGCCTACCGCATCATCGTGGTGCACGAGCAGAACCACTTCGTCCAGGCGAGCCGGGTGATGGAGTCGCCGGGGTTTCCGGGCCCGCGCGATTCCTCATGAGCCCGGATCGAGACATGCGCCTGCCCTTCGCCCCGCCCCTGGCGCCCATGCTGTCCAGCGCCGCGGACGCGTTGCCCGGCGGGGAGGGGTGGCAGTTCGAGCCCAAGTGGGACGGCTTTCGAACCGTGGTGTTTCGCGATCGCGAGGAGATCCTGCTGCAGAGTCGGGACGAGAAGCCCATGAACCGGTATTTCCCGGAGCTCCTCGCCCCGCTGGCCGCCGCGCTGCCCGAGCGCTGCGTCGTCGACGGGGAGATCGTCATCGTCGGGCCCGCCGGGCTCGACTTCGAGGCCCTGCTCTCGCGCATCCATCCCGCCGCGTCGCGGGTGAAGCTACTGGCCGCGCAGGCGCCGGCCTCGTTCGTGGCCTGGGACCTGCTCGCGCTGAGCGACCAGGACCTGCGCGACGCGCCCCTGGCGGAGCGGCGCCAGCGGCTCGAGCAGGTGCTGGCGGGCGCGGCGCCGCCGGTGCACCTCTCGCCGGCCACGCGGGATCGGACGCTGGCAGAGGACTGGTTCCGCCGCTTCGAGGGCGCCGGGCTCGATGGCGTCATGGCCAAGCGTCTCGACGCGCCCTATCGAGCCGGCGAGCGCTCCATGATCAAGGTCAAGCACGAGCGCACCGCCGACTGCGTCGTCGCCGGCTTCCGCTGGCACACGAAAGGCGCCGGCACGATGGTCGGCTCGCTCATGCTCGGCCTGTACGACGACGATCACACGCTGCATCACGTCGGCGTCGCCGCGGCGTTCACCAACGCGGTACGCAAACGGCTCGTCGCGGAGCTGGCGCCGCTGCGCGAGCGGGCGTTCGAAGACCACCCCTGGCGCGATTGGGCCCTGGCGCAGACGGAGGCGAACGCCAAGGGGCAGCGGCTGCCCGGCGCCACGAGCCGGTGGAATCGGGGCAAGGATCTGAGCTGGGAGCCGCTCCGGCCCGAGCGGGTCTGCGAGGTCGCGTACGACCACATGCAGGGGTCTCGCTTCCGGCACGCCGCGCAGTTCCGGCGCTGGCGCCTCGACAAGCGACCAGAGGATTGCCGCTACGATCAGCTGGACGTGACGCCTGCCTACGAGCTGGAGCGCGTTTTCGGCGCTGCCCACGACCCCGACCGCCGGCGCCAGGGATCGTAGTCGTTCGCGAGCCCGCTCCGGCCTGCAGGCCAGCACGCCGGACCGATCAACCCGGCGGCCCATTCGATTTCGAATAGCCGCGAAGCGGTCTCTCGACGGCCGGGTGTTTGCCCAGGAATACAGCGACTTGACAGACGCTCCCAGGCCGCGCACACCGACCCCGTCCGCGCCGATCGAGCCGGAATCGAATAGGCACCTGCGCGGCCGTCTCCTGAGCCCCTCGCGCAAGTCCTTGTTGCGCCGCTGATTTCAGCTCAGGCGCCACGCCCTCCAAATTGGGAATGCCGGTTGCAGAGCCCGGAGCCTCGCCGGTCCGGACCGCGCGTCGCGCGGCTCGGACACGACTGGGGGGCACTGCCGCGACGGCGGCGGGACGGGGAAGAAGGCGAGATGAGGTCGCTGCACCTATCGAAGGTCGTCGTCGTCGACCCTGTGTACCACACGAACTTTCGCCGCGGCGATCTCGTGGGCCCGCCATCGGCGGCGGACAGCTACAAGGCCCGGGTGTACTTCACCGACGTGGACGGCAACCGCATTCTCCAGGCCGAGAGCGCACCGGTGATG
>DASTOJ010000162.1:0-2994 GCA_035762565.1 Candidatus Methylomirabilota bacterium | reverse complement strand
AGCCGGCTCGAGGCCGAGCTCGAAGCGGTCGAAGTCGTCGACGTCGTCGCCTGCCTCGTCGGTGGCCGGCTCGCCGGCCCGCGGCCGCAGGACGGTGAGCACCGCGGCCGCGGCGGTCAGGGCGATGGCGAGCGCCACCCTATTGGTCAAGGTGAACGCATCGGTGAAGGCGGATGCGGCCTGGCTGACGACCTCGCCCCCGCCCGGGACCTGCTGGGCGACCGACGCCGCGGCACCGATCGACTCCTCCGCCGCGGCGCGGTTCCTCGCGAGGAGCTGGATGCCGTCCAGGTCGATGCCGGAGCGGTAGGCGCTGTTGGCGATGCTGCCGAGCAGCGCGATGCCCAGCGCGCCGCCCAGCTCTCGGGTGGTGTCGTTCACAGCGGAGCCGACGCCGGCCTTGGACAGCGGGACCGAGGTCATGATCTCGCTCGTCGCGGGGGCGGCGGTGATGCTCATCCCGGCCCCGAGCAGTGCGAAGGCGGCGCCGATCACCAGGTAGGGGGTGTCGGTCGTCAGCGTGGTCAGGAGCGCGAAGGCGCCGGCCACCACCGTCAGGCCGAGCGCCATCACGCGGGCGGGGCCGTAGCGGTCGACCAGCCCCGCGCTCCGGGGCGAGAACACCAGGAAGGCCAGCGACGCCGGCAGGCCGGCCAGACCGGCCTCCAGGGCCGAGTAGCCCCGGGCGAACTGCAGGTACTGGGTGATGAGGAAGAAGAACCCGAACATCACGAAGAACGACACGGTGATCACGCCGCTGCCGGTGCTGAAGCGGCGGTCGCGGAACAGCGTGAGCGGCAGCATCGGGTGGTCGCTGCGCCGCTCCCAGGCCACGAACGACGCCAGCACGGCGCCGGCGACGAGGAACGCGGCCAGCACGGGGCCGCTCGTCCAGCCGTTCTCGGGGCCTTCGATGATCCCGAAGATCAGGGAGCTGAGCCCGATCAGCGAAAGCAGCGCACCGACGGGGTCGAGCGGCGTGTGGGTGTCGTCCCGCGAGGATGGCGCGAACGTCCAGACCGCGGCGAAGGTGCCGAGCACCACGGGCACGTTGACCAGCAGGGTCGAGCCCCACCAGAAGCCTTCGAGCAGGCTGCCGGTGACGACCGGGCCGATCGATGCGCCCGCACCCGCGAAGCCGGCCCAGATCGCGATGGCGCGCGGGCGCTCCTGCGGCGGGAAGATCGATGTGATGATCGACAGGGTCGCCGGCATGATGAACGCGGCGCCGATCCCCATCACCGCTCGGCTGGCGATCACCTGCGTCGGGTCGGACCCCAGCCCGCCGAGCAGCGCGCCCAGGCCGAACACGGCGAGCCCGGCGAGCAGGGCGCCCCGGCGTCCGAAGCGGTCGCCGATCGCGCCCGCGCTGAGGAGCAGGCCGGCGAACACCACGGCGTAGGAGTCGACGATCCACTGCAGCTCGGAGGCCGACGCCCCGAGCTCGCGCTGGATGGTCGGCAACGCCGTGTTGAGCCCGGACACCGACATGACCACCAGGACGAGCGAGAGGCACATGATCGCGAGGAGGAACCAGCGCCGGGCATGGATCTCGGGTCGCTCGTGGAGGGGGATCGCGGGCGCGGTGGTGGGCGCGAGAGAGGACATGTCGAGCTCCTCACAGGGGATCGGAGTCTGCTCGCCTCGACCGAGACGCTGTCGTATCTCTGCGAAACGTATCCGTCTCATAGCGATACGTCAACGTTCGATAGTGTGCTGTCCGTCACGCCGAGGTGCTGGCATGCGCCGTTCAGCACGCAGACGGCTGGTGGCCGTATGGTTCGCTTGACCCGCGATCGATCGGAGGCGACGCAAATGCCCGAGCGTGACGGATACATCCCCGGCGTCCCCTGCTGGGTCGACAGCAGCCAGCCCGACCCCAGGGTCTCTCTCCCGTTTTACAGCGGCTTGTTCGGGTGGGACTTCGAGAACGTGATGCCCGAAGGGTCCGAGGGTGAGTACTTCATCGGGCGCCTTCGGGGCGGTGACGCGGCCGCGGTCGGATCGACTCCTCCGGGCGCGCCGCCGACGGCCGAGTGGAACACGTACGTCTGGGTCGACAGCGCGGACGACGCGGCCTCGCGGGTCCGCGAGGCCGGCGGCAGCGTCGTGGCCGAGCCGTTCGACGTCCTGGATGCCGGGCGCATGGCGGTGTTCACCGATCCCGAGGGCGCCGCGTTCTGTGTCTGGCAGGCGAAGCGGACGAAGGGTGCCGCAATCGTCAACGAGCACGGCTCGCTCAACTTCAACGGCCTCGCCACCCGGGACCCCGAGGCCGCCAAGGTGTTCTACGGCGCCGTTTTCGGGTGGGAGACCCTGGAACTGCCTGCCGGCGTGATGTGGACGCTGCCTGGCTACGGCGATCACCTGGAGGAGCGCAGCCCGGGCCTCCGGGACCAGATGGCGCAGATGGGCGCGCCCGATGGATTCATCGACGTCGTCGCGGCGCTCGTTCCGATCGCCGACGACGACTCGGCGACGCCGGCGCACTGGACCGTCACGTTCGCGGTCGACGACGTCGAGGCGACCGCCGCGAAGGCGGGCGAGCTGGGCGGCGAGGTGGTCACCGGGCCCGTGGATGCCCCGTGGAGCAGGACGGCGACGGTCAGGGACCCGCAGGGGGCCACGTTCATCGCCGGCCAGTTCGTCCCCGAGAACAAGGACGTCGAGGCGTAGCCCGACGATCAGGTCTCCTGGAACAGCGTGATCTGGAGGCCGCCCGGAGCCGCGAGCCGTGCGTTGACCGAATCCCACGGCGTACGCCGCGGCGAGGCGATCAGGCCCGCGCCGGCTCGGACGAGCTCGTCGGTGGCGGCATCGACGTCCGCGACCTCGAAGGCGACGCGCAGGTGAGGGCTCACCCGTCTGCCGACCTCGACATCATCGATGAAGGCCACCTGCTCCGGCGTGCTGAGCTCGAGCGTTGCCCGACCCACGGCAAGGATGGTCACCCGCGCGCCGCCCCCGCTGTCGACGAACAGCTCCTCGGATCCT
>DASTOJ010000161.1:0-37640 GCA_035762565.1 Candidatus Methylomirabilota bacterium | reverse complement strand
GGTGGCCGGGCGGCTGGCCGACGCGTTCCTGAGGGTCTTCATCGCGCGCGAGTGGGTGGTGGCCCACGGGGCCGTGCTGCTCGCCACGCGCGTGGCGCGGCTGGCCGCGACCGTGCTGGTGCTGGCGCTGGTGCCCACGGTGCACTGGGTGGCCGCCACGTTCCTGCTCGAGGGCGTGCTCGCCGGCGCCGTCGCCGGGGCCGTGCTCGCCGCCCGCGGCATCCGGCCGAGCGCGCCCACGCGGGCCGCGGTGGCCGACTACTGGCGCTACGCGCGGCCGTTCCTCGTCACCACCCCGCTGGCCCTCGTGCAGGACTCGATCGACCGCGTCCTCGTCGGCCGGTGGGCCGGCCTCACCGCCGCCGGCTACTATCACGTCGCCCGCGGCTTGTGGGAGGCGCTGGCCGGCGTCATCGCGCCGCCCGGCCTGCTGCTCTTCACGCGGCTGTCGTCGCTCTACGCCGAGCGCACGCCCGAGCGCGACCGCACGGCGCGCGCGCTGTTCTTCAGCGGCCTCGACAAGCTGCTGTTCGTGTCGACCGCGCTGGCCATCGCGTTCTGGACGCTGGCGGGGCCGGCCATCGGCATCGTCTACGGCGAGTCGTTCCTGCCGGCCATCCTGGCGCTGCGCATCCTCGTGCTGGCGGCGCTGGCCGCGGCGATCGTCAACCCCTACACGTTCGTGCTCCAGGCCCAGGACGAGGTCGCGCGCTTCGTGCCGGTCAACGTCCTGCGCTTCGCCGTCTATCTCGCCGCGCTGGCCGTGCTGATCCCCGAGCGCTGGCCGGCGCTGCCGGCCGCCGAGGCCGGGGCCGCGCTCGCCCGCCTGCTCCTGATCGCCTTCCCGGCCTGGGTCTGGGTGGGCTGGACGCGGGAGCTGGCCGGCATCCCGTTCTACCGGCGGGCCGCGGTCTACGTGGCGGGCTTCGGGCTGGCGATCGTGACGTTCCACGCGGCCGAGGCGCTGCTGGCGCCGGTGGCGTGGCCGTCGCTCGCCGCCAGCCTGGCCGCGGCGGCGCCGGCCTTCGCCGTCTACGCCTCGTGGCTGCTCAAGCTGCACCCCGACACCCGCGCCAACGTCGCCTACGCGGTGCGGCTGGTGGCGCCCGGCGCGGCTCGACGGCTGGGGTAGCAACTCGCGAACACGGCGCGTTCGGCGAGGGCCGGCCGGACTCGTCCTTCCCCGCCGCGGCAAGATAGGCTACGATGAGGCGCCGTGCGGAGTCCGGCCACGAAGCGGATCGACGTCGTTGTCCCGGTCCACAACGAAGAGGCCAACCTCCAACCCTTCCAGGAGGAACTCGCCCGCACGTTGGCCGCCAAGCTGCCTCACCTCGACTGGCGCGTGACCTTCGTGGACGACGGCAGCCGGGACCAATCATGGTCGGCGATCCAGTCCCTCGTCGCGCATCACGACAACGTGCGCGCGCTGAAGCTCAACCGGAATTACGGGTCGCACATCGCGATCTCCGCCGGTGTGCACTACGCCGACGCCGACGCCGTGGTCATCATCGCGGCCGACCTCCAGGATCCGCCGGCCGTCATCCCCGAGTTCGTGCGCGCCTGGGAGGAGGGCTTCCGCGTCGTCTGGGGCGTTCGCGCCGAGCGCCGCGAGGCCGCCTACCGGGCGCTGCTGTCGCGGGCCTTCCACGGGCTCGTCCACCGATACGCGCTGCCCGGCTATCCCTTGCAGGGCACCGGCAGCTTCTGCCTGATCGATCGGACGATCGTCGCCAACCTCAGCCGGATGCGGGAAAGCTTCCGGACGATCTTCGGACTGATCGCACTGCAAGGCTACCGGGCCGCGGAGGTCCCCTACGTGCGGGAGGCCCGGCGCCACGGGCGAAGCGGCTGGAGCCTGGGCAAGATGATCCACACGGCCATCGACGTCTTCACCAGCTATTCGCACCTGCCCGTCCGCATCGTCACGTGGGTCGGCTTCACCAGCTGCGCCCTGGCCTTCCTCGCCATCGTGTATCAGGTCGCGCACTACTACGTGTTCGGCCGGGACCTCCGCGGGTGGACGATGCTGTTCGCGGCCATCTGCTTCTTCGGCGGTATCCAGACGCTCGCGCTCGGCGTGCTCGGCGAGTACATCTGGCGGACCTTCCACGAGGTCAAGTACCGCCCCCTGTGGTTCGTCGAGCAGGCGACCTTCGACGTCGACGTGGGGCCGCGATGACGCGAGGGGGCGACTCCGCGGAGCCGACGTTCATCATCGGCGGCGCGCCGCGCTCGGGAACGACGTTTCTCTGCCACGCGCTGGACCGCCACCCGGACATCTACATGGCCAAGCCGTACACCCCCGAGCCCAAGGTCTTCCTCGGCCCGGCCCGCGACCCCGCCGGCTACCGGCGCACGTTCGAGCAGCTGTTCGGCGCTGCCCGCCACTACCGGGCTCGCGGTGAGAAGTCGAGCCGGTACCTCGAGTCCGAGGAGGCGTGCTGGCGCATTCGGGCGCATCTGCCCGGGATCCGCCTCGTCTTCAGTGTCCGGGAGCCGGTGGCCCGGGCGTACTCGAACTACCTGTGGAGCACGAAGAACGGGATCGAGACACTCCCCTTCGCGGATGCCGTCGACCGTGAGGGGCAGCGCACGAGCGTCGTGCACGACGACGCGCGCCCCTTCGACTACCTGATCCGCGGCGCCTACGACGTGTTCGCGGAGCGTTACTACGCCGCGTTCGGCCGGAACGCCGTCCTGTTCGTGGTCTACGAGGACCTGATGCGCGAGCCGGAGCGGGTGCTCGCCCTCGTGCATGCCTTCGTCGGCGTGGAGCCGCGGTCGCTCGCGGTGGGCGATCTCGGCCTCGTGAACTCGGCGCGGGAGGTCGGTCCTCCGCTCGACCCGGCCCTGCAAGCGCGCCTGCGCGACCGCATGACGCCCGCCGTGCAGCACTTCCAGCGCCTCACCGGCCTCGACGTCCGGGCCTGGGGTTACGGTTGACGCCGGGCATGGCAGCGGCCGCGGGTGTGGCTCCGATGCGCGCCTGGATCCTCGTCGGCGTCGCCGGGGCCCTGCTCCTCGCGCAGGGCATCTACTATGCGCCCCGGATGGTGACGTGGGGGGACGAGAACGCCTACGTCCACCTGGGCGGCCTCGCCGTTCGCGGCGAGATCAGGCTGTTCCAGGACGAGATGCGCGGCCAGCGCCTGCCCCTGCCCTTCTATGTGCTGGGAGTCTCGCAGCTCGTCTTCGGACCGAGCCTCGTGGCCGCCCGGCTGACCTCGCTCGGCTTCGGCGTTGTCGCCCTCGTCCTGGTGGCCGTCCTCGCGGGGCGGCTCGGAGGGCCCCACGCGGGACTGCTGGCCGCGTTCTTCCTGGCCACCCAGGGCGTGCTCGTCGCCTATTTCTCGACGGCGGTCTACCACGCCATGATGGCCACGATCCTGCTGGGCGGCCTCACCATCATTCTCCTCGCGCGCTCGGCCGCCGGACGGGCGCTGGGAGTGTTGGTCCTCTCCCTGATGTTCGTCACCAAGGGTAGCTTCTGGGCCCTCCACCCGGGCGTGACGGCGTGGCTCGTGCTGAGCGCGGCGACCCGGCGGGAGCGTCTGCTGCTCGTCGGGGCGGGAAGCCTCGTGCCGCTGGCGTTCTTCCTGTCCGATCCCAGCCACCTCAAGCCGCTCGCCTACGTCCCCGTGCTCGGCCGCGTGGTCTCGCCGCTGGGTTACACCTCGGTCCTTCCGCTCGTCCGCAATCCGCCGCAGGATGTCGGCGATCAGATCGGGGGCGTGATCCGTCTGGTCCGGACCTACGAATACTGGATGGTGGCCCTCGCCCTCGTCGCCGTCGTCCTCGGATACCGGTGGCTCCGCGACGGGCGGCTGCCGCCCACGCTGTCCGGCCGCCCCTTCCTGGCCGTAGTCGGCGTGTTCGTCTCCGCGATGCTCATGCAGGTCGTGGTCTACGCCAAGCTGAAGTTGCTGGCCGCCCTCTTCCCCTCGTTCGGGGCGTTGCTGGCAGTGATTCTCGGCGTCGCGTTCGCGGCTGCGCTCGACGGCGTCCGGTCCCCCGGACCCCGGCGCCTCCTGCTCGCCTCGCTGATCGTTCTCTGGGTGCTGCCAATGGCGATCGTCCGGCACCCTCTGCTGCCGGACGGCCCCCACGCCGGGGCTCGGGTCGTCGACGACCTGAAGCGGTCGGCGGCGCACATGGCAAGGCTGGTCCCCGCCGGCACCCCCGTGTTCCTCTACGGTTATTCGCTGCCGCTGTATCTGTCGGGGCGCTCACCGTACTTGCGGCAGATCCATGACCCCAACAGCCTGGCTGCCGGGGGGACGCCGGAGATCATCCGGCGCAACGGCCTGTGGGGCTTCGACGAGATCGAGCGCTGGTTGGTGCACGAGGCTGACTATGCGGTCGTGCAGCCTGCGGTCCTCGACGCCTTCCGGTCGACGCGGCCGGCGCCGATCGGTCGCATCGAAGCCCTGCTCGCCCTCCACTTCGAACGCGTCGGACGTGTCGACGACTATCGTTGGGCGACGTACGAGGTCTACCGACGGCGGGCCGTCCCGGACACGAGGAGCGGAAGGAGCGTGACGCCCGCGCCCTCGAGCGCCGCGCCGCCGATCTCCTGAGCGGCGCCCGAGAGGCGGATGAGGGTGAATATCTCGGCTGACTCGCGACCGGTCGTCGTGGTGACCGGCGCCCGCGGCTTTCTCGGCCGGCACGTGGTCGCTCTGCTCGCCCGGCAGGCGTGCGTCATCGCCCTCGCCCGACACTGGAAGGACGAGCCGGCGCACGACGCGGTCGAGCGGCTGGGGGCCGACCTCGCGGGCATCGACTGGCTCGAGCGCCTCCCGCGCCGAGTGGACGCCGTCGTCCATCTGGCTTCCGTCACCGACACTGCGGCCGCGGAAGCCCGGCCCGCCGAAGCCTTCGCCGTGAACTGTCTGGGCACGGTGCATCTGCTCGAGTACGCGCGCCGGGTCGGGGCGCGGATATTCGTGTTCGCTTCCACTGGAAGCGTCTACCGGCGCCAGCGGGAGCCGCTGGCAGAGACGGTCCCTCCGGCTCCGGCCGGCGCCTACGCCTTCACCAAGCATGTGGCGGAACAGGCCGTGCAGCGGTACCGGCACCTCTTCCCGACGGTCATCCTGCGCTTCTTCCACCCATACGGTCCCGGGCAGCCGGGCCGGATGCTGGTGCCCCGGCTCGTGGCCAGCTTGCGCGCGGGACGACCGATCCGCCTCGGCGGAGGCGAGGGATCCGTGCTGTCATTCGTCTACGTGGACGACGCCGTGGAAGCGGTACGCCGCGCGCTGGCCCTCGCCGACAGCGTCACGCTCAATATCGCGGCGCCCGGCGAGCACTCCGTGCGAGAGGTGTCCGAGCGATTGGCCGCGCTCCTCGGCGTGACCGCCCGCTATGACGTCGACGCGGCGGCGCCCGAAAACGAGATCGCCGACACCACGCTGATGCAGCGCCTGCTCGGCTACCGGCCGCGGGTCGCCCTGGGCGAAGGCCTGGCCCGCGTGCTCGGCTACCGCGGGGCCGAGCCGTGACGCGGTGCCGCCGCCCTCACCAGTTGCGCTCGACGTGACCGGCGAGACAGGCGGCGGGGTCGCGGTAGGTCGCGCGGAACCACTCGAGGTAACGCCGCAGCCCCTCCTCGATCCCCACCGACGCCGTGAACCCGAGGCGCTCGCGGGCGAGGCTGACATCGGCCCAGTGGCGCCGAACATCGGCGGGGCGCGCCTCCGCGTGGGTCGGGTCCAGCGCATGGCCGACCGCCTCGCCGAGCAGCCGGGCGATGCGCAGGATGCTCACCTCCTCACCCCGGGCGACGTTGACGATCTCGCCGGTGCCGGCGCCTCGCGTGGCGGCGAAAAGGATGCCGCGCACGGTGTCGGTCACGTAGGTGAAGTCGCGCGTCTGCATCCCGTCGCCGAACATGACGGGCGGCAGCCCGTTGAGCAGGCGGACCGTGAAGCGCGGGATCACCTCGCCGTAGGCGCCTTCGAAATGCGCGCGGGGACCGTAGGTGTTGAAGGGCCGGACGATCACCGTGGGGAGGCCGAAGCTCTCCGTCATCGCCCGCGCGTAGTGCTCGCCCGCCAGCTTGGTCGCGCCGTAGACAGTCGTCGGGGCCAGGGGATGGCCCTCCGACATGGGCACCGTGACGGCGGTGCCGTAGACCTCGGACGACGACACGTACACGAAGCGGCCGACGCCCGCCCGCCGGGCCGCCCACAGCGCGCGCAGTGTGCCCTCGCTGTTGACCCGGTGCACCTCGACCGGCTGGGAGAGCGACAGGCGCACACCCCGCGTCGCGAGGTGGAATACGACGTCCACGCCGGCGAACACGCGGTCGAGGGTGGCCTCGTCGCACACGTCCCCCTCGACGACATCCGCCACACCGGCCACGTCGGCCAGGTGCTCGCGCCGGCCCGAGGAGAAGTCGTCGAGGACGCGGACCCGGCTTCCGGCCTCCACGAGCGCTTCCACGAGGTGGCTGCCGATGAAGCCGGCCCCGCCTGTGACGAGCACGCCCGCGCCGGCCAGCGGCGGAGCGGGACTAGAGCGCGGCCTCGAGCGCATCGCAGACGCGATGGACCGTGGCGCCGTCCAGTTGCGGATAGAGCGGCAGGCTGAGGACCTCGCGGGCGGCGGCCTCCGCCGCCGGGAAGGCGCCCTCGGCGTAACCCAGCTCCCGGAACGCGGGCTGCAGATGCAGCGGCACCGGGTAGTGGACGCCGGTCTCGATCCCGTGGCGGGCCAGCGTCTGGCGCACCCGATCCCGGTCGCGCACCCGCACCACGAACAGGTGGTGGACGTGAGACTCGAGGTCGGCCGCCCGGGGCGGCATCGTGACCCCGGGGACGGCGGCAAGCCGCTCGTGGTACACGCCGGCGAGGGCCCGTCGGCGCTCGTTCCAGCGGTCGAGACGCTCGAGCTTGACGGCGAGCACGGCGGCCTGCAGGGCATCCAGCCGGCTGTTGAACCCGCTCACCGCGTGCAGATAGCGGGCGGCCTGGCCGTGGTCGCGCAGCCGTCGCACCTGCTCGGCAAGGTCGTCCCGCGAGGTGACCACCGCCCCCGCCTCGCCAGCCGCCCCGAGGTTCTTGGAGGGATAGAAGCTGAAGGCGCCCGCGTCGCCGAAGCTGCCGGCCGCGCGGCCGCCCAGCCGGGCCCCGTGGGCCTGGGCGGCGTCCTCCACGAGCACGACTCCGTGGGCCCGGCACCACGCCTGGGCGGCGTCGACATCGGCCAGGCGCCCGTAGAGGTGGACCAGCAGGACGGCGCGCGTGCGCGCCGTCCTGGCCGCCGACAACCGCCCGATGTCCATGACCAGCGTGTCCGGCCGGACGTCGACGAGCACGGGGCGAGCCCCGCACTGCACGACGGCCTCCGCGGTGGCCACGAACGTGAGGGGGACCGTGATGACCTCGTCGCCCGGCCCCACGCCGGCTGCCCGCAGCGCCAGGTGCAGGGCGTCGGTGCCGCTTCCCACGCCCACGCAGTGCGCCGTCTGGCAGAGCTTGGCGAACTCACGCTCGAACCGCTGGAGCGGCTCGCCGCCGATGAAGGTCCCCGCAGCGAAGAGCCGCTCGACCTCGGCGAGGACCGCCGCGCCGATCTCGGCGTGCTGGGCGGCGAGGTCGACGAGCGGCTGCCGGATCACAGTCGCCGGATGGCCCGGGCCGGGTTGCCGGCCACGACCGTGTGCGCGGGTACGTCGCGGGTGACGACGCTGCCGGCGCCGACCACGGCCTCCTCGCCGATGGTGACGCCGCCGAGGATCGTGGCGCCCGAGCCGATCGACGCCCGCCGCTTGACGAGCGTCGGCTCGCACTGCCAGTCTGCGTCCGTCTGGAGCGCGCCGGCCTCGGTGGTGGCGCGCGGGTACCGGTCGTTCACGAACACGACGCCGTGGCCCACGAAGACCTCGTCCTCCAGGGTGACGCCCTCGCAGATGAACGAGTGGCTGGAGACCTTGCAGCGCCGGCCCACGACGGCGTTCTTCTGGATCTCGACGAAGGGGCCGACCCGGCTCTCGTCGCCGATCCGGCAGCCGTACAGGTTGACGAAGTCGGCGATCCGCACGTCACGTCCGAGCGTCACGTCAGCGGCGACGCGCTGCCACCTCACAGCGTCACTCGCTGCCCGACGTTGCGCAGCGACCACTCGGCCGCCTCCAGGACGCGCAGCAGCTCCAGCGCCTCCGGCCCGCCCGTGAGGGGCCGGCGGCGCTGGCGCACACAGTCCACGAAGTGAGCCACGACCCCCCACAGCGCCTCGCGGCGGTCCACACGCGGGGAATACATGTCGCCGACGCGGTACCCGACCCGGAACTCGGGCATCAGCGGCGGCTGCCGCTGGGCGGCGAAGACCACGCCCCGGTCGTAGACCTTGATCTTCTCGTCCGCCTCCAGGTCGTCGTAGACGACCATCTTGCGGTCCCCGACGAGGATGGTCTGCCGGAGCTTTACCGGAGAGATCCAGCTGACATTGATGTGAGCCTGCACCCCGCCCTCGAGGTTGAGGGTGAGGTGCGCCACGCTCTCCAGTCCGTCGCCCAGCGGAGAGCCGCCCGTGGCCTGCACGGTGAGGAACCGGCGGCGGAGCAGGTACTGGAGCAGCGAGAGGTCGTGGATGGCGAGGTCCCACACCACGCTCACGTCGGTCTGGAAGAGGCCGAGGTTGATCCGCAGGGCGTCGTAGTACCGGATCTCCCCCAGCTCCCCCGCTTCGAGCAGCTCGGCGATCTTGCGCACGGCGCCGGTGTACACGAAGGTGTGGTCGACCATGAGCACGCGGCGCTCGCGCTCGGCGGTGGCCACGAGCAGCGCGGCCTCGGCCCCCGTCGCCGCCAGCGGCTTCTCGACGAGGACGTCCTTGCCGGCCTTGAGGGCGGCCAGGCCCAGGTCGCAGTGGGTGCCGACGGGCGTGGCGATGACGACGGCGTCGAGGTCCGGCTCCGCGATCAGCTCGGCGGCCTCCTCGAACAGGCGCGCGCCGGGATGTCGCCGGGCGGCCCCGGCACGCCGGTCGGCGTGCTGGTCGGCGACCGCCGCCACGTCGACCCCGGGAACCTCGGCGAGGTTGCGGCAGAGGTTGGGGCCCCAGTAGCCGAACCCGACGACCCCGATCCTGAGGGTGGCGCTCAAACCGTCCGCCATTATAGCCGCAGCGTCACGGATCCGGCGCGTCCCCGATCGTCCGGTCACCGCGGACCACCTCACCCCATCCGCTGCTCGATGACGTCGAGGACGCGGTCGCTGGAGCGCGTGTCGTCCGAGCCGACGAAGCGGTCGACGTAGGCGCGCCGCCGGCCGGGGTCGGTCCGGAAGTCCTCCAGGCCGCCGTCGTCGAGGCGGGCGACCGCCTCGCGCGGCGTCACCGACCACACGACGCCCGGGAAGTTCTGCAGCGTGTCCGGCCGCGCGCCGTAGAACTCGTCGTAGGTCGGATGGCCGCGCAGGTGGTCCTGCGGGATCCGCACGCTGAGCGAGGGGACGCCCGCGAAGGCGGCCTCCAGCACGCCGGCGCTCTGGAAGTGCAGGCAGAGGTCGGCCACCGCCATCAGCTCCATCGAGGTGTAGGGATACGCCGACTCGTCGACGACGAAGACGTCGGCCAGCCGCCGCAGGTAGGCCGGGTCGCCGTTCTTCTCACGCGACTTCACGACGAGGGTCGCACCGCTCCGTGCGCAGAGGCGGCGCCCGGCCTCGACGAGGTCCCGGTAGTCGTTCGACCGGACAATCCCGGGTACCAGGCGGGCGCGGCCGACGGCCAGCGCCAGCGCCGCCCGCAGCAGCGGCGGCCCGTCCCCCCACAGGAGCCGGCGGCGCCAGACCCGCCGGGACCCGGGGGGGCGCCAGTCGTCGGGCACGTTCATCTTGAGCGACAGGCAGAGGACGACCGGCCGGTCATCGAGGCCGTAACGCTTGCGCACCGCGGCCCTGTCCACGACCGCGAGCTGATCGAGCATCGTGGAGCCGACCACCGCGCTGCGCGCCAGCAGGACGGTGCGGTCGCCGACCTCGGCGAAGCCGGCGGCTCTCACCCGCCAGTGCAGCTCGCGCTGCCACTCGGTCGCGTAGAACGTGACGTCGACCGCCCGGTAGCCGGCAGGATCGGTGAAGGCGGTGTCGAGGCCGTAGTCGACCGAGTAGAGGCGAATGCCGGCGGCGGCGAGGGCGACGACCTCGGCGTCGTGGCCGAACGCCTGGAGGATGTGGTGGAGCCGTGGACCGATCAGCGCCGCCACGCCGGCGCCGCGCAGGACCGGCGCCAGCGGGGCGCGCCGGTCCGTCTCGACGACGCGGGCCCCCCGCCACGCGCCCAGTTCTGCGCGGGTCAGGCGCTCCCCGCGCTTGGCCTCGACCGGGTCCCACAGCAGGACGACGTCGTGGCCCCGGTCGAGCGCAGCCTGGATCAGCGCGCCCATGACCTTGAGGAAGCCCTTCCGGAGGGCGAGGAAGCCGAGCGTCATGCGGGCCGGTCCACGAAGCGCTTGCGCGTCAGCCGCGGTCCCAGCTCGACCTCGCGCAGCACGCGCGCGATGCGCGGGGCGGCGTTGCCGTCGCCGTAGGGGTTGACGAGCCCGGCCAGTCCGCGGCGGAAGCCGGGCTCGAGCGCCCGCCCGATCGCCTCGGCGATGGCCTCGCGCTCGGCCGGCACGTCGAGCACGTTGGTGGCGCGCAGGCGGCCCCGCTGGCGGTCGCCGACGTTCACCACCGGCAGGCCGAAGGTGGGCGCTTCGATCAGCCCGCTGGACGAGTTGCCGACCATGACGTCGGCCTCGCGCAGCAGGGAGCAGTAGACCTCGTCGCCGAGCGTGGTGACGACGCGGGTGGCGGGACGCCGCGCCGCCAGCCGTTCCAGCGCGGCGGTGATCGCGCCGTGCGCGGTGTCGGCGCCCGGCGCGGTGGCGACGATGTTGCCGTCCACCTTCTCCAGCGCCGCGGTCAGTTCCTCGGCCTGCCGCGGCACGTCCCCGGCGGCCAGCGTCTCGGGATGGAACGTCACCAGCAAGGTGGGGCGGCCGAGCGGGCCGCCGAGCCGGGCGCCGAGTGCCTCGCGCGACAGGGCCGCCCGCGCCTGCAGCCGGTCGAGGCCGGGGGCGCCGCAACAGTGCACGCGCCATGGCTCCTCGCCGAGCTGGCGGACGCGGGCGGCGTACGCCTCGGCGGCGACGAAGTGCAGGTGGGCGAGCTTGGTGATGGCGTGACGGATCTGCTCGTCGATCGCGCCCTCGGTCACCTCGCCCCCGTGCAGGTGAGCCACCGGCAGGGCAAAGGGCAGCGCGGCCAGCGCGGCGGCGAGCATCTCGTAGCGGTCGCCGAGCACCACCAGCAGATCGGGACGGTGCCGGGCGAAGACCTCGGCGAAGCCCGTGACGCCCCGCCCGGTGGCCGTCGCGATCGCGGCCGGCGCGTCGTCGTCGATCCCCATGTCGATGCGGGCGGCGATCGGCCAGCCGTCGGCCTCCACCAGGTCGGCGGTCCACCCGAAGCGGGTCGACAGGTGGCTGCCCGCGACGAACACACCCAGCTCGACGTCGGAGTCGGCCTCCAGCGCCGCGAGCAGCGACAGCAGGTGTCCGTAATCCGAGCGCGCGACCGTGACGACGCCGATGGCGCGCCTCATGGGGCGGATTCTAGCATCGCGTTCGCTTGACCCCGCCGGCCGTGCACGCTAGTCTCGGCCGATGCGGGCCCGCCTGCGGTCGCTCGCGCGCCGCCTGCTCGGCGTCCGGCGGGTGCCGGCGTACTACCTGCCCTGGCTCACCCGTCCCGGCCTGGAGTGCGTGGTGCTCATCAACAACGTCGAGTCGCGCTTCACGTCGGGCCGCGACGCGGCCGGCCTGCAGGCCACCGTCACCCAGCACGACGCCGACGGCCGCGTGGTGGCCGTGCAGACCACGACGCTGGCCGACAGCGCCGATGCGCGCGAGGTGCGGCTGGTCCCGACGGCGGCCGGGCACGGCTTCGTGACCGTCGAGGCGCCGCGGATCCGCTCCGACCTCTACGTGGCGCTCGTGGACGGAATGGCCTACACGGCGACGCACGGCCGCCAGGAGTTCATCGAGCACTACCCGGCCTGGACGCGCGCGGCGCTGGCGCTCGCCGGCGGACTGCTGGCGCTCGCCGGCCGCACCATCCCCGCGTTCGCGCGCGACCAGTACGTCTATGACGGGCCGGGAAGCCGCTCGCACCTGCTGCTCATGAATCTCTCGAACGTCGTGAACTGCATCCGGGTGGCCACGACCCGCGCCGGCCGACCGGCCGGCGCGCGCCTGCTGCGGCTGCCCCCGCTGGGCGCCGCGCTCGTGGACGTCGGCGGCCCGGCGCGGACCGGCGGCCCGCTGGCCGTCGATCGCGTGCGGCTGACCGGCAATGCCTGGTTCAACCTGTACCTGGTGGGCGCCGGCCGGCGCGGCCTCGACGGCGCCCTGTCGCTGATGCATGTCAAGTGAGCTGGGCGCGTTGATGTCCGCCACCTTTCACGAGGCCGGCTACGTGCACCTCGTCGAGCTGGTCCACCAGAAGGATCCCGGCGCCCGCCGCCGCCTGGCCTCGCTGCGGCTGGACGCCTACGACGGCGCGGGGAGGCGCCACGTCGCCGCCGAGCTGGACCCCACCCGGGAGATCCTCGACCTCGAGGCGCTGCTCGGCGAGGCCAGCCGCGCCCACGGCCGGCTGCTCGTCGTGTTCGACGCCCGCTACGATCCGCGCGTGTTCCCGTACCGCCCCCACCACTACGCCTACCTGCAGCGCCGTGACGCGACGGCGCCGCCGCTCTACTACGCCGTCAACGCCACGCTGGGCGGCGTGCCCGACCGCGTCGGGGCCGTCGCCCTGAACAACTTCGAGAGCTACCTCTTCCTCGACCGCCCGGTCGCCGAGCGCTACGCGCTGGCGCTCGGCAACCTCTCGCGCTTCGCGACGGCCGAGGCCCAGGTCGTCCGCTACTACGAGGGCGAGCGGCTGACCGAGGAGGTTCGCCTGGCGCCCAAGACCCACGTCGAGGTCGCGCTCGAGCCGGAGCGCGCGGGGCGTCGCCTGCGCCGGGTCGAGCTGAAGGCGCTGTTCCGCCTCGCCGCCTACGCCGTCGGCCGGCGCGCCAGCGGCGGCGAGCTGGCGCTGTTCGATCACCTCTTCACCTACTTCAAGTGAGTAGTCGCGCGCTCGATCCCGCCCTCGACGCTGAGCTGCTCTGCTACTGCACCAACCTCACCTTCGGCGAGCTGCGGGCGGCCTGCGCGCAGGACGCCTGGCCGCCGGCCGACCGGGCGCGGACCGGGAAGCTCTGCACCGGTTGCCAGGGCGACCTGCTGCACTGCCTGCAGCTGCTCGGAGTCCGGACCGCGTGAACCGTTACGACGACTTCCGGCCCGACGTTCCCCGGCTGCTCCAGGAGCAGGACAAGCGCCTGCCTGCCGCGCCGCCCGGAGCCCGGAGCGGCGAGGGGCTGGGACCGCTCGACCGTGTGGCGAGCCGGCTGCGCCTCTACGCCCTGGGGCTGCTCGTGCTCACCGGCTGGCACCGCACGCTGGTCTACGCGAACTTGAAGCTGGGCTGGTTCGCCGAGTTTCGGCGCTACTGGGTGGACGAGCTGGGCAACCGCCCGATTCACCCTCACGACTTCTACCACCTGACCGGCGTCTACCGGCAGCGGCTGCAGTCGATCGCCCCCGACCTGTCGAACGACGCGGCGCAGCTGGAAAGCTGGCGCGATCCCCGTATCGTCTACCACCTGTTCGCCCACACCTATCGCCAGGCGCTGTCGCCGCTGCGGGTGCAGCGCTTCGCGCGGTTCCTGCCCCGGCGCGGGCGGGTCGCCGAGTTCGGCTGTGGCGCGGCGCCGATCGTGAGCGCGCTCGCCCGCCACTACCGCCACCTCGATCTCGAGCTGGTCGCGGCCGACATCCCGCACCTGCTCTTCCACTTCGTGCGCTGGCGGTTCCGCGCCACGCCCTACGTCACCGTGACGCCGATCCTGCCCGGCGACGACGCCCCGCTGCCCGGCCGCTACGACGCGATCTTCTGCCTCGAGGTCCTGGAGCACGTGCCGCGCCCGCTTGCGGTCCTGCGGCACTTCCTGGACGTCCTGAAGCCGGGCGGGGTCCTGGTCTTCGACTTCATCCGCTCCGAGGCCGAGGGGCTCGACAGCGCTGCGGCGCTGCGTGACCGCGACCCCGCGCTCCGTTTCGTCCGGGAGCACTTCGACGTCGTCCGGGGCCAGGTCCCGCTCGACGGCTCCCACGTCCAGCCCACCGTCGTCCGCAAGCGCGGGCGACCGGAGGACGCGGCCGCTCGCTGATCGCCGCGCGCGCCGCCCGCCAGCGGACGTCAGGGGGCTGGCCCCAGCATCGACCAGTCGAGTAGCTCGTCGGCGCCGACCGCCCGCGCCAGGCGGCGGCCGAGCACGCGCTCCAGCTCGCCCGGCGGGATCCCGGTGCCCGGCCGCTTGACGGCGACGTCCTCCCGGCCCAGGCGGTGGCCGGGCGGCAGGGCGCGCGCCGCCACCAGCGAGCGCCGCGCGACCGCGCGCGTGTCGAGCTCGGAGGGCATCGGGCGCTTGTCGCCGTCGCCGAGGGCAGCCTCGACGGCGCGCACGCCACGGACGAGCGCGGCGAAGTCGGCGGGCTCGAGCGAGGCGCGATGGTCCGGACCGGCCAGCGCGCGGTCGAGCGTCAGGTGCTTCTCGAGCACGGCGGCCCCGCGGGCGACGGCGGCCAGCGGAATCTCGAGCCCGAGGCTGTGATCGGACAGGCCCACCGGGCAGCCGAAGCGCGCGCGCAGGGTGTCCATGGCCCGGAGGTTGGTGTCCTCCGCCGGCGCCGGGTAGGCGCTCACGCAGTGCAGGATCGCGAGGGGAGGATCGCCGGCCTCCCGCAGCGTCGCCACCGCCGTCGCGACCTCGTCGAGCGTGCACATGCCGGTGGACAGGATGATGGGCCGGCCCTTGGCGGCGAGGTGACGCAGCAGCGGCACGTTCGTCGCCTCGCCCGAGGGCACCTTGAGCAACTCGACGCCGAGCCGGTCGAGCAGGTCGGCGCTCGCCTCGTCGAAGGGCGTCGAGAAGAACACGATCCCGCGCGCGGCGGCGTGGTCGCGCAGCACCGCGTGCGCCTCCGGCCCCAGCTCCAGGCGCGTCAGCATCGCGCGCTGGCTCTCGTCGCCGCCCGTGGTCTCCACCTGGTAGCGCGCCTTGGGCGCCGCCCCGCTCACCAGGGCGTCGGTCCGGAACGTCTGGAACTTCACCGCGTCGGCGCCGGCCTCGGCGGCGGCATCGACGAGCCGGCGGGCCAGCTCCAGATCGCCGTTGTGGTTGACGCCGGCCTCGGCGACGACGAACGCCGGCCCCTCGCCCAGCACTCGCCCGCGGACGACGAACGGGGGGATCGCCGTCATGCCGTGCTCCGCGCCCGGGCCGGCACGCCGACGACGGTGACGCCGGCCCGCACGTCCTCGACGACGACCGCGCCCGCCGCCACCACCGCGTCGCACCCGATCGTGACGCCGGGCACGACGACGGCGCCGGCGCCCACGAAGGCGCCGGGCTCCACCGTCACCCCGCCCGCCAGCACGACGCCGGGCGACAGCCACGCGTGATCGCCGATGCGGCAGTCGTGCTCGGCGACCACGGCGCTGTAGAGGACGGCGTTGGCCCCGATCTCCACGCCGCGGCCGAGCACGCTGCCGGCGAAGACGGCGGTGCCCGCCCCCAGCCGCGCCGAGGGTGAGGCCGTCGCGCGCGGGTGCAGGAGCGCCGGCGCCGCCAGGCCGGCCGCGCCCAGCCGCTCGTAGAGGGCGCGCCGGCGGCCGAGCGCCGTGGCGCCCACGCCCACCACGCCGCCCTCGAGGCTCAGCCGCGCGCCCAGCTCCGGCAGATCGTCGTCGGTGCCCACGACGTCGGGGCCGGCGCCCGAGGGCTCGGTGAAGCCCGCCACGGCGAACCCGCAGGCCTGGGCGAGGTCGGCCACGGCGCGGCCGTGGCCGCCGGCGCCGAGGATCAGCAGGCGGGGGGCCACGACGGACTCAGGCCCGCGACGCGGGAATCGGGGCGCGGCCCTGGCGCAGCAGCAGCTCGGCGAGCAGGAAGTCCCACTCGGTGTCGATGTTCACCGAGGCCTCGAACGGCATGACGAGGCCGCGGTTGTCGTGGCCGAGCACCTGGCCCTCGTCCATGAGCACCGCGTAGCGCGTCACGTAGACGGAGCCCGACGGCTGGTAGACGACCGGCGCGTCCTGCCGCCGCACGTACTTCTTGCCGTCGGCGAAGAGCGCCACCGTGCGGTCGCCGTCCAGCGTCTTCATGAAGAAGGGATGGTAGGACGCCTCGCACAGCGTCTGGGCGGAGTCGGCGCCGGTCTCGATCACCTTGTCGATCGTGCGGTCGATCTCGTCACCGGTCCGGAAGGGCGAGGTCGGCTGCAGCGTCACGACGAGGTCGGGCCGCTCGCCGGTGGACTCGAGCCAGCGCACCGCGTGCTGGAGCACCGGCACCATGCCGGCCTCGTCGCCGGCGAGCGCCGCCGGCCGGAGGAACGGCACCTCGGCCCCGTGCCGGCGCGCCTCCTCGGCGATCGCCGCGCTGTCGGTGGAGACGATCACGCGGGTGAGCCGGCGGGCCTCGCGGGCGGAGGCGATGGCGTGGCCGATGAGCGAGAGCGCGCCCAGGCGCTTGAGGTTCTTGCCGGGCAGCCCCTTGGAGCCGCCCCGGGCCGGAATCACGCCGAGCGCGCAGGCGCCGGCCACGCTAGACCCTGACCCAGCGGCGCTCGGCCGACGCGCGGCGGGCGGCGTCGATCACCTTCATGGTCCGCAGCCCGTCCCAGCCGTCGCAGCGGGGGGCGGCCTCCCCCCGCATGACCGCCACGAAGTGCCGCGCCTCGTCCACGTACATGTCGTTGAGCTGGCAGCCGAACGGGTGGATCTCCCAGCGGTTGGCGGCGCCGTCGAAGACGCGGATCTCGTTCTCGAACCGCCGCCACTGGAGCACGCCCGCCTCGCCCATCAGCTCGAAGTGGCTGTGCATGTTCCAGGCGAAGAGGTTCATGTGGATGTTGCCGACGGCGCCCGACGCGAACCGCACGGTGAGATCGGCGATGTCGTCGGTGTCGATCTCCAGGCTCGAGACGCGGTCCACGACGGCGCTCACCTCGACGATCTCGCCGCACAGCCAGCGCATGTAGTCGATGGCGTGGCTCTCGTCGAGCACGCAGCCGCCGCCCTGGGCCGCCCGGGCCATGTAGAACTGCCGGTAGTCGCGCCCGGGGTAACGGTGCTGGGGCAAATGGTAGGCGTACTCCGTGCGGGCCGCCCGCAGCGCCCCGATCCGGTCCTCCTTCAGCAGCTGCTCGGCCAGCAGCATCGGCGGCCAGTAACGCCAGTTGTAGGCCGTGAGCACGCGCACGCGCTTGCCGTCGCAGTCGCGCAGCCACGCCTCCACGCCGTCGAGCGTCTGGGTCAGCGGCTTCTCGACCATGACGTGGGCACCGCGGTCGGCGGCGAGCCGCCCGAGCGCCAGGTGCGAGTCGGGCGGCGTGCACACGACGACGCCGGCGGCGCCCTCGAGCGTGGCCTCCAGCGTGGGCGCGATGGTGGCGAACGGGAACTGTCGGGCCGCCGCCTCGCGGGCGCCGGCGTCGGCGTCCCAGGCGGCGAGCGGCTCCACGCCGATCGAGTGGAAGTTGCCCAGGTGGCGGCGGCCGATCGAGCCGAGCCCGACGATGGCGAGCTTCATCGGGCCGCCGCCTGCAGGCGCCCGGCCGCGGCGCCGCGCGGGGCGGCGGCCAGGTGCGGGCCGTCGGGATGCAGCCGGTTCCACTCCGCCTCGTAGGCCGCGATGCGGGAGAGATCGCGCTGGACCATCAGCTCGCGCAGGCCGTAGAGCTCCACGGCGTTGAACTTCTTGGAGATGACGGCGGTGATGCGGGTGGCGTCGCCGAGGTCGAGCAGGAACGCCTCGAGGTCGCCGCCGTACTGCTGGAGGATCCGGTCCTTGTAGGTGTAGTACCACTCGGTGCCGGGATAGGGCGTGGCGAAGAACGGCTTGACGTGAAGTCCGAGCCGGTTCCAGGCGTGCACGTTGTCGCGGATGGAGTCGAAGTCCTCGTCCGGGAAACCCATCATCTGGTTGGGGATCGGCCGGATGCCAGCCTCCAGCGTCCACCGCAGCGAGCGCTCGTTGGTCTCGGGGGTCGCGCCCTTGCCGACCGTCTTGAGCACTCGCGGGGAGAAGCTCTCGTAGCCGTACACCAGGTGCGAGCATCCCGCCTGCTTGATCGCCCCCAGGACGTCGGGCGAGCACAGCGTGGCGTGGCTCGTCCCGCCCCAGTGCACGCCCGTGCAGCGGTCGGGATCGTGGGCGACGCCCTCGCGGACGCACTGCGGTTGCAGGCCCGCCTCGATCCACAGCCGGGCGATGTCGGTCAGCCAGGTCTTGCCCGAGGACTGGTGCATCGTCATGAGGTTCTCGTCGAGGAAGCCGACGAAGTCGATCCCGAAGCGGCGGCGCGCGTACGTCACGAGGTCGACCACGTAGCGGGGGCTGTGGTAGCGGATGGTGCGCTTGTACGTGAACTGCACGTCACGCTCGCCCTCGCGCTCCACCATCTGCAGATCGCCGGCGATGCCGAGGTGGAAGCAGAAGCGGCAGATCAGCGAGCAGCCGTAGGAGGCGTTCACGTCCAGGCGCCGGCGCGTCAGCATCCCCTCCTCGGAGAAGAGCGCCATGCTGTTCTCGAAATAGACCTCCAGGGGGAACAGCTCCCAGGCCGGGTACGGCAGCGTGTCCAGCTCCATGAGCAGCGGCGCCTCGGGATTGACCATGATCCGTCCGGCCGCATCGCGCCAGGCCAGGCCGTTGACGGCCCCCCAGTCCCGGTTGCCGGCGTCCACCCGGCGCAGGACCTCGGGAAACGAGCGGAACGCCTCGCCCACGAAGCCGACGTCCACCTGGGGCAGGAAGCGCAGGACGTCGCGCGGCATCGAGGTCAGGAACCCGCCGCCGGCCACGATCAGCGCCTGGGGCGCCAGCTCCCGCGCCAGGCCCACGATGTGCTTGATCGACCGGTAGGCGGTGGTGATGCCGCCGATGGCGATCACGTCCCAGCGGTCCGCCCGGAGGACCTGCGCCACCACCCCGTCGGAGGCCCGCCACGCGTTGGCGTCGAACACCTGGACCTGGTGGCCGTCGCGCATGGCGAGGGCCGCCAGCAGCGCCTCGCCGTACGGCACGTGGCGCGGGTCGTCCTCTTCGCGGATGACGGGGTTGACGAACAGGATCTTGGCCATCCCTCAGGCGCTCTCTTCCAGGAATCGCTCGAGCGGCGTCACCGTGACGCCGGGCCCGAACAGGATTCCACCCTCGGTGCAGTTGAAGGTCCGGCAGCCGGCCTCGCGCGCCATCTCCAGGAAGACGTCGCGGAACCAGTAGTAGGCGGGGTCGCAGAACCACGTCTCGCCGATGTGGGGGTTGTCGACGTGCACGAACGCCTCGGCGTAGCGGTCGCCCAGCAGCGCGCGCAGCTCGGGATAGTACTGGGTGCGGGCGTACGGCGTGCCCGGCGGGTACCCCAGATCCATGCCGACGATTCCTACCCGCCGCCTGCCGAGCACCGCGTGGGCGATCACCCACGCGGCGGTGCCGACGTTGCCGCCGCCATTCAGGCAGGGCAGACCGTTGGCGCGGTGCAGCCTCCGCGACAGGCTCTCGGGCGCGTCGTGGTCGTCGTACATCGGGTTCCACCAGTAAAGCGCCATGCCCGCCTTCTCGCACCGGTCCACCACCGCCGGCGCCGCCGACGTGGCGATCGCCACCCGCAGTCGGGGCCCGTGGCGGTCGACCAGGTCGAGCAGCTCACGGTTGGCGGCCACCTCGTCGCGCTCGTGCACGGGATCCAGCTCCTGCCGGCGGAAGTAGTCGTCGGCGGGCGGCGCGGTGAGAGCGGGATCGCCGAACCAGCGCACGATGCGCTCGCCGTGCGGATCCACGCTCACCACCAGGTCCGGCACGATCCCGTGCCGGAGGCAGGCGCCGAGCGCGCCGTCCACGGCGACGACGGCGCCCCGGAACCCCGCCGCCCGCAGGCGGGCCAGGCTGCCGCGGCGATGCAGGCTCGGGCCCGCCGCGATCACGAGCGCGGCGTCGCCCTCGCCGGGCGGCGCCGGCGCCAGCTCGAGGATCGAGCGCCGGATGCGCGGGCGGTTCAGCTCGGCGTTGGCGAGCGCCAGCGGGGCGATCCGCTCGAACGTCGCCTCGTTAAGCCGGCTGGCGATCCTTCGTCCCAGCTCCATCGCCGTCGTCGCCCTTCCACAGGAACCCCTTCTTGCTGACGAAGCAGATGCTGCCGCCCAGCCGCGAGAGCGCCTTGCGCTCGAACGCCTCGGTGGCGTCCGGCGCGCCCTCGGCCGGCTCCTCGATCGTGACCTCCAGCGGGTAGTTGCCGCGCAGGAACCGCTTCATGCCGACCTCCCCACGATCATGCGGCGCAGCGTGACGCACTTGGCGCGCGGCACGCCCCCCCGCTCCAGCTCGAGCACGACCGGCTCGGGACGCTCGAACGTCGCCACCACCAGCCCATCGATCTCCTCGGCGTTCAGCCCGGCCACCGGCCGCACCGGAAAGCCCAGGAACTCGCCGCCCGGCGCCGCGGCGTACACGCCGACCGGCTCCAGGCCGCACTCCTTGAGCGTGAGGTAGGCGAGCTCCGCGGCGTCCCCGGTGCCGTACAGCGCCAGCCGCTTCATTCCCCGCTCGCGCAGCGAGCCCAGCGACTCGCGCAGGGTCTGCCGGGTCCGCCGGTAGAGGTTCAGCGAGTACACCAGGTGCTCGTAGCTGAGGCGGCTCTTCTCGGCCAGCCCCTTGGCCGTCAGCAGGTAGCGCAGCCGCTTGCGCGCGGCCGGCTTGTCGTTGAAGTGCACGACCTTGATGTAGCCCTTGCGGGCAAGCCGCTTGAGGCAGAGATTGGCGAGCCCCAGCGCGACCCCCACCCGCTCGGCCAGGACCCGCTGGGTCAGCGGCGCGCCCTCCTCGATGGCGGAGAGGATCCGCAGGTCACGCTCGAGGTGGCGGTCGGTCACGCGGCCGACCCGCCCGGGATGATGTTCAACATGTGAACACGCATTCCAGCACAGGCGGCCACCGGAGGTCAACGCTTATCGTGCCGCGCCGGGGGCCCGGGAGACGGCGGGACGACGGAAGGCCCGCTACGCCCCCATCACCTGGACGGTGATCTCGCGCTTCCGCGGCCCGTCCAGCTCGGCGAAGATGACGGACTGGAACCGGCCCAGCGTCAGCTCGCCGTTGTTGAGGCCCACCGCGATGCTGCGGCCCAGGAGAGCGGCCCGGAGGTGCGCGCACGCGTTGCCGCGCTCGCAGTCCGAGTAGCGCGGATCGTCGTGGCGGTAGCCGGCCCGCTCGGGGACGAGCCGCTCGATGAGGTGCTTGAGGTCGTCGATGAGCGCGCTCTGGAACTCGTTGACGAACAGCGCGCAGGTGGTGTGCAGCGTGTTGACGAGGGCGATGCCGTTGGCCACCGGGAACTGCTGGACGGCTTCCCGGATGAGCTTGGTGATGTCGGACACCTCGGTGCGCTCCTCGGTCGACAGCATGAACGAGGCCGTGAAGACCTTCATGTGCGTGTCACTCTCCGGGCCACCGTCTGAGATTAGCCGTGCGTCGACGTGGCGGCGCCGAGGCCAATCGTTACGATAAGGGCAGCTTTACACGATTGTCAAATATCGATGCTCAGGCCGTCCGCGGGTCCAGGAGGTCCCGCAGGCCGTCGCCGAGCAGGTTGAGGCCGAGCACCGTGAGGGCGATGGCGCCGCCCGGGAAGACCGCGAACCATGGGTTCAGGGACAGGAAGTTCTGCGCCTCCCGCAGCATGAGGCCCCACGACGGGTGGGGCGGCTGGGTGCCGAGGCCGAGGTAGGCGAGCGCGGCCTCGGCCAGGATGGCGACGGGAAAGCTGGTGGTCGCCTGGACGATCAGGGGCGGCAGGGCGTTGGGCAGGATGTGCCGGACGACCAGGCGGCCGTCGCCGCCGCCGAGGGCGCGCGCGGCCACCACGAACTCCCGCTCGCGCAGCTCCAGCACGCTGCCGCGCGTGAGCCGCGCGAAGGCCGGCACGAAGGCGATGCCGATCGCCACCATGCTGACGGCCATCCCCGGCGAGAACACCGCCGTGAACAGGAGCGCCGACAGGATCGCCGGGAACCCCTGCACGGCGTCCACCAGACGCATGAGCGTCTCGTCGATCCACCCGCCCACCCAGCCGCTCACCAGGCCCAGCAGCACGCCGCTGCCGGCGCCGATGCCCACCGCGATCACGCCGACGGCGATCGAGGTGACGGCGCCGGTCATGACCCGCGAGAGGAGGTCGCGCCCGAAGTGGTCGGTGCCGAAGGGGTGCGCGCCCGACGGCGCCTGCAGCCGCCCGGCGATCGACATGGCCAGCGGATCCGCCGGCGTGTAGACGGCGCTCAGCGCCGCGGTGGCGACGAGCGCCAGCGTGAGCGCGGCGCCGAGGGCGAAGGTCACGTGACGGATGGGGCGGCGGCGCACGCGCTACTCGTAGCGGATGCGGGGGTCGAGGAAGCCGTAGGCGAGGTCGACGACGAAGTTGATGACGACGATGGCGGAGGCGACGAACAGGGTCACCCCCTGCACCACCGGCAAGTCACGGGCGCTGATGGCGCCGAGCGCCAGCCGGCCGAGGCCCGGGAGCGCGAACACCGACTCCAGCACGATGGCGCCCGCCACGAGCTGGCCGAGCTGGAGGCCGGCCACCGTGACGATCGGGATCAGCGCGTTGCGGAAGGTGTGCTTGGCGACGACGAGCCGCTCGCTCATGCCCTTGGCCCGAGCGGTGCGCACGTAGTCCTCCCGCAGCACGTCGAGGACGGCCGAGCGCGTGGCCCGCACCAGCACCGCGGCCTGGAAGAGGCCGAGGGCGACGGCCGGCAGCAGCAGGGAGCGCAGCGCGGGCCCCACGCCCGCCGACCAGCCGTCGAAGCCGCCGGAGCGCACCCAGCCCAGGGTCACCGAGAACAGCAAGATCAGCAGCAGCCCCGACCAGAACTGCGGGATCGAGATCCCGAGCTGGGAGACGATCATCGCCAGGTAGTCGCCGGCGCGCCGGTGATGGGTGGCCGCGTAGAGGCCGAGCGGCACCGCCGCCGCCACCATGAATGTGGCCGCGAGCAGCGCCAGCGGCAGCGTGACCGGCAGCCGGGTGAGGATCAGCTCGCCCACCGGCACGTCGTACTGGATGGAGTGGCCGAGGTCGCCGCGCAGCGCGCGGCCCAGCCACTCGACGTACTGCACCGGCAGCGGGCGGTTCAGCCCCATCGACTCGCGCAGGCGGTCGGCCGCCTCCCGGCTGCCCTCGGTGCCCATGATGAGCGCGGCGGGATCGCCGGGCAGCACGCGGATCGCGACGAACACCAGGGCCGAGACGAAGAACAGGGTCGCGGCGAGCGCCGCGACCCTTCGCGCTACGTACCGCCGCACGCGCGCGGGCGCGGCGCCGTCACCTGGGCGGCGCCCAGCCGATCTCCGACACGTGGTAGGCCGGCGCCGGGAGGTCCTTCCAGAACCCTTGCAGGCCCTTCTTGGCGACGACGACGTTCGGATGCATGAAGAGCCACACCACCGGCGCGTTCTCGGCCATCAGCTTTTGCATCTGGGCGAACAGCTCGCGGCGGGCCTTGTCGTCGAGGGTGACCTCGGACTTCCGGAACAGGTCCTGGAACTTCGCGCTGTCGTAGCGGAAGTAGTACTTGGGGTTCGCGTAATTCTTGATATCCCAGGCCTCGGCGTGGCCGATGATGGTCAGGTCGAAGTCCGCCTCGCGAAAGACCCGCGCTATCCACTGGCCCCACTCGATCTGCTCGATCTTCACGTTCACGCCGACCTTCTTGAGGTTGTCGGCGATCACCTCGCCCGAGCGCACGGTGTAGTAGTACTGCGGCGCCACCTTCAACACGGTGTCGAAGCCGTTCGGATACCCGGCCTCGGCCAGCAGCTTCTTCGCCGCCGCCGGGTCGAAGGGCACCGCCCTGGACATGTCGACGTAGTACGGGTTGAGCGGATCGACGTTGGAGCCCAGGATCTTGCCCATCCCGAACATGGCGCCCCTGAGGACGTCCTGCTTGTTGATGCCGTGGGTCAGCGCCTGGCGCACGCGCGCGTCGGTGTAGGGCTTGCGCGAGTTGTTCATGGCCAGGATCACGTCGTTGGTGGTGTCGCCGACGATGACCTGGAAGCGGGCGTCCTTCTGGACATCCTGCACGTGCTCGGGGCCGAGGCCGAACATCGAGGCGTCGACGTCGCCGGCCTTGAGCGCGGCCAGCACCGCGTTGGGGTCGGCGATGAAGCGGAACGTCACCCGGTCGAGCTTCGGCAGGCCCTTGACGTGGTACTCGGGGTTCCGCACCAGCACGATCCGGTCTCCGCGCACCCACTCCTCGAACCGGAAGGGGCCCGTCCCGATCGGGTGGCTCTTCAGCGCGTCCACCGCCTCGCGGGGATAGATGACCGAGCCCTGCCGGGCGACGTTGTGCAGGAAGTTGGCGTTGAGCGCTTTGAGCGCAAAGGTGATCGTGTAGTCGTCCTTGACGATGATGTCCCCGATCGCATCGTAGTCGCGCAGATAGGGGTGCTTGGTCTCGGGGTTCATCGCCCGGTCGAAGACGTACTTGACGTCGGCCGCCTTCAGCTCGCGGCCGGTGTGGAACCGCACGCCCCTGCGCAGGAAGAAGGTGTAGTTACGGTTGTCGCTGGTGTGCCAGCGCTCGGCCAGCGAGGGCGCCAGCTTGCCGTGGCGGTCGAGCTTCACCAGCCCTTCCTGGATGTTGTTGAAGACGACGCCCGCCGTCGCCGAGGCCGGCGTGGCGGTGAGATCGAGGCCGGGCGGCTCGGTGGGCGCCTGCACGACCAGCCGCGAGGGCGCCTGGGCCCCCGCCGCTCCCGCCAGGACGGCAACGGCACACAGCGCGATCAGCAGCACTCGACGCGTCATGCGGACCTCCCGCGGTTGAAGTAGTCGAACGTGCGCTGGAGCCCCTCGTCGAACGGCACCAGCGGCGTGTAGCCGAGCACCCGCTTGGCCCGGCCGATGTCGGCCAGGGTGTGCGCGACGTCGCCGGCCCGGGCCGGCGTGTGCCGCCGCTCGACCGGCCGCCCGAGCAGCGCCTCCAGCCGTTCGATGATCTGGAGCAGGCTCACCCGGTCGCCGCAGCCGACGTTGAAGACGCCGCCGGCGCCGGGCGCCTCGGCGGCCAGGCAGTTGGCCTCGACCACGTTGTCGATGTACGTGAAGTCGCGCGACTGCCGCCCGTCGCCGTGCACCTCGAGCGGCTGGCCCCGCAGGCCCCACAAGATGAAGCGCGGGATCACCGCCGCGTACTCGGAGGCCGGGTCCTGGCGGGGCCCGAACACGTTGAAGTAGCGCAGCCCCACCGTCTCCACGCCGTAGAGCCGGTGCCAGACGGCGGCGTACTGCTCGCCGGCGGCCTTGGAGACCGCGTAGGGCGAGATGGGCGCCGGCGGCTGCTCCTCGTGCTTGGGCAGCTCGGGCCGGTCGCCGTATACCGACGACGACGAGGCGTACACCACCCGTCGCACGCCGGCGCGCCGGGCCGCCTCCAGCACGTTGAGCGTCCCGTCCACGTTGCTGGCGTTGGCGCCGAGCGGATCGGCCACCGAGCGGGGCACCGAGCGCATGGCGGCCTGGTGGAAGATCACGGCAGCGCCGGCGGCGACGCGCTCGACGGTGGCGAGGTCGCGGATGTCGCCGCGCACGACCTCCAGCCGCGCCCCGGCCGCCGCCGCGAACGGCAGGTTCGCCATGCTGCCCGTCGAGAAATCGTCGAGCACGCGCACGCGCCCTTCGGGATGCTCGCGCAGCAGCCGCTCGACGAGATGCGACCCGATGAATCCGGCCCCGCCGGTGACGAGACACGGGGAATTCACGGGGCGATTGTAGCATCCGGCCGGCGCACGATGCCGCCCACGCGCAGGTCGTGGAAGCACGCTCCGTCGCTCATGCTCCGCTCCCTCGTTGAACACGCGCGGTCGACCATTTACACTATCCTCCGCCGTCGGTGCCGAGAATCTCCGCCGGCGCTCAGGAGGCACGGTGCGCTTCTTCGTCGCGATGCTCGCCCACGAGACCAACACGTTCAGCTCCATCCCGACCGATCGCGCGCTGTTCGAGGCGCACGACCTCCGCTACGGGGGCGAGCTGCTCGAGGCGTTCCGGGGGACGGGCACCTGCCTGGGCGGCATGATCGACGGCGCCGGGCGGGGCGGCGTCACGCTCGTGCCCTCGCTGGCGGCCGCCGCCTCGCCGGCCGGCCGCGTGACGAAGGCGTTCTACGCGGAGGCGCGCGACCGGCTGCTCGCCGATCTGCGCGCGGCCGGACCGCTGGACGGCGTGCTGCTCGACCTGCACGGCGCCATGGTGGTCGAGGGCCTCGACGACGGCGAGGGCGATCTGCTGCGGGCGGTGCGCGCCACCGTCGGCGCGGTGCCGGTCGCCGTCACGCTCGACTTCCACGCCAACGTCACCCGGGCCATGGTCGAGGCCGCCACGCTGCTGCACGGCTACAAGACCTACCCGCACGTCGACATGGAGGAACGCGGCCGGGAGGCGACGGCCCGCCTGGCCGACGTCGTCGCCGGCCGCCTCCGCCCCACCGTCGCCCACCGCCAGCCGCCGCTGCTGCCACCGATCGCGGGCCAGCTCACCACGCGGGGCCCGATGCGCCGGCTCTACGATCTGGCCGACGCGATGGAGCGCCGCCCGGGCGTGGTGTCGGTCTCGGTGTTCGCCGGCTTCCCGCTGGCCGACATTCACGACGCCGGGCTGTCGGTCTACGTCGTCACCGACCGTGATCAGGCGCTCGCCGATGCCCTGGCCGACGAGCTGGCGGCGGCCGCGTGGGCGATGCGCCGCGAGTTCCTCCACACCGCCCTGCCCGCGCGCGACGCGGTGGCGCGGGCGCTCGCGCTCGACGGCCGGCCGGTCGTGCTGGCCGACATCGCGGACAACACCGGGGGCGGCGCTGCCGGCGACACCACCGAGATCCTGCGCGAGCTGCTCCGCGCCGGCGCCCGCCCGGCCACCGTCGCCTGCCTGTGGGACCCGGCGGCGGCGCGGGCCTGCGTGGAGGCAGGCGCCGGGGCCACCGTCAGCCTGGCCGTCGGGGGCAAGGTCGATCCCGCGCACGGGGCGCCCGTCACCGTCACCGGGCGCGTGCGCACGCTGTCCGACGGCCGCTTCGTCTACAAGGGGCCGATGATGCGCGGCGTCGAGGGCCGGCTGGGGCCGACCGCGGTGCTCGACGTCAACGACGTCAAGCTCATCCTGGTCTCGCACCGGCGGCAGGCGCTCGATCCCGAGATGATCCGCTTCGTCGGCATCGATCCGCTCGCCGAGAAGCTCCTGGTCGTGAAGTCCTCGATCCACTATCGGGCCGCCTTCGAGCCGATCGCCCGCGCGATCCTCGAGGTCGACGCGCCGGGGCTGTCGTCGTCGAACCTCGGGCGCTTCGCCTTCACGCGCGTGCGGCGGCCGATCTTTCCCCTCGACGATCTCTAGTCGACCGAGCGCGGAGGACTCCGATGCCCGCTGCCGCCTTCAACGCCGCCGACTTCAGGGTGTTCGACGTGCAGGGCTTCCGTCCGCGGATGGCGGGGATCCGCAGCCGCATCCGCCCCAAGCTGGAGGCGATGGGGCACAGTCTGCTGCCGGCGGTGAGCCGGGCCACCGGCGGCCCCGCCTTCGCCCACGTGGCCCGGCACGCGCGGCGGACCGTCAACCCGCCCGACGACACCTGGGTGGCGTTCGGCCCCGACACCCGCGGGTACAAGAAGCAGTGCCACTTCAAGGTGGCGGTGTCGCGGCACTGCGTGCGCTTCCTCTTCGAGATCGGCCCCGAGCACGCCGACAAGAGGAAGTGGGCGGGCGCCTGGAAGCGGAGCGCCGTCAAGCTGGGGCCGGTGCTGCGCCGCGTGCGCGGCCTGGCGTGGTTCAAGAACGAGCACGACGAGGAGCCGGCGACCCCGCTCGGCGACCTCACGCCCGAGTACCTCGCCGAGCTGGCCGACGAGCTGACGCGGACGCGCGACGGCCAGCTGGTGTTCGGGCGCGCGGTGCGCGCCGAGGAGGCCGCGCGCTGGACGGAGGCGCAGTACCGCACCGCCGCGCTCGAGACCTTCCGGATGCTGGCGCCGCTCTATCGCCTGCGCTCGTGAGGGGTGCCCGGGCGGTCGTCTTCGACATGGACGGCGTGCTGATCGACTCCGGCGCCCACCACCGCGGCGCCTGGCGCCTGCTCCTCGAAGAGCTGGGCCAGACGCCCGCGCAGGATTTCTGGCGGCTGACCATCGGCCGGCCGGCCGAGGAGGCGGTGGCCCTGCTGCTCGGCCGGTCGGTGGGCGCCGCCGAGGCGGCGGCGCTGGCCCGCCGCAAGCGCGCACACTACGCGCGGCTGGCGGCGCGCGGCATGCTGCCGATCCCCGGCGCGCCGGCCTTCGTGGCCGCCCTGGCCCGGCTGGGCGTGCCGCGCGCCGTCGCCACCTCGGCCTCACGGCACGACGTGGACGAGCTGCTGGCCGAGGTCGGCATGCGCCGGCACTTCGAGGTCATCGTCACCGCCGACGACGTGCGCTGGGGCAAGCCCGATCCGGAGGTGTACGTGCGCGCCGCCGAGGGGCTGGGCCTGCCGCCGGCCGGCTGTGTCGTGTTCGAGGACTCCGTTGTCGGCGTCCGCGCCGCGCGCACCGCCGGCATGCGCGTCATCGGCGTCACCGGCGCCCACAGCGACCGCGAGCTCGAGGCGGCCGGCGCCGAGCGCGCGATCGCGGACTTCGAGGGAGTGGCGTGGCCCGTGTGAGCGCGCCGGACTTCTGGGAGGACCTCTACGCGACCGGCGGCGACGGCTGGGAGCTGGGGCAGCCGGCGCCCCCGCTCGTGGACTTCGTGGAGCGGACGCCGCCGCCCCGGGGGCGGGTCGCCGTGCTCGGCTGCGGCCGCGGCCACGACGCCCGCTTCCTGGCCGCCCGCGGCTACGACGTGGTCGGCTACGACTTCTCGCCGGCCGCGGTGAGCGCGGCCCGGACGCTGGCGCGCAAGGACGGCGTGAGCGTCGCCTTCGAGCAGCGCGACATCCTCACGCTGGGGCGGGAGGCCACCCGCGGCTTCGACGGCGTGTGGGAATACACCTGCTTCTGCGCCATCGATCCCGCCCGCCGCGACGAGTACGTGCGCACGGTGGCGGCGATCCTCAAGCCGGGCGGCTGGCTGCTCGCCTGCTTCTTCCCGCTGCGGGCCGTCACGGCGGGGCCGCCGTTCAAGGTCTCGCGGGCCGAGCTGCGCCGCCGCTTCGCCGCGCCGTTCCGCATCGAGCGCGCCCAGCCGCCGCTGCGCTCGGCGCGCGGGCGCCAGGGCCGCGAGTGGCTGGTGTTCGCCCGCCACACCGGCTAGCCCCTGTTGCCGTCCATCCCCCCGTGCTACCTTAGCGGCCACCTTTGCCCAGGAGGTTTCCCCTCATGACACGCGCACGCCTCGTGCCGGCGCTGCTCCTCGTGGCCCTGCTCGCGCTGACGCTGGCTCCGCCCCCGGCGGCCGACGCGCAGGGCCAGACGATCAAGATCGGCGTCCTCTTCGATCACTCGGGGCCCTTCTCGGCGGCCGGCTCGCTCAACTGCTGGCGCGGGGCCAAGATGATGATCGACCTCATCAACGAGCGGGGCGGCGTGCTCGGCAAGTACAAGATCGTGCAGGTCGACGGGGACAGCCAGTCGAAGGCCGAGGTGGCCATCAACGAGGCCGAGCGGCTGCTCAACGTCGAGAAGGTCGACATCCTGGCCGGCGTCTACTCGAGCGCCCACGCGGTGCCGCTGGCCGAGAAGATCGACCGCCAGAAGAAGTTCCTGTGGATCACCACCGCCATCGCCGACGAGGTGCTGAAGAATCGCAACCTCCAGTACACCTTCCGCCCGCAGCCCAACGGCGGCCTGTTCGGCGCCTCCTCGGTGCAGTACATCGCCGCCTACTCGCAGGAGCGGTTCAAGAAGGCGCCCAAGGACCTGAGAGTGGCCATCATCTACGAGGATGGCCCCTACGGCGCCGGCGTGGCGGCGGCCAACGAAGCCGAGGCCAAGAAGCAGGGCATGCAGGTGGTGCTGAAGGAGGGCTTCTCGATCCAGTCGCCCGACCTCAGCTCGCTGGTGACCAAGCTGCGCTCGCAGCGGCCCGACGTGCTCTTCCACACCGGCTACGCGCCGGACATCGCGCTGTTCCTGCGCCAGTCCAAGGAGCAGGGCTTCCGCGTGCGCGCCTACCTCGGCCACGGCGCCGGCCACAGCCAGATCGACAAGCTGAAGGAGGGCTTCGGGAAGGAGATCGAGGGCTTCCACACCGTCGATCCGATCGCCGCCCAGCTGCTGGACGCCAAGAAGCTGAAGCCGGGCGTCGGCGAGCTGACCCAGCAGATGGTGAAGCGCTATCAGAGTCAGTTCGAGAAGGACATCCCGGCGCTCGCGATCGCGCCCCACGTTTCGATGGGATTCAACAACATGTGGATCCTGCTCAACGACGTGCTGCCGCGCGCCATCCAGAAGCACGGCGGCTTCAGCCCCGAGGCCCTGGCCAAGGCCGCGCGCGAGACGGACATCCCCGAGGGCGGCACCATGCAGGGCTACGGCGTGAAGTTCTACCCGCCCGGCCACGCCATGGCCGGCCAGAACGAGCGCGCCTTCCCGGCGGTGTTCCAGATCGTCGAGGGCAAGTTCGAGCTCGTCTATCCCAAGACCGTTCAGACGGCGAACCCCATCCTGCCCCTGGCGGCGTCGTCGCCCTTTGCGGCTCGCTGAGCTCGGAGGGGGGCTTTGCCCCCCTTCCGACGGCCGGCGCGGGCCTCGCGGCCCGCGCTCCAACGCGGTCGTCTGATCGCCGGTTGATGCTGACGGTTTCCGGGTTGACGAAGCGGTTCGGTGGATTCACCGCGCTCAACGCCGTGTCGTTCCAGGTCGACGAGGGAGAGATCCTGGGGTTGATCGGGCCGAACGGGTCGGGGAAGACGACGGCGTTCAACTGCATCTCGGGGGCGCTGGCGCCGACGGCGGGCTCGATCCGGTTCAAGGGGCAGGAGATCACCGGGCTCACGCCCGACGCGATCTGCCATCGGGGGCTGGCCCGCACGTTCCAGATCCCGCGACCGTTCCGCAAGCTGTCGATCCTCGAGAACGTCGCGGTGGCCGCCCATTTCGGCGCCAGCGAGCGCACGCACGAGGCGGAAGCCCGCCGGCGGGCCGCCCAGGTCCTCGATCTCGTCGGGTTGCCGGCCGATCCCCACGCCCCGCCGGCCCTGCTCGGCGCCGGCGGCCTCAAGAAGCTCGAGCTGGCGCGGGCGCTCGCCACCGCGCCGTCGCTGCTCCTCGCCGACGAGAGCCTGGGCGGGCTCGATCCCGCGGAGATGGCCGGCGCCGCCGACATGCTGCGACGGGTGCGCCGGGAGCTCGGGGTCACCATCGTCTGGGTGGAGCACATCATGGCCACGCTCATGCGCATCGTGGACCGCGTCGTGGTCCTGGACCACGGCGAGAAGATCGCGGAGGGCACGCCGGCCGACGTCGCCGAGGATCCGCGCGTGATCGAAGCGTACCTCGGCGAGCGCATCGTCCTCGCGTGAGCTTCGGGCGCGGGGCCGCGGGGCGGGGCAGCGGGGTGCGAGGGGGCCGCCGACCACGGGCTTGGGTGGTTCGTTTCGCGCTGGGGTGTCTCAAGGCACGCGGCGGCCCCCTCGCACCCCGCTGCCCCGCCCCGCTGACTCTCGATCGGTTCGGCGCGGGACGAGGCGCTCCGATGTCGCGACACTCGACCTACGTGTCAGGCCGCCGTCGGCCCGGGGCGCGAGCAGCATGCTGGAGCTGACCAACGTGACGGCGGGGTATGGGCAGTTCACGGCGTTGTGGGACGTGTCGCTTCGCGTCGAGGCGGGCGAGGCGGTGGCGGTGGTGGGGCCCAACGGGGCGGGCAAGACCACGCTCATGCGAGTGATCTCGGGCTTGATCGCGCCGAAGGCGGGCGAGCTGCGCTTCGAGGGTCGCCCGATCGGCGGCCATCCCGCCTACGAGATCGTCGGCCGGGGGATCGCCCATGTGCCCGAGGGGCGGCGGATCTTCCCGGCGCTCACCGTCGCCGACAACCTCCGGATGGGCGCGTTCCTGCCGGCGGCGCGGCGGAAGTTCGCCGAGAGCCTCACCCGCGTCTACGCGCTGTTCCCGGTGCTGGAGGAGCGGCACAAGCAGCGGGCCGGCAGCCTGTCGGGCGGCGAGCAGCAGATGCTGGCGGTGGGCCGCGCGCTCATGTCGGGGCCGCGGCTGATCCTGCTCGACGAGCCCTCGATGGGGCTGGCGCCGGTCATGGTCCTCCGTCTGTTCGACCTCATCCGGCGCGTGCGGCAGGAGGGCTACACGATCCTGGTCGTCGAGCAGAACGTCCGCCAGGTGCTCAAGCTGGTCGACCGCGCGTACCTGCTCGAGGTCGGCCGCATCAAGATGGAAGGCCGTGCCGACGCCCTCGCCGACCAGGACTTCGTGCGCAAGGCGTACGTCGGCCTGTGATCGATCCGCTCTTCCTGGCCGAGGCCGCGGTGAACGGGCTGCTGCTGGGCGGCATCCTCGCCCTGCTCGCGCTCGGGCTCAACCTGATCTTCGGTGTCATCGACATCGTGTGGATCGCCTACGTCGACCTCGTGATGATCTGCATGTACGCCGTCTACTTCGTCGTGCAGGTCTACGGCTGGCCGATCTGGGTGGGGGGGCTGGCCAGCGTGGGGCTGGGCGCGCTGCTCGGCCTCGGCGTCCACCTGCTCATCATCACGCCGATCCTCGCCAGCGCGCCGGTGAACCAGCTGCTCGCCACGGGCGGTCTCCTGTTCTTCCTGCAGTCGTTCGCCACGTTCCTGTGGACGACCGATCACCGGTCCGTCCGGCTGACGCTGCCGCGGTTGGAGCTGTTCGACATGCCGATCTCCGTCGCGCGGCTCATCGCCTTCGCCCTCTCGATCCTGGTCATGCTGGGGCTCTATCTCTTCCTCACCCGCACCTACATCGGCACCGCCATCCGGGCGGTCTCGCAGGACCGCGAGGCGATGGCGCTGATGGGCGCCAACCCCCAGCGCGTGTACCTGGTGACCTCGGCGGTGGGAGGGGCGATCGCGGGAGTGGCGGCGGCCCTGCTCATCATCCAGTACGCCGTCCACCCGTTCTTCGGCGCGGCCTTCGGCCCGCTCACGTTCATGATCTGCGTGCTGGGCGGGCTGGGGAACATGGTCGGGGCGTTCGTGGCGTCGTTCATCATGAGCGAGGTCATCGCGATCAGCGGGGTGATCTGGTCGACCGAGATGGGCTACGTCATCGCCTTCGTGGTCTTCATCGTGATGATCTTCGTGCGGCCGGGCGGGATCCTGGCCCGGCGCGGCTGATGGGCGCGCGTGCGGCCGGCGTGGCCCTGCTGGCGCTGGTGGCGGCGGCGCCCTTCCTGCCGATGGGGGGGATGCGCGAGTACACGATCCACGTCCTCGTGCAGATCTTCATCTGGTCGTTCATCGGCGGGGCGTGGTCGCTCATGGGACGGTTCGGTCTCACCTCGCTCGGCCACGGCGCCTTCCTGGGGCTGGGCGCCTACACGACGACGCTTCTGTGGAACTTCTTCGGTCTGACGCCCTGGCTGGGCGGCCTCGTCGCCGTGGCGCTCACCGCCGCCTTCGCGGCGATCGTGGCCTACCCGTGCTCGCGCTTCCAGGTGCTCGGTCACTACTTCGCCCTCGTCACCCTGGCCGTCGGCGAGGTCGTCCGGCTGCTGATCATCGCCGAGCGCGACTGGACCGGCGGCTCGCTCGGCGTCAGCGTCAAGCCGGCCGGCGGCGACAGCCTGCTGGCCGTGCAGTTCGCCGACAAGCGCGTCTTCTACTACGGCGCGCTGGCGCTGTGGCTGGCCGGGCTGTGGGTGTGGGCGCGGGTGGACCGCTCGATGGCGCGCTCGGCCATGGAGGCCATCGGCGAGGACGAGACCGCGGCGGCCTCGGTCGGCATCCACGTCACTCGCTTCAAGGTCGGCATCACGGTGCTGTCGGCGGCGCTGACGGCGATCGGCGGCGTCGCCTACGCGCAGTACATCTCCTACGTGAATCCCGACACCCTGGCCGGCATCGGCGTGTCGCTGCGGATCGTGTTCGCGGTGGTCCTGGGCGGCATGTACACGATGCTCGGCCCCAGCGTCGGCACCGCGCTGACGATCGCCCTGTCCGAGTACCTGCGCGTGCTGTTCGGCGTGAAGTTCATCGGCATGGCGGAGACCATCTACGGCCTGCTGCTGATCCTCTTCATCATCTTCCTGCCGGCCGGCATCTACGGCAGCGCCCGCGACCTGCTCCGATATTGGAGTGGGGGGCCCCGACATGTCGCGAAGGGCCCGCAACACCAAGAACCCCATGACCATCGAGTTCCAGGGCACCGTGACCCGCCGCCGGTAGCACCTGGCCGGTCAGGGTAGCACGCGCCCGCCGCCGCCCGCATCGGGGCGGCATCTGTCGAATCCGGACCCTCCCGTGATGAAGGCCTGGACAGCGCATCGAGACTCGATTGCGTGGCGGTACCGCCCGAGCGTTATCATGCTGAGGTGCCGTCTCGACCTGGCCGGTGCGGCTGCCGTTGAGCCTTCGCAACTTCTTAAGCACGGTGGCGTTGGTGTCCTTCCTCGTTGCCCAATACTGGGCGTGGACGTCGTTCCGTCATCTCTCGCCCCAGGGCCAAGACCGCTTTTGGCTTGTCCTGTTCAGTTTCTCGAGCGCCAACAACTTCACCGAGCAGGGCCAGAAGTATATGGTGCGCGCACGTTGGGCCATTTTCTTGACCTTCGCCTGCATCATTGCAGCTGGCGTCATCCGGTTCAGCAAGTAGTTCACGACGAAGCGGTTCGTGCTGACGCCGGCGAATACACCGAGGCTCACCATCCGCCTGAGCTCACTGCGTTACCTGCTGCGCAGCCCGGCCGGCCCAGGCGGCGGTTCGGGCGCTTGGCGCGCCCGGGCGTAGGCGGGACGCTCCTCGTTCACCCGCCGTGGTCGCGCGGTCTGGCGTATTCTTGGACGCGCCATGGCGGACTACACCGTCTATCCGGAGCAGGAGCCGTCGAAGGCGGCGCGGGCGCTGGCCGAGCAGGTCGAGCGCGACGGCGGCCATGTGCTGGCCGCCTACCAGGAGCCCGTCGGCGAGCACTGGCAGCTCTTCTGCCTGCTGCCGCGGGCCAGGGTGGAGGCGAGCCCCTACCAGCGCGACGTCTCCCCGACCCACGTGAAGCGGCTCACGGAGGCCGTCCGGAAGATCGACCGGTTCGTCGATCCGATCCTGGCGGTCTCCCCGAGGCCCGGCGTGTACTGGACGCCCAACGGCAACCACCGGCGGACGGCGCTCGACAAGCTCAAGGCCGAGTACGTGCCCGCGATCCTGGTGGCGGAGCCGGAGGTGGCGTTCCAGGTGCTGCCGCTCAACACCGAGAAGGCGCACAACCTCAAGGAGAAGTCGCTCGAGGTGATCCGGATGTACCGGGCGCTCGTCGAGCAGGAGCCGTCGTCGACCGAGGAGGCGTGGGCGTTCCAGTTCGAGTCCGCCCACTTCGTCACCCTCGGCCTGCTCTACGAGCAGAACAAGCGCTTCGCCGGCGGGGCGTTCGCGCCGATCCTGCGCCGGGTGGACAAGTTCCTCAAGGGCACCCTCCGGAAGGGCCTGGAGGAGCGCACCGAGCGCGCCGAGCTGGTGCGGGCGGCCGACGAGACGCTGGGCCAGGTGGTGGCCAGGGTGAAGAAGCGCGGCATCAACCATCCGTACGTGAAGAACTACCTGCTGGCCCGGACCACGCCGCTGACGCGCGCCCGCAAGACGCTGCCGTCGTTCGAGCAGACCTTCAGGAAGCTGCGCGACAACCTCGACGACTTCGACGTGACCAAGGTCCGCTACGACGAGATCCAGCGCTCGGCCATCATGATGACCCCGGCCGCAGCCGACTAGGCGCATGCCCCGCGTCGCGCTCGTGACCGGCGGCAGCGGCGCGCTCGGCACCGCCGTCACCCGCCGCTTCCTGGCCGACGGCGCCGTCGTGTGCGTGCCCTGGATCGTCGAGCGCGAGCGCGAGCGGCTGGAGGCCATGGTGGACCCCGCCGGCCGCGCCCGCCTGGTGCTGGAGCACTGCGACGTCGCCGACGACGCGGCCATGGCCGCCCTGGTGGCGCGGACGCTCGAGCGCCACGGCCGGATCGACGTGCTCGTCACCGCCGTTGGCGGCTTCGCCATGGGGGGGCTGGTCGACACCGACCGCGCCGCGTGGGACGCGCAGCTCACCGTCAACCTCACCACCACCTACGTCGCCAGCCGCGCGGTCGCGCCCGCCATGCTGGCGGCCGGCTCCGGACGCATCGTGGCCGTCGCCTCGCGGGCCGTCCTGCCGCCGGCGGGCGGCTTCATCGCCTACACCGTCGCCAAGGCAGGGGTCATCGCGTTCGTGCTGGCCCTGGCCCAGGAGCTGCGCGGGCGCGGGGTGACGGTCAACGCGGTGCTGCCGAGCACCATGGACACGCCGGCCAACCGGGCCGCCATGCCCGACGTCGACCCCCGGACCTGGACGCCGGTCGAGGCGGTCGCCGACGGCATCGCCTACCTGGCCGGCGAGTCGGCGGGCCACGTCACCGGCGCCTTGCTCACGATCTAGCGGGATGTATCCGCACCAGGCCGAGCGGCTGACCGCGGCACTCGAGAGCGAGGGCCTCGACGCGCTGGTGGCCTCCACCGCCGCGAACGTAGCGTACGTCACGGGCTTCTGGAGCCTCGCCCGCGCCGTGCAGCCGGCCACCGAGATCTACGCCGTGGTCACCCGCGGCGGCACGGCGCTCGTGGTGCCGACGATCGACGCGCTGGCGGTCGTGGAACGTGACGCGCAGGCCGATCACGTCGTCTGCCACGGCCGGTTCCACTACGCCGACGCTCCGGCCGGCGGCGAGGCTGCGCGCCGGCTCCGCGCGCTGGCCGGCGGACCCGCGGCCAGCGCGGAGGATGCGCTGGCCACGGCGCTGGCCGCGCTCGGGCTGGGCACAGGGAGGGTCGGGCTCGACGACGCCGCGTTGCCGGCCGCCCGGGTGGCGGCACTCGGCCGGCGGCTGGCCGGGTACGCGCTCGTGTCGGCCTCCGGGGCGTTTGCCACGGCGCGGCTCGTCAAGGGCCCGTACGAGATCGACTGCCTGCACCAGGCGCTGCGCCTCACGGAGGAAAGCCTCGACGCCGTCCTCGGACTGCTCCAGCCCGGCGTGACCGAGCGCGAGGCCGCCACCGCGTTCGAGCACGAGGCGACGCGCCGGGGCGCCGTCCCGTACCGCACCGTGGTCGCTTTCGCGGCCGGCTCGGCGGTGCCGGCACCGTGGCCGACCGAGCGGGCTCTCCGCCGTGGGGATCTCGTGCGCTTCGACCTCGGCTGCGCCGCGAAGGGATACCGCTCCAACGTCGCGCGCATGGCTGTCATGGGCGAGCCCTCCGGCCGCCAGCAGGTCGTCTTCGACGCCCTGTACGCGGGCATGGAGGAGGCGCTGGGCGCCATCAGGCCGGGCATCACC
>DASTOJ010000160.1:0-11246 GCA_035762565.1 Candidatus Methylomirabilota bacterium | reverse complement strand
GTCGCCACGCCGGGCTGCCGCCAGCTCCAACCGCCGGGAGACGTGGTCCCTGCTCGCCGTCCTGGCGGCATCCACCATCACCCAGAACTGCGCTCGGTCCACGCCCATCCTCCCGACGCCATGCGCCTTCGTCGATGCAAGGATCGGCCGTATCCGCGACAGCCACCACGACCACTGCGCCGCCAGACCGGTCGATCAGGACCTGCCATGGCAGCCGGAGTCGCCAGATGCGTCAGACCAACCAGGCAGGACCGGTCTCAGCGCAAACCAAGTCCTCTTCCCACGGCACGCTCGAATCAGAACGGACCTTGTACTGAAAGGGAGCGAAACGACCTCTTAGGGCCGCGGGGACGGGCTCGCATCGGCGAGATCGCCAGCGCGGCGGTGCCAGGCCGTCGCCTCACGTGCGTGTCACGGCGGCCGGCTCGTCCGCGGCAGCCGCATCGCCGAGCGGCAACCGCGCGAGCTGCCCGCGCGAGGTGATGCCCAACTTCGCGAAGACGCGTCGGAGGTGGTGGTCGATCGTGCGCGGCGAGAGGAAGAGTTGCGCTGCGACCTCCTTGTTCGAGAGGCCTTCGGCCACGAAGCGGGCGATCTGCAGCTCTTGTGGTGTGAGCTCGTCGATCGTACTGACGTCGCGCTTGCGGGCGGTTTGGCCTGAGGCGCGAAGTTCCCTGCGCGCTCGGTGAGCCCAGGCTGCTGCGCCGAGCTGCTCGAAGACCTCGAGGGCTTCGCGAAGGTGCGCTCGCGCGTCGATTCGTCGACGCTCGCGCCGGAGGAACTCTCCGTAGAGGAGCGCGGTCCGTGCCCAGTCGAAGGCGCGATCTCCCTCGGCGTGCAGGTCGAGCGCGCGCTGGAACTCGCGCTCGGCCTCCTCTCCCTGTGCCAGGAGGGCGCGACAGCGTGCGGCGAGCGCACGTGCCCAGCCGGGTCCTTCCGGCTCCGCGAATCCCTCGAGTGCGGCGAGTGCGGTCTCCGCGCGTTCCCGCTCGCCCGTCCGGGCGCACGCCTCCACGAGGTCGGGCCTGGACAACAGGGCGATGTAGGGGTGTCCGGCGCCCGGCGGCGCAGCAAGCAGGGCCTCGAGGCGGGCGGCCGCATCCCTCGGCCGACCGCCCGTCAGGTCGAGGATCGAGAGCGCCCAGGCCGAGATCGCAGCGCCGAGTCCCGCGCCGCTCTCGCGCGCCCGCTCGCTCGCCTCCGTGGCGTACGCGTGGCACTCCTCGCTCTGGCCACGGACGGCGGCGAACCATGCATGCGTCGCGAGGAACACAGTCGTGAGGTTCTCCAGACCCGCTTCTCGGGTCAGTGCGAGTCCTTCCGACGCCTCCCCGAGGACCGAGTGCCGCCCCTGGATCAGTCCATCGAGGACGAACGACACGAGGGCCGAGGCGAGTCGCTCTCGTTTGCCGGATGCTCTTGCGAGCGAGATCGCGCGGCGGAGCAGTTCCGCCGCGAGGGCCCGATCGCCGACGAACTGCGCGCCTCCGGATGCCCAGATGAGCCACCGTGGCTCGACGAACTCGTCGCCCCGTGCGATCGCATCCAGGACACGAGACAGCTCGTGCGCGCTCTCGCCTCGTTGCAGGCTCCCGACGCCGATGAGCAGTCCCACGAGGACCCTGTCCACCTCGTCCCCGGTCGAGGGCAAGGCAGCTGCGCGTCGTCCGGCTTCCGCGACACGTTGGTAGTCGCCGGCGGCCGCGGCCGCGTTCGCCGCGTCGAACAGCATCTCCAGCGCCTTGCGCAGGTCCAGCGGGGCGGCGATGGAGCTTCCGTCGGCGAGGGTGTCGAAGGCATCGAGCAGTCCGCGACAGCGGAACTGGATCTCACCCCGGACGTGCTCGAGTTGAGCGCGGGTTCGTGGGTCGGTGACGAGCGGATCGGCCTCCTCGATGAGCACGAGCGCGCGATCCGGCTGGCCCGCGTCCCACGCAGCGGTGGCCGCTTCCACCAGCCGCTCGCCTTTGGACCTCCCCTCGACGCTCAGCCGTGCGGCTCGCTCGAAGGCGGTGGCTGCGGCCGCGTGCCCACTTCGGCGACGCGCTCGTTCGGCGGCCCCGGCGAGCTCATCCGCGATCATGGGATCGGGGCCGGAGGCAGCAGCGGCGCGATGCCAGGCGCGCTGATCCTGCTCGAGCTCGCCGTCGAGGGCCTCGGCCAAGGCGAGGTGAACCGCCCGCCGCTCGGCCGACGGGGTCCGCCGGTACACGGCGGAGCGGACGAGCGGGTGCCGGAGCTCCAACGTCGAGTCGCGTACGGAGACCACGCCGGCCAGCTCGGCCGGCCCCAGCGCGTCTTCCGAGACTCCGAGCGTGCCGGCGGCGTGCATGATCGTCGACAACTGCCCGCTGTCGTCGGCGGCGATGACCAGCAGAAGGAGCCGTGTCGGCTCGGGAAGCCGGTCGATCCGCTCGAGGAACAGCCGCTGTACATCTCGCGTCAACGGGAGGGTGTCCGGCAACGGGTCCTCGCCGGTGAGCTGCGCCTGGGACAGGCTCAGCGGGAGCTCGACCAGGGCAAGCGCGTTCCCACGCGACTGCTCGACGAGTGCGTCTTGGACGGGAGGAGCCACTGCACCGCTCGCATGACGGGTGAGCAGTGCCGCCGCGGAGCGGGCGTCCAGAGGTCCGAGCTCGACGACCGGAAGACCGGGTGCTTCGAAGTGGACGTCGTCGGTCTCGCGCGCGGCGAAGAGCATCGCGATCCCTTCCGCTCCGAGCCTGCGGGCGACGAAGAGGAGCGCATCGGCCGAGGGCGCGTCGAGCCAGTGCAAGTCGTCGACCAGGCAGAGCACCGGGCGGCTCTCGGCAAGCTCCGAGAGGAGCGTGAGGCAGGCGACCGAGATCAGGAATCGGTCTTCGCCTGCCCGATCGGCAAGGCCCAACGCGCCGCGAAGGCCGTCTGCCTGCGGGGACGGAAGGTGATCGATCAGGTGCAGGGCGGGCCGTGTGAGCTGGTGGAGCCCGGCGAACGGAAGATCGGATTCGGACTCCACGCCGCGCGCCCTCAGCACGTGCATGTTGCCGGCCTGCGCGAGGGCGTCCTCGAGCAGGGCGGTCTTCCCGATCCCCGGCTCCCCTCGGATCACGAGCGCGCCGCTCCTCGAGGCCTGCGCCGCCTCGAGGAGCGCGCCGATGCGTGCGCGCTCGGCGTCGCGACCCAGGAGCATCACCGAAGCATACGGCGTCCGCACGCTCGCCTTCTACGGCAATCGGCGATCTCGCCGATGCGAGGGTCCTCCGCGAACGCGTACCTATCGGCTTGCGATACCGAGCGGAAGGAGCCGGTGCATGCACGGATGGGCCTCGGCATGAGTGCTCCCGACACCATCGTCCTGATCCACGGCCTCTGGCTGACCGCGCGCAGCTGGGAGCACTGGAGCGAGCGCTACGAGAGCTTCGGCTACCGCGTGCTGGCGCCGAACTGGCCCGGCATGGAGTCCGAGGTCGAGGCGGTGAACGCCGATCCCACGCGGATGGCGCCGCTCACCGCCGAGCAGATCGTCGACCGCTATGAATCGATCGTCCTCGAGCTCGAGCGTCCGCCGATCATCATCGGCCACTCGCTCGGCGGAACGTTCACGCAGATACTGCTCGATCGTGGCCTCGGCATCGCCGGCGTCGGTGTGGCTTCGGTCAGGGTCGAGCGGGTCCGTGACATCCCGCTCACGACCATCAAGGTGGCGTCGCCCGCCCTCAGCCCGTCCATGCAAGGCGAGCCCCTGGCGCTCACGCCGAAGGAGTTCCACTACGCGTTCGCCAACACGCTGAGCCGCGAGGAGTCGGACGCACTGCACGCACGCTATGCGGTCCCCGCCCCAGCAGGGGTCCTCAGGGACCACGCGTTCGCGAAGTTCCGGCGTGATGCGCGCTCGACGCCCGAGGTCCACCGCGAACGGCGCGCGCCGTTGCTGTTCATTGGGTTCGGCGAGGACCACGTCATGCCACCCAAGCTCCTTCGCCACGACGAGGAGGTGTCCGACGATGCGAGCCCGATCACGGAGTTCGTGGAGTTCCCCGGTCGCCCGCACTTCCCCGGCGCCCCGGGGTGGGAGGAGGTCGCGGATCACGCGCTCACGTGGGCCGTGAAGCACGCCCGCCGGTCGACGGCCGACGCGGAGGCGTTCGCCGATCACGAAGAGGAAGGAGGATTGTCATGACGGAAGAGGAATGGGCACTCGCAGTGTCTGTCTTCTCCTCGGGGCTCGCGGCAGGCTTCTTGGGGGGGCTGTGCACGATCCTGCGCCCCATGCAGGCAGCGATGACCGGCCCCGAGTTCCGGACCTTCATGGAAACGTTCCTTCGATACGCGGGCCACGGCTTGGGCAAGGTGTTCAACTACGCCTGGTCGGGCGTGACGACCATCGCGTCGATCGTCGCGCTCGTGCTGCTGTGGGACGATCCCGGCTCCACCTCGTTCGTGCTCACCGCGATCGGCCTGGGCGTCTGGGTCGTCGGGATCCTTGTCGTCTCCAACGTGTGGAAGACACCGCACTACAACGTGATGCTGGCCTGGGACCCCGAGGCGCTGCCAGCGGACTGGGAGGCGGGACGGCAGCGCTACTTCACGATCAACTGGATCCAACTCGCGACCACCTGGGCGGCGTTCGCGCTCTTCCTGGTGGCCCTGATCGCGCTCGAGTGACTGACGAGCGATCGGCCCGTTCCTGGGGCGTGAAGCGATCGATGAAGGAGGAAGCCATGACGGACACACCGATCACTGTCAAGTCGGGGAAGGGGATCGGCGACGGGGTGGTCTCTGAGCTGACCGTGTTCTTTGGGGTCCAGCCGGGCCACGAGGATGAGTTGCGCGCGGCGTGCCAGCGACACGCCGATGCACTCCACGCCGCCAGCCCGGAAAGCCACCTGGAGGTCGGCCTCCGCGACTGGAAGCACGTGATCTTCGACAACGGCCGGCGGCTCATGCTCATCACCAGCTTCGACACCGACTGGGATCCGTACGTCGACGACGCGGTCTCGAACATCGGCGTCGAACGCTGGATCGACTGGATGCAGCACACCGTCGAGGCCGAACAACTCGCTGCGGCGGTGGGCGGGACCGGGAGGCCTGGGGAGCGGAGCAGCGCCGAGCTCGAGCAGGCCGTGACGGCGGGCTCCGCCCAGCTCAAGCAGATCCTGCAGGCGGCCCAGGTCCAAGCGACCACCTACTGGAATGCGCTCGCCGATCTGACGATGTCGGAGATCAGGAAGGCGCAGCGGGTGGAGCAGGCGTTCCAGCAGGTGCTCGACGACCCAGCGGCCCCCCAGGCGCTGCAGCAGCCGGCCCTGGCGCCGTTGCTGGAGCGGGCGGCCGACTGAACCGGACGGTGGCCGGCGCGCGGCGGCGGCCCTCGGCGTGCCGCCGCGCGCCCCGCCCCGCGGGCTCGCGCCAGGGAGGTTAGCGTCGTGTCGGATCATTTCTCCGGGCCACGGGCCATCGCCGGGCCCGCCGGCGACATCTGTGACCTGTACGCCTTTCCCAGCCCCGAGCGGCCTGGACACCTGGTCCTGATCATGACGGTGCTGCCGCGCGCCGGCCCGTCGGCGTGCTTCTCGGACGCGATCGGCTGCCGCTTGCGCCTGCGGCCGGTCACCGTCGCCGGAGTCGGGCCGGCGGCGGCCTTCACCGTCGGCGCCGAGGAGTTCGTCTTCGACTGCACCTTCGACGTCCCGCACCCGGGCGACGAAGGTGCCGCGCCGGTGCAGCAGGGCCGCTGCACCCCGCCGGGCGGGGAGCCGCTCGCCTTCCGAGTCCACGACCAACAGGGCGCGGGCGCCGACGGCGTGCGCGTCTTCGCCGGGCTGCGATCGGACCCCTTCTTCCTGGACCTGCCGGCGCTCCAGGTGACGGTCCGGACTGGGCGGCTGGCGTTCAAGGAGGTCGGGAGCAACAGCCTGGCCGGCTTCAACGTCCTGAGCATCGTCGTCGAGGCCGACTGCGCGCCGTTGCTCCGGGCCGGTGGGCCGCTGTTCGCGGTGGTCGCCGAGACGGTGGTCGCCGGCAAGCTGCCGATCCGGCTGGAGCGGGTCGGCCGCCCGGAGGTCAAGAACGTCATCCTGGCATGGAAGGACTTCGACCCCGTCAACCGCGATCTGGAGCTGCGTGACCTGTACGGCCTGGAGGACGCCTTCCACCTCGGGAAGGACTACCAGGGGGCCTACCGGGCTCGGCTGAACGCCAACCTGGCCGTGTTCGACCGCCTCGACGGGCAGACGGACTGGCCGCTCGACGAGCAGGGCACGCATCCGCTGACCGAGCTGGTGCTGGCCGATCACCTGGTGGTGGACGTCTCCAAGCCGTACGCCACCGACAGCTTCCTGGAGATCGAACGGGCCATGCTCGGAGGCCGCGCGCACGCGACCTGCGGCGGCCGATCGCCCAACGACGACGTGATGGACACCCTGTACACGCTGCTGGTCAACGCCGGCGGCGGCCCCCAGATCGGCGACGGCGTGGACCGGGCGACGGCCCCTGCTACCCGGGCCTTCCCGTACCTGGCACCACCCAACCCTCCGCCACCGGCCCCTGGACCCCGGGAGGCGTCATGACCGCGGACGCGGACGTCACCCTGGAGCTGACCGACATCCAGGCCGGGGCGCTGCGTGCCCGGCCCACGCCGTATGCCGGCGCCTACATCCTGCTGCGCATCGACGACCGGGATGCCGGCCGGGAGCTGCTGCGGCGGCTGCTCCCGGTGCTCGCCTCCGCCGCCGACCCGGCCGACCCCGGCAGGCAGGCCTGGATCAACGCCTCGCTCAGCTTCCAGGGCCTCAAAGTCCTCGGTGTGCCGCCGGCCTCCCTGGCCAGCTTCCCGCCCGAGTTCCAGCAGGGCATGGCTGCACGCGCGGCCACCCTGGGCGACATTGGCGAGAGCGCCCCCAACCACTGGGAACCGCCGCTGGGGTCGCCGGAGGTCCACCTGGTGCTGGCCGCGTTGTCGCCCGACACGCGCCGGCTGGAGGCGGTCCTTACCCGCGCGCGCGACGCCCTGCGCGAGCTGCCCGGCGTGGCGCCGATCTGGCGCCAGGACGTCTACTCGCTGCCCAATGCGCGGACCTCGTTCGGCTTCCGGGACGGCATCAGCCACCCGGCCATCCAGGGCAGCGGCATCCCCGGCACCAACCCCCACGAGGCGCCCCTCAAGGCGGGCGAGTTCGTCCTGGGCTACCCCGATGAGACCGACGCCCTGCCCGCGATGCCGCAGCCCGAGGTGCTCGGCCGCAACGGCACCTACGTCGTGTTCCGCAAGCTGCACACCCGGGTGGCCGTCTTCCGGCAGTACCTGCGCGACCGGGCCGCGAGCCGGGCCGAGGAGGAGCTGCTGGCCGCCAAGTTCGTCGGGCGCTGGCCCAGCGGCGCGCCGCTGGCCCTGGCCCCCGAGCGCGACGACCCCGAGCTGGGCGCCGACCCAGCGCGCAACAACGCCTTCCTCTACGCCGCCGGCGACCCTCGGGGTCTGAAGTGCCCGCTCGGCGCCCACGCCAGGCGGATGAACCCGCGCGACTCGGCCATCATCGGCGAGGTCCGCCTGCACCGCATGATCCGGCGCGGCACCAGCTACGGCCCGATGCTCCCGGCGGGTGTCCTGGAGGACGACGGCGCCGACCGCGGCATCATGTTCGCCTTCGTCGGGGCGCACCTGGGGCGCCAGTTCGAGTTCGTCAAGACCCAGTGGGTCAACGACGGCCTGTTCTTCGGCGCCCGTGGCGAGCAGGACCCGCTGGCGGGGCCACACGACGGCAGCGGCCGCTTCACCATCCCGCAACGGCCGATCCGCCGGCGCCTGCAGGAGCTGCCCCGGTTCGTGGTCAACCGCGGCGGCGAATACTGCTTCCTGCCCGGCCTGCGGGCGCTGCGCTGGATCGCCGACCTCGACACCTGAGCCGAACGAGGTGACGAGACCGCCCACGAGAAGGAGGAAGCCCCATGAGCCAGCATGGTCCGGTTGGACGCGAGGTCCTGCCGATTCCCGACCGGGCCCATCCGGGACTGGTCACCTACCAGGTCAGCGACCCCGACACGGCCTTCCCGCCGATCGAGCCGCTGCGGCCGCCCGCAGGCGCCCCCAACGTGCTGGTGATACTGCTGGACGACGTCGGCTTCGGCGCCTCCAGCGCCTTCGGCGGTCCCTGCCGGATGCCGACCGCCGAGCGGCTGGCCGCGGGCGGGCTCAGGTACACCCGGTTCCACACCACCGCGCTGTGCTCACCGACCCGAGCGGCGCTGCTGTCGGGCCGCAACCACCACACCGTCGGGATGGGCGGCATCCCCGAGATCGCCACCTCGGCGCCCGGCTACAGCTCGGTCCGGCCCAACACCTGCGCCCCGCTGGCCGAGACCCTGCGGCTGAACGGCTACTCGACCGCCCAGTTCGGTAAGTGCCACGAGGTGCCACTATGGGAGACCAGCCCCCAAGGGCCGTTCGACCGCTGGCCCAGCCCCGGCAACGGCATGGAGCACTTCTACGGGTTCATCGGCGGCGAGACCAACCAGTGGTACCCGGTGCTCTACGAGAACACCGTTCCGGTCCAGCCCGACCGCACCCCCGAGGAGGGCTACCACCTGATGGAGGACCTGACCGACCGGGCCATCGGGTGGATCCAGTCCCAGCAGGCGCTCATGGGCGACAAGCCGTTCTTCGTCTACTTCGCCCCCGGCGCCACCCACGCCCCCCACCACGTGCCCAAGGAGTGGGCCGACCGGTACACCGGCGAGTTCGACCAGGGCTGGGACCGGCTGCGGGAGGAGACCTTTGCCCGCCAAAAGGACCTGGGCGTGGTCCCCCAGGACTGCGAGCTGACCAGACGCCACCAGGAGATCCCGGCCTGGGATGCCATGCCCCAGGAACTCATCCCGTTCCTGACCCGCCAGATGGAGGTCTACGCCGGCTTCCTGTCGTATGCCGACCACCACGTCGGGCGGCTCATCGAGGCCATCGAGCAGCTCGGGATGCTCGACGACACGCTGGTCTACTACATCATCGGCGACAACGGCGCCTCCCCCGAGGGCACGATCAACGGCACCTTCAACGAGTACGTCACCACCATCAACCTGCGCCCTGAGCTGGAGACGCCCGAGTTCCTCGCCGCCAAGCTGGACGAGCTGGGCGGGCCGGGCTGCTACAACGCCTACGCCGCCGGCTGGGGCCATGCCCTGAACACCCCGTATCAGTGGACCAAACAGGTGGCCTCGCACTGGGGCGGCACCCGCAACGCCACCATCGTCCACTGGCCGGGCGGCATCCAGGCCAAGGGCGAGCTGCGCCACCAGTTCCACCACGTGATCGACGTGGCCCCGACCGTGCTGGCGGCGGCCGGGCTGCCCGAGCCGACGGTCGTGCACGGCGTGGCCCAGGAGCCACTGCACGGCACCAGCATGGTCTACTCCTTCGACGACGCCCGCGCGCCCGAGCAGCACCAGACCCAGTACTTCGAGATGGTCGGCAACCGCGGCATCTACCACAAAGGCTGGTCGGCGGTGACCCTGCATCGCCGCCCCGAGCTGGCTCCGGCACCCCCGATGGAGCAAGGCTTCGACGACGACGTGTGGGAGCTGTACGACGGCGCCACCGACTGGACCCAGGCCCACGACCTCGCCAAGGAGCTGCCCGACAAGCTGCACGAGCTGCAGCGGCTGTTCCTGATCGAGGCGGCCAGGTACCAGGTGCTGCCGCTGGACGACCGCCGGGCCGAGCGGTTCGACCCCAAGGTCGCCGGACGGCCGGAACTGATCACCGGGACCTTCCAGATGCTGTACCCCGCCATGCGGCGGCTCAGCGAGAACGCCGTGCTGAACCTCAAGAACAAGTCGTACTCGGTCACCGCCGAGGTGGTCGTGCCCGACGGCGGCGCCGAGGGGGTGATCGTCGCCCAGGGCGGCGCCCTCGGCGGCTGGAGCCTCTACACCAAGCATGGCGTGCTCACCTACTGCTACAACCTCCTCAGCCTCCAGCGGTTCACCATCGCCGGGACCGCTCCGCTGCCGGCCGGCACCCACCAGGTGCGAGCCGAGTTCTCCTACGACGGCGGCGGCCTGGGCAAGGGCGGCAACCTCACCCTGCACCTGGACGGCCAACCAGCCGGCGACGGTCGCGTCGACAGCACCGAGGCCTACACCTACTCCTTTGACGAGACGACCGACGTGGGCTGCGAGACCGGCACCACCGTCTCCGACGACTACCGCGCACCAGACAGCAGGTTCAACGGCAGGATCAACTGGGTGCGGCTGGAGGCCGGCCTGGACGGCCACGACCACCTCATCGACCCCGAGCACCTCACCCGCATCGCCATGACCAGGCAGTAGCCGTTCTGGAACCGCCCAGGTGTACTAGGCGCCGGGCCTCAGCGGGCGCCGAAGAACCCGCGGACGACCTCGATCACGTGGTCCTGCTGGGCGTCGGTCAGCTCGGGGTAGAGGGGGAGCGAGAGGCACTCGGCGGCCCATGCTTCGGTGACGGGCAGGTCGCCGCGGGCGTGGCCGAGGTGGCGCCAGGCTGGCTGCAGGTGCAGGGGGACGGGGTAATGGCTGCCGGCCCCGACCCCGGCGGCGTGGCAGGCTGCGAGCAGCTCGTCGCGGTGGCGGGTCCGGAGGACGTGGAGGTGGCGGGCGCTGGTGCGGCCCTCGACCCGGGCCGGCGGCACCAGGTCGCCGACCCCGGCCAGGGCCTCGTCGTAGCGGCCGGCCAGCCGCTCGCGGGCGGCGTTGCCGGCCTCCAGGCGCCCCAGCTTGACCCGGAGCACGGCCGCCTGGAGGGCGTCGAGGCGCTCGCCCCAGCCGACCTCGGCGTGCTCGTACTTGGAGGTCCGGCCGTGGTCGCGGAGCCGGGCGACCCGGTCGGCCAGCTCGTCGTCGTCGGTCGTGACCGCGCCGGCGTCGCCGAAGGCGCCAAGGTTCTTGCCGGGGTAGAAGCTGAACGCGGCCAGCCGCCCCACCGACCCGGCCCGCCGGACCTCGCCGCCGGCCAGGGTCATGGTCGCCCCATGGGCCTGGGCGGCGTCCTCGACCACGGGCAGGCCCGCCTCGGCGGCCACGGCCAGGATCGCGGGCATGTCGACCGGCAGCCCATACAGGTGGACGGGCAGCACCGCGGCCGCGCCCTCCATGGCGCCGGCCAGGGCCTTGGGGTCCATGCCCCCGGTGGCCTCGTCGACGTCGACGAACCGGGGCCGGGCGCCGGCGTGGGCGACCGCCTCGGCCGAGGCCGTGAAGGTGTGGGCGACGGTCACCACCTCGTCGCCCGGCCC
>DASTOJ010000159.1:0-45762 GCA_035762565.1 Candidatus Methylomirabilota bacterium | reverse complement strand
CGCGGTCACCCTCGACCTGCTCCTCGGCGACCCCCCTAACCGGCTGCATCCGGTGGCCTGGATGGGTCGGGGGCTGGCCGCCGGCCGCCGCGGGCTCTGCCGTGGCCCCACCCGGCTGCTGCTGGTCAGCGGCGGCGCCCTGACGCTCGCGGTGACGGCGCTGGCCGCCGCGGCCGGCGCGCTCGTGACCGGGCTCGCGACGGCGCTCGGCCCGGCCGGCCTCGTCGTCGAGGCCGTGGCGGTGAAGACGACGATCTCGCCGCGGGGCCTGGCGACCGCGGCCCGGTCGGTGGCCGCCGCGCTCGGCGGCGACGCGCTGGACGAGGCCCGCGCCCGCCTGGCTCTTCACCTCGTGAGCCGACCGACGGCGGGACTCGGTGCGGGAGAGATCGCCTCGGGGGCGGTCGAGTCGGTGGCCGAGAACCTCACCGACGCGATCGTGGCGCCGATCGTCTTCTTCCTCGTCCTCGGCGTGCCGGGCGCGCTCGCGTACCGCGCGCTGAACACGGCCGACACGATGCTCGGCTATCGCGACGGCGCGCTCGAGCACTTCGGCAAGCTCGCCGCGCGCCTCGACGACGTGGCCAACCTCCTGCCGGCGCGCCTCGCCGCGCTCGCGCTCGTCGTCGCCGCCGGCGGGCGCGCCCGCGCCGCGTGGTCGGCGATGCGTCGCGACCACGCGCGCACGGCCAGCCCCAACGCCGGCTGGACGATGTCCGCGATGGCCGGCGCCCTCGGTGTCACCCTCACGAAGGCGAACAGCTACAGCTTGGGGCAGGGACCGCTGCCCGGGGCAGCGGACGTCGAGCGCAGCGTCCGAATCGTCGGGCGCGCCGCCACCATCGTCGTCGCCGCGCTTGTCGTGCTCCACGCTCTGCTGATCAGCGTCGGTGTCAACGCCGGATAGAGCTGACCGTGTGAGAAAGGCCGGGACGATGGACTCGGGGATCGTCACGCCCCCGGCCGCCGGATCACCCCGTCGCCGGCAGCTCCGTCGGGCACGAGAGCGAAACGGCCGACGCCGTGGGTTTTTCTTGCGTCCGGCGTTGCACCACCGCCGTATCATGAGCCGCAACCGCCGCCGCCGAGCGGCGTGCTGTGTCCGATGAGCCTGATCGAACGACTGACGCACGGGGTGCAGACGGCCCTCGCCGCCGCCGGGTTGCCGGCCGCGCCGGATTGCGCGTGGGAGGTGCCCCGGCAGGGTGAGCACGGCGACTACGCCACGAATGCGGCGATGACCCTGGCCCGCGCGGCCCGGCGCCCGCCGCGTCAGATCGCCGAGGCGATCGTCCGGCACTTCCCCGCGCTGCCCGAGGTCGAGCGCCTGGAGATCGCCGGGCCGGGCTTCGTCAACGTGTTCCTCTCGCCGGCGTGGTGCGCCGCGTCGCTGCGGGAGATTCTCGCCGCCGGCGACCGCTACGGGCGTGGCGGCGAGCTGGCCGGGCAGCGCGTGCGCCTGGAGTTCGTGTCCGCCAATCCGACCGGGCCGCTCGTGATCGTCAACGCCCGGGCCGCCGCCGTGGGGGACGCGCTCGCACGCCTGCTGCGCGCCCGCGGCGCCACGGTGACGACGGAGTTCTACGTCAACGACGCCGGCAACCAGTTCCTGGCCCTGGCCCGCTCGTTCGAGGCGCGCGTGCGGCAGGCCCTGGGCGAGGCGGCGGCGGTGCCGGACGGCGGCTATCCCGGCGAGTACCTCGCCGACCTGGCGGCCGAGTATGTGACCGAGCACAAGCTGGCCACGCCGGCCGATCTGGAGGCGCACCTGGCCCGCGCCGCCGGCGGGCAGCCGACCGAGCATCTCGGCCGGTGGGCGGTGGCCCGCATGCTGGAGGGCCAGCGCCGCGTGCTGGCCGACTACGGCGTGCAGTTCGACGTGTGGACCTCCGAGCAGCACGACGTGCGCGACGCGGGTCTCGCCGGCCGGATGCTCGACGAGCTGGGCGCGCGCGGGCTCACCTACGAGCAGGACGGCGCGCTGTGGTTCCGCTCGGCGTCGGCCGGCGAGGAGGCCACCGACGACAAGGACCGCGTGCTGCGCCGCGGCAGCGGCGAGGCGACCTACTTCGGGGTCGACGTCGCGTACCACCACTACGTGAAGTTCGCCCACGCCGATCGGGTCATCAACCTGCTCGGGCCCGACCACCACGGCTACGTGGGCCGCATTCGCGCGGCGATGCAGGCGCTCGGCCATCCGCCGGAGGCCTTCGAGATCCTCCTCGTCCAGCTCGTCACCCTGCTGCGCGACGGCCAGCCCGTGCGCATGTCCAAGCGCCGCGGCGAGTTCGTGCTGATGGAGGAACTGCTGGAGGAGGTCGGCCGCGACGCCGCCCGCTTCACCTTCCTGACGCGGCGCCACGACAGCCCGCTCGAGTTCGACCTCGCGGTCGCCACTCGCCAGTCGAGCGACAACCCCGTCTACTACGTGCAGTACGCGCACGCGCGCATCCGCTCGATCGCCCGGCAGGCCGCCGAGCAGGGGATCGCCGTCCCGGCCTGGGAGGCCGTGGACCTGACGGCGCTGACCGCGCCGGCCGAGCAGGCGCTCGTCAAGCGCTTGCTGCACTACCCGGAGGTCGTGCGCGGCGCCGCGCGCGCGCTCGAGCCGCACCGTATCGCCTTCTGGCTGCAAGAGCTGGCGGGGGAGTTCCACCCCTACTACAAGGGCCACCGCGTGATCCAGGACGACCGCCGGCTCATGCTCGCCCGCCTTGCGCTGTGCGCGGCGGTCGGCCGCGTCCTCGCCAGCGGCCTCGACCTGCTCGGGGTCACCGCACCGGAGACGATGTAGATGGCGCCGGGACGCCGGCGGCAGGGCAGCGGCAGCCGGACCGGGACGATCCTGGTCCTGGCGGGGATCGCCGGCGTCCTGACCGTCACGTTCGTCGCGGGCGTCTGGACCGGCCGCCACTGGCCCCTGCTGGCCGGCGACGCCCGACCGCTGGCGGCGCCCGAGCCGGCGAGCGCGCGGCGCGGCCCCGCCGACCGTCCCCAGCAGGCCGAGCCGCTGCCGGCGCTGACCTTTTATCACGAGCTCACAGCGCCGCTGACCGCGCCGCCCCCACCCGCGGCGCGCCCCCGCGCCGCCGCCCGGCCCCAGGCGGAGCGTGTGCGAAGCGAGGCGGCCAAGCGCGACGCCGCGGGCGGCGCCTCGCCGGACGCCGTGGCGCCGCCCGCCGCGCTGCCGCCGCCCGCAACCGGATCGGGGTTCACGGTGCAGGTCGGCGCCTACAACCTCCGCTCGCCGGCCGAGGCGCTGCGCGCCACGCTTGCGGCCGCCGGACACGAGGCGCGGGTGGTGGAAGGCGAGACCTCCGGCGCAGTCCGCTACCGGGTCCAGGTGGGCGCGTTCGCCACCCGGGAGGCGGCGCGGGAGGCGGCGGCACGGCTCGGTCACGAGCGCTCGCTGCCAGCGTTCGTCACCGCGCGCTGAGCGATGCCTCACCCGGGCCGGATCCTGATCACCGAACCCGAGTTGCGGGGGCGGATCGCGGAGCTCGGCGTCGACCTCGCCCGCGACCTTGAGCGCGAGCGGCCGATCCTGGTCGGGGTCCTGCAGGGGGCGTTCCTGTTCATGGCCGACCTCATCCGCGCGGTCCCCATCGACCTCACGACCGACTTCATCGGCGTCGCCAGCTACGCCGGCGTCAAGTCGTCGGGACAGGTGCGGATCGTGTCGGATCTCAGTGTCTCCATCGAGGGCCGCAACGTCGTCATCGTCGAGGACATCGTCGACACCGGGCTCACGCTGAGCTATCTCAAGCGGACGCTGGAGGCCCGCCATCCCCGGAGCCTTCGGGTGTGCGTGCTGGTCGACAAGGTGGAACGGCGCAAGGTGGACGTCCTCATCGACTACGTGGGATTCACCATCCCGAACCTGTTCGTGGTGGGCTACGGCTTCGACTACGAGGGCCTCTACCGCAACCTGCCCCACGTGGCGGCCCTGGAAGGGGACTGAGCCGGGCGCGGTTGTGCGCCGCGTCAATCCACCCCCGTGCTACAATCGGACCCGCATGAATCAGGTGTACAAGAACCTCGCGTTGTTCATGGTGATCGGCCTCATCGTCATCCTGCTCTTCACCGTGTTCAGCACCTCGCAGCAGGGTGGTCAGGAATCGCCGAACTTCTCGGAATTCCTGCGCGCGGTCGAGGCGGGCCGCGTCGAATCGGTCACGATCCGTGGCAACCTGGTCACCTACACGCTCAAGGACGGCGGCCAGCCGCTGCGCACGTTCATCGTCGACTACCCGGACCTCATCAAGATGTTGCGCGAGCGCGGCGTGCGGATCGCGGTGAAGCCGCCCGACAGCAACCCCTGGTACACGATCGTGCTGCAGTGGTTTCCCATGCTGCTCTTCATCGGCGTGTGGATCTTCTTCATGCGCCAGATGCAGGGGGGTGGGGCCAAGGCGCTGAGCTTCGGGAAGGCCCGGGCCCGGCTCATCTCCGAGAAGCAGAACAAGATCACGTTCCAGGACGTGGCGGGCGTCGACGAGGCCAAGGAAGAGCTCCGCGAAATCATCGACTTTCTCAAGGATCCTCAGAAGTTCCAGAAGCTCGGCGGCAAGATCCCCAAGGGCGTGCTGCTGGTGGGCCCGCCCGGCACCGGCAAGACCCTGCTGGCCAAGGCCATTGCCGGCGAGGCCAACGTCCCGTTCTTCTCGATCTCGGGCTCCGATTTCGTCGAGATGTTCGTGGGCGTCGGGGCCTCCCGCGTCCGCGACCTGTTCGAGCAGGGCAAGAAGCACGCCCCCTGCATCATCTTCATGGACGAGATCGACGCCGTGGGCCGCCACCGGGGCGCCGGCCTGGGCGGCGGCCACGACGAGCGCGAGCAGACGCTGAACCAGCTCCTGGTGGAGATGGACGGGTTCGAGACGAACGAGGGCGTCATCCTCATCGCCGCCACGAACCGACCGGATGTTCTCGATCCGGCGCTGCTGAGGCCTGGACGATTCGATCGACAGGTCGTCGTGCCCAGGCCGGACGTCAAGGGGCGGGAAGAAATCTTGCGCGTGCACGCCCGCCGCATCCCGCTGGCGCCCAACGTGGACCTCAAGGTGCTGGCGCGCGGCACGCCGGGCTTCTCGGGCGCGGACCTGGCCAACCTCGTCAACGAGGCGGCGCTGCTGGCGGCGCGCCAGAACAAGAAGCTGGTCGAGATGCTCGACTTCGAGAACGCCAAGGACAAGGTCCTGATGGGCGTCGAGCGGCGCTCCATGATCATCAGCGACACCGAGAAGCGCACGATCGCCTACCACGAGGCGGGCCACGCGCTCGTCGCCGACTTCCTGCCGGGCGCCGATCCCCTGCACAAGGTGACGATCATCCCGCGCGGGCGGGCGCTGGGTCTCACCATGCAGCTGCCGATGGACGACAAGTACAACTACTCGCGCGACTACCTCATCAACCGCATCACGATCCTGCTCGGCGGTCGGACCGCCGAGGAAATCGTCCTGCAGCAGCAGACGACCGGCGCCGGCGACGACCTCGAGAAGGCCACCGAGATGGCGCGCAAGATGGTCTGCGAGTGGGGGATGTCCGACCGGCTGGGGCCGCTCACCTTCGGCAAGAACGAGGAGCACATCTTCCTCGGCCGGGAGGTGGCGCGGGCCAAGGACTACAGCGAGGAGACCGCGCTGGCCATCGACAGCGAGATCAAGCGCATCGTGGTGGAGTGCGCGGGGCGCGCCAAGCAGATCCTCGAGGAGAACATCGAAAAGCTGCACGCGCTGGCCCGCGCGCTGCTCGAGCGCGAATCGCTCGACTCCGAAGAGATCGCGCGGATCCTGCGCGCGCAGCCCTTTACCGAAGCCCCGGCGACCGCCTAGGGCCGGGGGCCCTGAAATGGCCCCCCCCACCCCCCCAACGCTCGAAGCGACCCCGCGGGCGGAGCTGGCGGAGGTGGTGGTGGGCCACGGCCTGCCGGTCGCCGTCATCGGCGTGATCAACGTCAGCCCCGAGTCCTTCCACCGGGGCTCGGTCTATCGAGACGAGGCGCTGCTGAGGGCGGCGCAGGACATGGCCGAGGCGGGGGCCGCGCTGATCGACGTCGGCGCCCGCTCGACGGCACCGTATCTGGCGACGGCGATCGACGAGGCCGAGGAGACGGCACGGCTGGGCCGGGCGGTGGAGCTGCTCGCGGCCAAGCTGGCGGTGCCGGTGTCGGCTGACACGCCGCGCCCCGGCCCCGCTCGCGCGGCGCTCGAGGCGGGCGCGCGGGTGATCAACGACGTCTCCACGCTGCGCGACCCCGACCTGGCGCGCCTCGTCGCCTCCCACTCCGCCGGCCTGATCCTCATGGCGTCGCCCCGCCCGGACGGGCGGGCCGGGACCGGCCCGCTCACTCCCGTGGCCGCGGTCGAGCACCTGCTCGCCGAGGGACTCGGGCAGGCCCGGGAGGCAGGGATCGCCGAGCGGCGCATCGTCGTGGATCCGGGCATCGGGTTCTTCCGGGATCAGGCACTGCCGTGGCACGAGTGGGACGCCAGGGTACTCGCCGACCTCGCCGCACTGCGGTCGCTGGGACGGCCCGTGTGCGTCGGGGTCTCGCGCAAGTCGTTCATCGGGGCGATTCTCGGCCGCCCGGACCCGGCCGACCGCTTGAGCGGATCGCTCGCGGCCACGGCGATCGCGGTCGCCAACGGGGCGGCGGTGGTCCGGACGCACGACGTCGCCCAGACGCGGGAGGCGGTGCGGGTGGCCGAGCGGCTGCGGGGCGGGACGCGATGACGGGCATCTTCAGCGCCCTGCGCTGGCGCGACGTCCTCGACATCCTGCTCGTCGCCGCGCTGATCTACCGCGTCCTGACGCTCTTCCGGGGGACCCGCGCCGTGCAGATCGCGGTCGGGCTCGGCGTGCTGGCCGTCACCACGATGGCGGCCCGGGCGCTCGAGCTGACCAGCATCGGCTGGCTGCTCGACCACTTCTGGTCGTTCTGGGTGGTGGTGCTCATCGTCGTGTTCCAGCCCGAGCTGCGCCGGGCGCTGGCCTGGGTGGGCCAGGGCCCGGTCCTCAAGCGCCTGCTGAGCGACTCGGCGGAGCGCGGCCGCGTGGTGGACGAGGTCGTGCGGGCGGTGGAGGCGCTGGCGGCCCGGCGGATCGGGGCGCTCATCGTACTCGAGAGGTCGACGGGACTGCGCCAGTATGCCGAGCTGGGCGTGGCGCTCGACGCCCTGGTGTCGGCCGATCTGCTCACCAGCGTGTTCCTGCCGTACTCGCCGCTCCACGACGGCGCCGTGTTCATCCAGGGTGGACGGGTGGTCGCGGCCGGGTGCTTCCTGCCGTTGTCGCGCAACACGCAGATCGGCCGCACGCTGGGCACCCGCCACCGCGCCGCCCTGGGCATCACCGAGGAAACCGACGCCATCGCCGTCGTCGCCTCGGAGGAGACGGGCCGCCTGTCCCTGGCCGTGGCCGGCCGGATCGAGGCAGCCCCCGACGCGAGCGACCTCCGCCAGCGGCTGGAGGAACGGCTCGGCGTCGGGCCCGTCGTCCCGCGTGAGAGCGCGCTGGGCGCGCTGCGGCGCCTGTGGAGCCGCCAGCCGGCGGTCGCGCCCGGCGCCGAGGGGCCGGGCGGCGCCCCGCGCGGATAGATGCGGCGCGCGCTGGCCCGGTACTGGGAGCTCAAGCTCCTGTCGGTGATCCTCGCCGTCGCCCTCTGGCTGTTCGTGGCCAGCGCCCAGCGCAGCGAGATCGCGCTCGCCGTGCCCGTCGAGTACATCGGACTGGAAGGGCCGCTGGCGCTGGAGGGCCCTCAGCGGGAGACCGTCGAGGTACAGGTCCGGGCCACGCGGTGGGCCGCTGAACGGGTGAGCCCCGCCTCGGTGCGGGTCCGGGTCGACGTGGCCGGGCTGCGCGAGGGCGACAACCTCGTGCACCTGATGCCCGAGAGCGTGCAGGTGCCCCCCGGCGTCCGGGTGATGCGTGTGGCCCCGGCGTGGGCCACCGTGCGGGTGGTTCGTGCGGCGACCAAGACCGTGCCGGTCGTAGCCCGGGTGCAGGGCACCCCGGCCTCGGCCCACGTCATGCGCCGGGTGGTGGTGGTGCCCGCAACTGTCCAGATCAAGGGTCCCCACACTACAATCGAGGAGCGGACCGCCGTCGACACCCTGCCCGTGGACGTGTCGGGGCACCGCCAGGCGGTGACCCGGACCGTGGGTCTGGTGCTGCCCGAATCGGTGTACGCCGTCGACCGGCGCACGGTCGAGGTCACCGTGGATATCCGACCGGAGGAGACGATGCAGGAGCCGTCCTCAGGGGGCACGCGCCGGTGAGCCGGCTCTTCGGCACCGACGGCATCCGGGGCGTGGCGAACGAGCCGCCTCTCATGCCCGACCTGGCCTATCGGGTGGGGCGCGAGCTGGTGGCGACGCTGGTCGAGCAGCGGGGCCGCGAGCGCGTGCGGCTGGTCATCGGCCGCGACACGCGGCGCTCGGGGCCCCTGCTGGAGGCGGCGATGGTGGCGGGCCTGCTCTCCGCCGGCGCGGATTGCTTCGCGGTCGGCGTGCTGCCCACCCCGGGCATCGCGCTGCTCACGCGGGCGCTCGAGGCCGACGGCGGCATCGTGCTCTCGGCCTCCCACAACCCGTTCGAGGACAACGGCATCAAGCTCTTCTCCTCGGAAGGGACCAAGCTCCCCGACGCCTGGGAGGCGCGGATCGAGAGCCGGCTGGCCGGCGCGGACACCGCCCCGCGGGCCCGCGGCGAGGCCCTGGGCCGGCTCGTCACCTACGCGCGCTCGGAGAAGTACTACGTCGACTTCCTCACCCGCTGCTTCCCGCTCGACCTGGCCGGCCTGACGATCATGCTCGACTGCGCTCACGGCGCCACCTTCCGCGTTGCGCCCAGCGTCTTCCGGCGCCTCGGCGCCCGCGTGATCACGCTCTGCGCCCGGCCGGACGGGACCAACATCAACGCCGGCTGTGGCGCCCTGCATCCCGACGGCCTGCGCCGGCGCCTGGCCGCGGCGCGGGCCGACGTGGGTTTCGCCTTCGACGGCGACGGCGACCGGCTGATCTCGGTGGACCACCTGGGCGAGGTCCGCGACGGCGACTACGCCCTGGCCATCGCCGGCCGCCACATGGCCGGCCACGGCCGGCTCAGGGGCAACACCGTGGTCACCACTGTCATGGCCAACCTGGGCCTCGACGAGTCGCTGGCGGCAGCCGGCATCCGCGTCGTCAAGACGCAGGTCGGCGACCGGTACGTGCACGAGGAGATGCTGAGGCTCGGCGCCAATCTCGGCGGCGAGCAGTCGGGCCACCTGCTGTTCCCCGATCACGCGCCCAGCGGCGATGGCATCCTGTCGGCCTTGGGCGTGCTGGCGGTCATGCGCGAGACCGGCGAGACGCTGGCCTCCCTCGCCACCTGCATGCGGAAGTTCCCGCAGGTGCTCGTCAACGTCCCGGTGGCGCGCATGCCGCCCATCGAGTCGCTGGCCGGCTTGACCGAGCGCATCCGCGTCTTCGAGGGCGAGATGAACGGCACCGGCCGCATCCTGGTGCGGTACTCCGGCACCGAGCCACTGGCCCGGGTGATGATCGAGGGCGCCGACCCGGGCCGCATCCGCGCGATGGCCGACGAGCTGGCGGCGGCGATCCGGAGCGAGCTCGAGCGCTGATGGCCGTGCGCGGCGTCGGGGTGGACCTGGTGAGGATCCCGCGCATGCGCGAGGTCATCGCGCGGTGGAGCGATCGGTTCCTCGCCCGCGTGTTCACCGAGGCCGAGATCGCCTACTGCCGGGCGCGCCGCGATCCGGTGCCGCACTTCGCCGCCCGCTTCGCGGCCAAGGAGGCCGGCATGAAGGCGCTCGGAACGGGCCTGCGGCTCGGGGTGAAGTGGCGCGAGCTGGAGGTGCGCCGCGAGCGCGGGCAGGCGCCGACGCTGGAGCTGCACGGGCGCTCGCGCGAGCTGGGTCTGGCCCGGGGCGGCCGGCGCATGCTCCTGGCGCTCAGCCACGACGGCGACTACGCGCTCGCCCAGGCGTTGCTGGTGGACGATGATCCGGCTGTCACGGCGGATCCGGCGATTCGGTAGCGTGGCGTCCGGGCTCGTCGTCCTGGCCGGGTGCGCGGGTCGCCCCGTGGATCCGCCACCGGCGCCCGCGTCCGCGCACGTCGCGGTGCAGCCGGGCCGGCCCGGTTTCGTCATCGCGGCCCCCCCTGGTGGGGGCGACGTCGACTCCGACGAGATCGCCACGGCGATCGCGCGCCGCACGGGCTTCGGCCTCGTGGTGGCCACCGGCCTCTCGCCGGCCCGGCACGTCGACGAGGTCTACGAGCGGCGGGTGCTGGAGGCCGCGCGGGGGCCGCTGCGCCTCTACGCGGAGATCCACGGCAGTGACCACGCGCGGTGCGCCGGGCAGATCGAGATCGCCACCTCCGGCATCGATCGCGAGCTGGCCCTGCGCCTGCGCGCGCTGGCCGAGCTGATCCGCGACGCTCACCTGCGCGCGCATCCCGAGATCGAGCGCCTCGACGTGCTGGTCGAGCCGACGGAAGCCCGGACCGGCGGCAGGCGCGACGGCATCCTGCGCCTGCCCGGGCGGGCCCTGCACATCGAGCTGCCCCGGTGCGCCCGCCGCGATTTCCGCGACGCCTACACCGCGATCCTCGCCGAGTTCCTCGCCCAATCAGTGCCGCTCGCCGCCGGCCGCTAGCCGTGCTGCCGGTGTTCACGGCGGAGGAGATGCGGCGGGTGGATCAGCGGGCCATCCGGGAGCTGGGGATTCCCGGGGCGACGCTCATGGAGAATGCGGGCCGGGGCGCCGCCGCGTGCATCCGGGCCGCGTTGCCGGAGCTCGGGCTGCCCCGGCGCGGCGTGCGGGTGGCGATCGTGTGCGGCAAGGGGGGCAACGGCGGCGACGGGTTCGTGGTGGCCCGCTGGCTCAAGCGCGCCGGTCACCGGGTGAAGGTATTCCTGCTGGCGCCGCGCGCCGAGGTGCGGGGCGATGCCGCGCTGAAGCTGCGCGAGCTGGAGCGTTGCGGCATCCGCGCCCACGTCGTGGAGGACGCCGCCACGCTCGCGCGGGCCCTGCCGGCCGCGCAGCTCGTCGTCGACGCCATGCTCGGCACCGGCGCCCGCGGGGCGCCGGCGCCCCTGGTGGCGGGCGCCATCGCGCAGGTGAACGCCTGCGGCCGTCCGGTGGCGGCCCTCGACCTGCCGTCAGGCCTCTCTGCCGACGGCGAGGCGCCTGCGGGCCCGGTGATCCTGGCGGCGCTCACCCCGACGTTCGCGGGTCTCAAGCGTGCGCTCGTCCAGGGGCCGGGGGTCGAGCTGGCGGGTCGGGTCGTCGTCGTCGACATCGGCGTGCCGCCGGCCGAGGTCGCGCGCGGCGCCGCGACCTTCGTGCTCGAGCCCGGCGACGTCGCCCGCCATTTGCCGCGCCGGGCGCGTGACAGCCACAAGGGCAGCTACGGGCACCTGCTGGTCGTCGGCGGCTCGGTCGGCAAGACGGGGGCGGCGGCGCTGGCCGCCCGGGCCGCCATGCGCGCGGGCGCGGGCCTGGTGACCGTGGCCACCGCTGCCGTCGCCCAGCCCGTGGTGGCCTCGCTGCTGCTCGAGTCGATGAGCGAACCCGTGCCCGACACGCCGGCGGGGACGATCGCGTCGAAAGCACGCGGCCGGCTCGAGGAGCTGACGGAGCGTCGCGACGCCGTGGCGGTGGGCCCCGGCCTCGGCCTCGACGGCGACACGCAGGCGCTGGCTCGAAGCCTGGTGTTCGAGTGCCGGCGGCCGATGGCCGTGGACGCCGATGCCCTCAGCGCGCTCGCCGGCCACCTCGATCGCCTGCGCACGGTGCCGGCGGCCCGGTGCCTCACGCCCCATTCCGGCGAGATGGCGCGGATGCTCGGGGTGACGGTGGCCGACGTGCAGCGCGACCGTATCGCCACGGTGCGCCGGTTCGCGGCCCGCTGGGGCGTGTACGTTGTGCTCAAGGGCGCCACGAGCGCGATCGGCCTGCCCGACGGGACCGTGCTGCTGAATCCGACCGGCAACCCCGGCCTGGCGAGCGGGGGCACCGGCGACGTGCTGACCGGCGTGCTGGGAGCGTTCCTGGCGCGCGGCCTGGAGCCGGGCGCGGCGGTGGCCGCGGCCGTGTACCTGCACGGCCTCGCCGGCGACGTCGCCGCCGAGCGCGTCGGCGAGGAGTCGCTCGTCGCCGGCGACGTGATCGAGGCGCTGCCGGAGGCGTTCAGGCGCGTCGGTGCCGGGCGCTAGCCTCACCGCCGCCACGCCCGAGGAGACGGTGGCCGCTGGCGAGGCACTGGGGCGGAGCCTCGGCGCGGCCGACGTGGTGGCGCTCTACGGCGAGCTGGGCTCGGGTAAGACCTGCTTCGTGCAGGGGCTCGCGCGCGGGCTCGGCGCCGCTGGCCACGCCACGAGCCCGACCTTCGTGCTCATCAACGAGTACCACGGCCGGCTCCCGGTGCACCACGTCGACACTTACCGCACGGCGGGCCTTGCCGAGCTGATCGACCTCGGCCTGCTCGACCTCATGGACGGCGAGGGCGTAACGGTGATCGAATGGGCCGACAAGGCCGAGCCCCTGCTGCCCGCGCGGACGGTCCGCGTGCGCATCGAGGGCGTGGGGGACGAGCCCCGCGCGATCACCATCGAGGACCCGCGGCCGGCGGGGTGACGCCCCCCGCGTGTTACGATCCCGGGCGCGATGGGTGAGACGCGCGTCGATCTCCTGCACCTGCTCGAGGATCTGCGGGACGCGTATCCCGGCACGCCCGAAGAGACGCTGATCACGGAGATCGTCGCCAACTCGCTCGACTCCGGAGCGCGCGCGATCGCGCTGACCACCGATCCCGCGTCCCGGAGCCTGACGATCGTGGACGACGGGCGCGGGATGCGCCGGCGCGAGCTGGCCCGCTATCATGACGTGGCCGCCAGCAGCAAGGTGCGCGGCGACACGATCGGGTTCGCCGGGGTCGGGATCAAGATCGCGCTGCTCGTCTCCGGGCAGGTCCTGACCGAGACACGGGCGGGCCGCCAGCACGTCGCGACGACGTGGGGGCTGACGTCACGCCACCGGGCTCCGTGGAAGTGGGTGGCGCCCCCCGGACTCGTCGGGGAGCGCGGCACCGCGGTCCGCCTGACGCTCGGCAACGGGCTCTCGCCGCTGCTGGACGCCGGCTACGTGGAGACGGTGCTGCGGCGGCACTTCGAGCCGCTCCTGACACCAGGGCTGACGGAGTTCCTCGCCGCGCGGTACCCGCACGGCCTGCGCTTCGTCGTCAACGGCCAGGCGCTGGCGCCTGAGCCGCGGGAGCATGGAGAGGTGGCGGCGCTCAGCGTACGTCTTGGACGCCAGCGCAAGCCGGCCGCGCTGGGCTGGCTGTCCCGCGCCCCGGGCCCGCTGGGCGAGGACCGTGCCGGGCTCGCGGTCAGCACGCTCGGCAAGGTCATCAAGCGCGGCTGGGAGTGGCTCGGTCTGACGCCGGGCACGCCCGACCGTCTCGCCGGCTTGATCGAGGTCCCGGCGCTCGCCCAGTCCCTCACGCTGAACAAGGCCGACTTCATGCGCGGCGGCGCGCACGCCGGTGTCTACCTCGCGTATCGAAAGGCGATCCAGGAGGCGGTCTCCCGCCAGCTCGCCGCCTGGGGCGACGCCACCGAGGGTTCGGAGCACAGCCGGCGCCGCGTCGCGCGCCCCGTCGAGCGCGACCTGGAACGCGTGCTCACCGACCTGGCCGACGATTTCCCGCTGCTGGCCGCGCTCGTCGAGGGGCGGCGCGGGGGCCAGGCGCAGCTGCCGAGCGCCGGCCGTCGTGTCGCCGGGGAGCCCGTCCTCGCCGTTGGGGGGGCGCCCACGGAGGACGTGGCGGGCGGTGGACCCTCGGTGTCCGCTCCGGCGGCGTCTGCGGCGGACGAGGACGGAGCAGCCGCAGAACCGCCGCCAGCTCGCCCGCCGTCCGTCGACGTGCCGACGAGCGCGCCGGGGTCGCGTTCCGGCCGCGACTCCCGCCGTCCTGGCCGGTACGGCCTCGCCATCGATTTCGAGCATCGCCCGGACGATCCCGAGCCGGCCCGCCTCGTCGAGTCCACCGTCTGGATCAACGACGCCCACCCGGCCTATCGCCGTGCCGCCGCCTCTCGCTCGGAGGGTTATCACCTCGCGCTGGCGACGGCGCTGGCGCTGGCGCCGCTCGCGGTGGAGCCGGCCAAGGAGCACGCGTTCGTGACGACGTTCCTCACCGCGTGGGGGTCGGCGGCTGATCCACGTTCGGGCCGAGGCCGCCGCCGGCCATGATGTCGCTCCGCGGCACGCGATTGCTGGACCTCCGGCCAGAGTTGGCGACCGTCTGGCTTCAAGAAACGATCGCGGAGTCAAAGGGGCGACAGGCGCTCTACGAGCGCCAGTCGCCTCAGATCGTCGCGGCGCTTCGCGAGATGGCCATGATCGAGAGCGCCGAATCCTCCAACCGCATCGAGGGCGTGACAGCCCACAAGGATCGCTTGCGCCCCCTGGTTCTGGGCAATGCACGCCCGCGTGACCGCTCGGAGGCGGACATCGTCGGCTATCGGCGTGCTCTCGATTGGATCCACACCGACCACGAAAGGATCGAGATCACTGCCGAGACGTTTCAACGATTGCATTCCCTGGCCCAAGCCGACAGCAGCGACGCCGGGCAGTGGAAGAGCCGACCCAATGACATCATCGAGGTCCTTCCCGACGGCCGTCGCTTCGTCCGGTTTCGCCCGCTGCCTCCCGCCGAAGTGCCGACGGCGGTTGAGGAACTCTGCCTCGCCTACCATCACCTCGTCGACCAATCGACGGCGCCTCCGTTGCTGCTCGTCGCGTGCCTCGTGCTCGACATGCTGTGTATCCACCCGTTTCGCGACGGGAATGGGCGGGTGTCGCGATTGCTCACGCTGCTCGCGCTCTACCATCATGGCCATCGGATCGGCCGTTATATCAGCCTGGAGAGAGTCGTCGAGCAGACCAAGGAGGCGTACTACGACGTCCTTCAGCGGAGTTCCGCGAGGTGGCACGAGGCGCACCATGACGTGTTGCCATGGTTCAACTATTTCCTGACGACACTGCGGAGCGCGTACCGGGAGTTCGAAGAACGCGCTGGGCGCGAGCGTCCGACCCGTGGCTCCAAGACAGACTTAGCTGCCTACGCCCTTGAGAATGTTCTCAGCCCCTTCGGCATCGCGGATGTCGAGCGTTTATGTCCCAGTGTGAGCCGCGAGACGATTCGGCTGGTCATGAACCGCTGGCGCCGCGCGGGACGACTTGAGATCATTGCGCGTGGGCGTGACGCAAAGTGGCGAAGAGTTTGATCAATGAAGGGGCCACATTAATGTAGTAACAAATGTGGTAGTTTCGACCTGCTGGGAACGGGCCCCCAAGCGGGGGTAATAGACTCCGACCAGGGGTGATAGAGAGGGCAACGACACGTCGCATGCTCGACGTCAAAGTCTTCGGTGATGGAAAGGACTTCGGGCAGGCGCTGGCGGCGGACCTCCCGACCGCCAGTCAGCTATCCGTGGCGGTTGCCTTCGCGAAGGAATCCGCGCTCTCGACCGTGGAAGTCGAGTCATGGTGCCGGCCCGGACGCCGGCTTCAACTACTGGCCGGGACGGACTTCGCCCTCACCGAGCTCCAGGTATTGCGGCGTCTCGAAGCAACAGGGTTTGCTGACTGTCGTATCTACCACTCGATTGCCGGCCAAGTGTTCCACCCGAAGATCTACATCCTTGAGAGCACGGACGAGCGGATCGTGTACGTGGGATCCTCCAATCTCACGCGAGGCGGGTTGCTCGACAACGTCGAAGCAAATGTTCGCATGCGGGCCAGAAGAGGGACGCCAGCAATCGAGCAGCCTCGCGACGTCTTCGACGGATGTTCGGCGGCGAGTTCGCCGTGCCATTGTCGTCGGAATTCGATTCCGGCTATCGGGAGCTCCAGGAGACTCTTCGGTCAGCACAAACGCATTCGGTGATCTCGGAGACGGCTGCCAGACTGCGTATCGCCGAGACCCTGCTCGTCGGGCGGTATCGTGCCCGCGTGGCTGTTGGGCGGTGGCTTCTCGTCGCTAACCCCATCAATTTCGAGATCTGCATGCGGGATCGTGTGTGGGGCCGACAGCAAGAGGCCGAGGTCCGCCGTTATGTTCCTGGGGACGTCTTTTTCTTCCACGTCACCGGAATCAGCCGAATCTCCGTGCTCGGGATGTTCACCGGCCAACCGTTCCATGACAGTCGGCCGTTGTGGCCCGTGAATCAGAGAGGGGCTTTCCCATGGCGGATCCGATTTCTCCCCCTCGGGTGGCTAACGCTTGGGCTCCCCACGAAGGAAATACTCGAACTCCTTCGACGCGGATCACCGACCAATTGGTTTCACGGGTTCATCCAACAGAGTCATGCCCTTTCAGAGGAGGAGTTCGAAGTCCTGCGGTCGGAGTTCGAAGCGGCGTTGCGACGGCAGCCCTTTGCGGGAGCCGTCTGAGGCGGAATCGGCCACATGCTTACCCGACTCCCGGGAATGAGTCGTGACAGGCGCGCATGGGGACGCCCGAGCCTTCACCGGCAGGTGAGAAGCGTGCCCGATCGACGTATCGAACTCGCGGCATTGACCAGACACCGGCCCCGCCGTACCAAGAGGTATGGCGATCGAGCAATGGCCCGTGAGCGAGCGGCCGCGCGAGCGGTTGTACTTCAACGGAGCCGATGCGCTGGCCGACGCCGAGCTGCTGGCCCTGCAGCTCGGATCGGGCCGGCGGGGGCGCACGGCGGTCGAGGTGGCGCGCGAGATGCTGGCCGCATACGGCTCGCTGTCCGGAGTGGCCTCGCGCGAGGTGTTCGAGCTCGCGCGGTTGCCTGGCGTCGGGAAGGCCAAGGCGGCGCGCCTCGTCTCGGCCTTCGAGCTGACCCGGCGGCTGCGGGCCCGCACGCCGGGCGCGCGGACGGCGCTGGGAAGCCCGTCGGAGGTCCACGCCGCGTTCGGGCCGCTCATGGAGGACCTGCCGCGCGAGGTCTTCCGGGTGGCGCTGCTCGACGCCCAGAACGGCCTGCTGCGCGACGTGGTCGTCTCCGAGGGGACGCTGTCGTCGAGCCTGGTGCACCCGCGCGAGGTGTTCAAGCCGGCCATCCTGGAACCGGCCGCCTCCATCATTCTGCTGCACAACCATCCGAGCGGCGATCCCACCCCGAGCCGCGAGGATCTGCGGCTGACCCGCCAGCTCGTCGAGTGCGCGCGGCTGCTCGACCTGCGCATTCACGATCACGTCGTGATCGGCCGCGGGCGCTACGTGAGCCTGGCCGAGCGAGGTATCATCTGAATCGCGGAGGATCTCCCATGGCGATCAACGTGAGGAACGTCGGGCACGTGGTGCTCAAGGTGCGGGACATCGAGCGGTCGGCCAGGTTCTACCGGGACGTGCTGGGGCTCAAGGAAGTTGCCCGGGCGAACTTCGGGCGGCCGATGGCGTTCTTCTCGACGGGCGAGAACCATCACGACATCGCGGTGCTGGAGGTCGGTCCCGATGCGCCCCTGCCCGAGGCGGGCGGCGTCGGGCTCTATCACGTGGCGCTGGTGATCGGCACGACGCTCGCCGAGCTGCGGGCGGCCAAGGCCCATCTCGAGGCGCATGGCCATACCAAGCTACGGCTGACCGACCACAAGGTGACGCAGTCGATCTATCTGGACGATCCTGACGGTAACGGCGTCGAGCTGTACGTGAACGCCGACGCCGCGATCTGGCGGGAGGATCCTGCCCGGGTGGCGACGGTCGGACCGTTGACGCTCTGAGTGGGCGGGCGCCTCAGCCCTTCGCCAGCTTCTCGATTTCCTTGCGCGACATCGTCTGCAGGCGCGTGAGAAGGCCTTTTACTTTCCGCTCGGAGGCGTGATCGGCCAGGATGGACCTCTTCGAGCGGCTGCCGTTCGCGATGTAGGCGACCCAATCGTCGAGGTTGGGGGTGCCACGGTAGGCGACCGTCACACCGCTCAAACGCATCCGACGACGGCCTTCGACCTTCGCGAGCGGCTTGCGACCATCCATCGCGGTAGTGCCCTCTCAGAGAGTGTCGGCCGAAGACGACCGGGGTGCCGGGGAAGGAGATGCGTCACGCACGCCGCGTAAAGTACGAGTGTCTTGATTTCACTGTCAAGGTCTCGTTTGCACGCGTCAAATGCGCGCTTCGCGCCCCGGGCGGGGACTTCGACCAGTCATCATCACGCAAAAGTCCTCGGCGCCTCGTTTTGTGGACGAATGACGCGGCAATTCGTTTCCGCTCGCGTGTGAGCCCGCGTCAGACCGGACGAATCACGCGCCTGTGGATACGTGTGGACAAGTGGATAACCTGTGAGCAACTCCCGAGGCCCGTGACGTCAGGAAGCGACACGCGACGCGCGCTGCAGGTCAGGGAGCAGCGCCTCGAGGATGCGGCGGGCCAGGATCGGGCCGCGCGTGACGAATCCCGTGAAGTATCCGACGGCGCGCGCGCCCTCGGCGAGCAAGGCGACAGCCTTGTCGGGGGAGTCGACGCCGCCAGTGGCGACGATCTCGAGCGCGTCACCGAACCGCTTGCGCGTGCGCCGCAGGTTCTCCAGCGTGACGGGAAAGATCTCGGGGCCGCTGAGGCCGCCCGCGCCCTGTGAGAGCCGCGGCTCGTCGATCCGCCGGGTGTTGCCGTAGTTCACGATGCGTACGCCGGCGTCGAGGGCGGCCGGGATGATGTCGCGCTCGTTGGCGTCGGCGAAGTCGGGGGAGAGCTTGACGATCAACGGCCGCGGCGAGGCCGCCGCCAGCGCCTCCAGAATGCCGCGCAGCTCGTGGGGCCGCTCGTTCCACGCGTAGACGAGCTTCGTGTTGGGCGAGGAGATGTTGATCTCGACCAGATCGCCGTGCGGGCCCAGCGCCCGCACCAGCGCGACGTAGTCCTCCATGGATTCGCCCGCCACGCTGACGATCAGCGGAACGCGGTGCGGCAAGGCGGCGATCGAGCCGCGAAACGCCTCGAGCCCCGGGTTCTGGAAGCCGTTGCAGTTGACCAGCCCGGGGCCGGCGACGGCGCGGCGGCGGAGCAGGTTCGGCGGTGGATGCCCGGGCCGCGCGTTCACGGTGATCGTCTTCGCCGTCACCGCGCCGAACCCCAGCCCCATCGCCCGCGCGAGGATGCGCGGGTCGTAGTACTGCGCGGCGAGGATCAACGGATTCGCCAGCCGCACGCCGCCCAGGGTCGTCCGCAGTCGCGGGTCCTCCAGGCGAAAGAGGGACAGCGCGTCGAATGGCAGCCGCCGCAGCGCCGCCTGGCCGAGGGCGATCGCGGTCGGCTCCGGCAGGCGGCACAGCACGAGATCGTAGAACGTACGATAGAGCGCGGCGATGGTGCGGCTCATCGAAGAGCGAATCCGAGGATAGCACACGGTCCGCGGCGAGCACGGCGCGCCCGGCCGGCTTGACCTGGGTGAGGAGGGTCCTTTAGGGTAGCCGTCTAGGGGAGGGTCCAGGCAGATTTTGAACCGCTGGATCGCCGTCGGCGTCGCGCTGCTGGCCACGGCGTGCGCGTCGGTCGAGCCGGTGCCGCCGATCGCGACGCCCGGGCCCCGGGCGTCGGTGCCGGGGTTCGAGTTCGCCTCCGACACCTTCGCGTTCCCCAACGAGATCCGGGCGCGTCATCGCGACCGCGACGACCTCTACGCCAACTACTGCTTCGTGCTGGCGCGCGGCCTGCGGCAGTTCTTCGCCTTCGCGCGGTTCGAGCCGGGCGCACCCCGGCTGCCGCACGAGGCCTACGTCGAGCGCGTGCGCGCGATCGCTGCGCAGCCCCCCTGGCGGCCGGCGCCGGCGGCCGACGACCGCGTCGTGATCCCGGGCTACGCGAGTCTGCGCGAGTTCTCGCGAGCGGAGGAGGCGGCGGTCAAGCAGGGGCTGGGCGGGCGGTTCTGGACGCTGGTGCACTGGACCAACTGGCGCGTGACGTTCCCGGTGACGCGCGGCCACCAGGCCGGCGTGGCGCGGGAGGTCATGGACGAGCTGGACGCCGGGCGCCTCGTGCAGCTGCTGGTGACCAACTGGCCGAAGCCCGAGCTGAACCACACGGTCGTCGCGTACGGGTACCGTGCGGAGCCGGCGGGCGTCGAGTTCAGCGTGTGGGATCCGAACGACCCGGGCGAGCCCGGCGTCGTGCGGTTCGACACCGAGGCGGGACGATTCCGGGCCAGCCGGCTCTATGACACCGAGCCCGGGATCATCCGCGCCTTCCGGATGTACTACGGGTGGCTGCTCTGATCGACGCCGCCGGCGGGGCGGCTCCGCGCTGGTACGCGCACCGCCTCAACCGCCCGACCGTGTATCGAGCCGGTGCGCTGCTGGCGCGGGTCCTGCCACGGCCGGCGCGGCTGGCGCTGGCCGGCGCGCTCGCCCGGCGGGCGGCGAGCTGGTTTCCGACCGAGCGGAAGCACGTGGCCGCCAACCTCGCTCGCGTGAGGCCCCAGGCGAGCGAGGCCGAGCGCGGGGCGCTGGTGGACGACGTCTTCCGCCACTTCGCCGTCTGCTTCGCCGACCTCGTCAGCACCAACCGGCGACGGCAACGCCCCGACCGCCTGGTGGCGCACATCGAAGGGGACGAGCACCTGCTGGCGGCGGCCGCGACCGGCGGCGGTCTCGTGCTGCTGACCGCGCACCTCGGTAACTGGGAGCTGGGCGGGCGCCTGCTGGCCGCGCGCCTCGGCCGGCCGACGCACGTCGTCGTCGCCGCCGAGGCCGATCTCCGCGTCGAGCACTTTCTGCGGGGCGGCCCCTCGCCGGTGCGCTTCGTCCGGCTCGGCGACCCCACCGTGATGCTGTCGCTGGTGCCGGCGCTGCGGCGGGGCGAGCTGGTGGCGCTGCAGGGCGATCGCGCGCTCGGCACCCGGGGCGATACGCGCGTCGACTTCCTCGGGGCCCCGGCGCCGTTCCCGCGCGGTCCGTTCGTGCTGGCCCGCGCCGCCGGCGTCCCGATCGTCCCCGCGTTCTGCCTGCTCGACGCCGGCCGCCGCTACCGGGTCGTGATGGCCGCGCCCATCCATGTCGGTCCGGACGGCGACGGCGCCGCGCTCGGGCAGTGGGTCGCGGTGCTGGAGCGCCTCGTGCGGCGAGCCCCGGAGCAGTGGTTCAACTTCTATGACGTCTGGAGCACGGCCCCTGCCTCCTGAGCCCGTCGTCATCCTGACCGGCGGCGTGGTCACGCCGATCGGCCTCGACCTGGACGCCTTCTGGTCCGGCCTGCTCGCCGGTGGCGACGGGCTGTCCGCGATCGAGCGGTTTCCCACCGGCGATCTGCGCGTGGGACGCGGCGGCGAAATCAAGAAGCTGCCCCCGGCCGCCCTCGGCATTCGCTCGCGCGCGGTGGCGTTGCTCGTGGCGGCGGCCAGTGACCTGCGGGCCCGCGCCCGACTCGAGGCCGCGGCCGAGCGGATCGCGGTCGTGGTCGGCACCGCGCTGGGCGGGGTCGAAGAGCTCGAGCGCGCGCTGGGCGGTGACGCCACCGCGCGCCGGGCTCTCGACGCGCTCTACGACAGCCCCGGGCACGCGCTCGCCGCCTGGCTGGGCGCCCGCGGGCCGGCGGTGACCGTGTCCTCGGCGTGCGCCTCGGGGGCGACGGCGCTGGGCATCGGCGCCGATCTCCTGCGCGACGACGCCGCCGACCTCGTCGTGGCCGGCGGCTACGACGTGCTCTGCCGCTTCGTGATGCGGGGCTTCGACGCGCTGCGCGCGCTCACGCGCGAGCGCGTGCGGCCCTTCGACCGGCGGCGTAGCGGCCTGCTGCTGGGGGAGGCGGCCGGCCTCGTGCTGCTGGCGCGGGAGCGCGACGCCCGGGGCACGCGCCTCGGCCGCCTGCTCGGCCACGGTAGCGCCAGCGACGCCTCCCACGTCGCGGCGCCCGACCCCGAGGGCCGCGGGCTCGAGGCCGCGGTCCGGGCGGCGCTGGACACGGCCGGCATCGGCGCCGCCGACGTGGACTTCGTGAGCGCGCATGGCACCGCCACCCCGCTCAACGACCGCATCGAGGCGGCCGTGCTGCGGCGGGTGCTCGGCGCGCGCGCCGACGCGGTGCCCGTGAACTCGATCAAGGGCTCGCTGGGCCACACGATGGGCGCGGCCGCCACGCTCGAGGCGATCATGGGCCTGCTGGCGGCGCGCGACGGCCTGATTCCCCCGACCGTCGGCCACGAGGAGCCCGACCCGGAGTGCGCCCTCGACTGCGTGGCGGGCGCGTGCCGGCCGGCCCGGCCCCGCCTCATGCTGAGCACCTCGCTCGGCTTCGGGGGCTGTAACGCCGCGCTGGTGCTGGAGGGCGTATGAGGCCGGGTGTCCAGGTCGAAGGCGTGGGACTATTGACCGGTTGGGGCGAGGGGGTCGAGGCCTTGCCGGCCCGGGCGCGCGCGGCGGCCGGGGATCGCGCCGTGATCCCGCTGGCACGGCCGGCGCTGGCCGGCGAGCGCTTCCGCCGGGCAACGCGCGAGTGCCTGCTCGGCGTCGCCGCGGTGGAGGCGACGCTGCGCGAGACGGGCGTCGACCGGGAGGCGATCCGGGGCGCCGGGACCGCGCTGGTGTTCGTGACCGCGGCGGCGTACGCGGCGTCGAACGCGGAGTTCCTCGGCGCCGCCGGGGCGAGCCCCGGTCCGCTCCACTTTCCCTACACGGCGCCCAGCACGCTGGCCGCCGAGGTCGCAATCGAGTTCGGGCTGACGGGCGCCTATGTCATTCTGATCGGCGGAGCGGCGGCGACGGTGGACGCCCTCTGGCAGGCCGGTGGGTTGCTGGCCGCCGGGCGATGCGAGCGTGCGCTCGTGCTCGCCGTGGAGACGTTCGAGGAATGCGAGGCGCTCTGGCGGCGCGCACGGTGGACGCTGCCGCCGCCGCTGGTGGAGGCGGCCGCGTGCGCACTACTCGGGCCGGGCGACGGCCGGCCGGCGTACCGCGCGCGCGGGGCCGTGTCGGCCCTGGAGCGCGCCGCCGAGACGCGAGCGGGGCGCACGCTGGCGTGCGGGCCCCTCGTGGCGCTGGCCCTGGCCCGTGCGGCCGGCGACCGGACGGCGCGGCTCAGCGGCACCTGGCGGGGCCGCACCGCCGCGCTCGACGTCGCAACCGCGGACCCACCGGCCGGGTTGTGACACCGAGCGGCCGAGCGCTGGCGCCACGCCGCCGACGCCGAGGCGAGCCCGGGAGAGGAGCCATGGAACCGAAAGAAGTGTTCGACGAGATGAAGACGATGCTGGTGTCGCGGCTGAAGTTCGATCCGCGTCGGGCGGCCGAGGTCACGCAGGCCACGCCGCTGCCCAAGGGCGTGGAGGGCTCCATCGGCCTCGACTCGCTCGACTTCATCGAGCTGTCGATCGCCATCGAGGAACGCTTCGGCCTCGTCCTGGACGAGGCCGAGGACCTGAGCGCGCATTTCGCCTCGTTCGACACCCTGTCGCGCTTCGTGGCGGGCCGTCTCGGCGGCCGATGAGGCGTGTGGTCGTCACCGGGCTGGGCGCCGTCAGTCCGTTCGGCGCCGGTGTGAAGGCCTACTGGGCGGGTCTCGCCGCCGGCGCGTGCGCCATCCGCCCGCTGACGGTCCTCGACAGCGCCGGCTTCCGCTGCCGGATCGCCGCCGAGGTGCCCGACTTCGCCGACGGCTCCCCGCGCCGCTCGAGAGCCGACCGCCTGGCGCTGGCCGCCGCCACCGAGGCGCTGGACGACGCCGCCCTCGACCGCCGGGAGCGCGCCGAGGCCGGGCTGGTGGTCGGCGCGGTCGGCGGCGGGATGCTCGAGGCCGAGGGATGGTACTGGGCGCGCGCGCGCGGCGAGCGATCGCCCCGCTGGGCGACGACGCTGCGCGGGATCCTGCCCGGCTCGCACGCCGAGGCGCTCGGCCGTCGGCTCCGCCTCGGCGGCCCGCGCCACACGGTCGTCACGGCGTGCTCGTCGGGGGCGGTCGCGCTGGCCGAGGCGGCGGAGCTGATCGCCGACGGCGTGATCGACACGGCCGTGGCCGGTGGCGTCGACGCCCTGACCCGGCTGTGCTTCATGGGCTTCAACGCGCTGAAGCTCCTGGATCCCGAGCCGTGCCGGCCCTTCGATCGCGATCGGCGCGGGATGTCGATCGGCGAGGGAGCCGCCTTCGTCGTGCTGGAGGCCGCCGAGCGGGCCCGGGCGAGGGGAGCCCGTGCGTACGCCGAGCTGGCCGGTCACGGGATGACGACCGACGCCTACCACGTCACTGCGCCGGAGCCCGAGGGCGAGGGCATGGCCCGCGCCATGCGCGCTGCACTCGTCGCGGGCCGCGTGACGCCGGCCGGGGTGGGCTACGCCAACGCCCACGGCACCGCGACGCCGCAGAACGACCGGATCGAGGCGCGGGCCATCGGCCGGGTCTTCGGTGACGCGGGCATCCTCGTCAGCTCGACGAAGTCGATGATCGGTCACACGATGGCGGCGGCCGGCAGCCTGGAGGCGGTCGCGACGATCCTGGCCCTGGGGCACGAGACGATTCCCCCGACGGCGAACCTCGTCACGCCCGATCCCGAGGTCGGCTTCGACTGCGTGCCGCACGTGCCCCGCGCCGCGGTGGTCGAGCACGCGATCTCGAATTCCTTCGGCTTCGGCGGACAGAACATCACCCTCCTCTTCCGGCGCGTCTGAACGGGATGTCCCGGAGCGTCGTCGTCACGGGGATCGGCATCGTCAACGCGGCGGTGGTGGGCGCCTCGCCCGCCCTCGGCGCGTGGCTGGCGCGGCCGCGCGCCGCGCCACGGACCGGCGAGCGGCCCGCCGTGCGTCTGCCGGAGGCGACCCTAGCCGGGCTGATGGATCCGGACGAGGCGCGGCGGCTGTCGCGAGTGTGCCGGCTCACGGTGGCCGCCGCCCGGCTGGCGGTCGCCGAGAGCGGCATCGACCCCGCGCGGGGCCTGGGGCTCGTCGTCGGCAGCGAGCTGGGTGACTTCGCCTCGACGATCGCCTTCGCCGACGGCTACCTGGCCCGCGGTCCGGCCGGCCTGTCCCCGCTGCTGTTTCCCAACACCGTGATGAACACGATGGCCGCGGCCACGGCCATCGCCGTCGCGGCCCGGGAGCTGGCGCTCACCATCAACGTGCCGACCGTCGCCGGCGAGCTGGCCGTCGCCCGGGGCGCGGCGGCGGTGGCGAGCGGGCGCACGGAGGCGGTCGTGGCCGGCGGCGTGGACGAGCTGGATCCGCTCGTGGCCGAGATGCTCGGCGCCCTCGGCGACGGCGGTCTGCGCGGGGAGGGCGCGACGTTCCTCGTGCTCGAGACGGAGGCGGGCGCGCGCACGCGAGGCGCGCCGGTTCTCGGGCGGATCGCGGGGGTGGCGTGGCGCGCGCTGCCCGCGGGTCCGTGGGGCGTGGGCCGCCATAACACGTCGCGGGCGATCGGCGACGCGGTGAGGCGCGCGGGCGGCGCGGCGCCGGAGTGGCTCTACGTCTCGGCGAGCGGCGACGCCTCCCGCGATGCCTGGGAGTCGCGCGTGCTGACGGAGGCGCTGGGGCCGGATCGCACCCCGGCCGTGTCGCTCGCGGCGCTGGTCGGGCGGCACGCGGGGCTCGGGGCGCTGCACGTGGCCGCCGCGGTCTGGACGTCGCGCTCGGGCCTGCTGCCGGCCCGCGACGGCGGCGAGCCGGCGCGCGTCGCCGGCGGCGGACTCGTGCACGGCCTCGCCCGCGGCGGAGGCCACGTCGCAATCGTGGTGCGACCGGATGGGCACGTCCGATGATCGTCGTGGTGCCGGTGTTCGACGAGGCGGCCACGATCGGCCGCGTGGTGACCGGCGCCCGGGCGCATGGCCCGGTGCTCGTGATCGACGACGGCTCGCGCGACGGCAGCGGGCGCGCGGCCGCGGAGGCCGGCGCCGAGGTGCTGCGGCATCCGCGGCGGCTCGGCAAGGCGCAGGCGCTGCTCACCGGCATCGCCGCGGCGCGACGCCGGGGCGCCTCGCTCGTCGTCACGCTCGACGGCGACGGCCAGCACGACCCCGCGGCCATTCCCGCGCTGCTGGCGGCGGCCCGGCGGGCCGAGCGCGCCGTGATCGTCGGCAACCGGCTCGCCGGCTCGGGGACCGTGCCGGCGCCGCGCCGCAACGCGATCCGCGTGGCGAGCTTTTTCACGAGCTGGGTGAGTGGGTGGCCGGTGCAGGACAGCCAGTCGGGCTTCCGCGTCTACCCGCTGGCCCTCTTCGAGGAAGTGCGTACCCGGCGCGGCGGGTTCGTGTTCGAGACCGAGGTCCTCCTGGCCGCGGCGGCCCACGGCTGGGCCGTCGTGGAGGTGGGTGTGGCGGCACTCCCCCGGGCGGCCGAGCGCAGCCGCTTCCGCCCCCTGCGCGACGGGTTCGCCATCGGCGCCTTCCTGGCCGCGCGCGCGGCCGCGCGGTGGGCGCGGGAGGCCCGCGCGATGGCGGCGACCCTGCGCGCGGCGTCACCCGCCGGCGATTCGCCGGTCCGCTGGAGCGCGGCCTTCGGCGCGGCGGCGGCGCGGCGGGCCGGGCTGCGCCTGGCGATCATCTGGCGCGGCGCCCGGGCGCGCGGCACCCCTGCGGCGGCGGTGGCGACGCTGGCGGCGCCGGTGACGCTGCCGCTGGTGCTGCTGCAGACGGTGGCCGGGGACTGGCTGCCCGACCTGGTCACGCCGCTCGTGGACGCGGTGTACGGCCCCGCCGCGGCCGCCGGCGACGGCGAGCGGAGCCGCGCGGACGTCGCCCACGGCGCGCTGGTGGAGCGGCAATGACGAGTGCGGCCTACGACGTCGCGGTCATCGGCGGGGGACCGGGCGGCTCGACCGTGGCCACGCACCTGGCCCGCGGTGGTCTCAGCGTGGGGCTGTTCGAGCGCGAGGCGTTTCCGCGCTTCAAGGTCGGTGAGTCGCTGGTCCCGGCCACGATGCTGCTCCTCGAGCGGCTCGACATCCTCGAGCCGATCGCGCGGGGCGGGTTTCAGATCAAGTACGGCGCAACCTTCCTCGACCAGGAGACCGGCCTCGGCCACAGCTTCTACTTCCTGCGCGGCATGCCGTGGCCGAACTGGACGTACAACGTGCCGCGGGCGGAGTTCGACACGATCCTGCTCGAGCACGCACGCAAGCACGGGGTGCTGGTCCACCAGCCGGCGACGGTGGCGGCGGTCGCCTTCGACGGCGCCGGCGTGACGCTGGACGTGGACAGCGGCGGCGAGAGCCGGGCGCACCGTGCCCGCTTCCTCGTCGACGCCAGCGGGCGCGACGCGTTCCTGGCCGGGCGCCTGGGCCGGCGTCGCCGCATCCCGAACCTGGGCAAGGTCGCGCTGTTCGCCCACTACCAGGGCGCCGACCGCTTCGCCGGCATCGAGGAGGGCAACGTCCGTGTCTACCTGTTCGACGGCGGCTGGTTCTGGTGGATCCCGATGGCGCGGGACCTCACCAGCATCGGCGTCGTCGTCCACGCGCGCACGGCGCGGGCGCACGCGGGCGCTCCGGAGGCCCTGTTCGAGGCGATGGTGCGGCGCTGCTCCGCCGTGCGCGACCACCTGGGCCGCGCCGAGCGCGTGACGCCGGTCCATCGTGCCGCCAACTTCGCCTACACCAACGCGCCGATCGTCGGCGACCGCTTCCTGAGCGTCGGCGACGCCGTCGCCTTCGTGGATCCCATCTTCTCCAGCGGCGTGTTCATCGCCATGCGGACGGGCGAGCTGGCGGCCGAGGCGATCCGGGCGGCCTTCGCCGACGGCCGCTTCCACGCCCGGCGGTTCGCCGCGTACGAGCGGGCGGTGTGGCGGGGCGTGGCGCCGTTCTTCAAGTTCATCGACAAGTACTACGAGCCCGCGTTCCTCGACCTGTTCCTGCGGCCCAAGAACGTCCTCGGCATGGTCCGCGCCGTCCTCAACGTGCTGTCGGGGGGCAGCTTCATCCGCATGCCCTTGCGCGTGCGCTTCGCGCTGGCCCTGCTGTTCGGCCTCACGCGCGTCAACACGTGGGTGCGGCGCCGCGCCGGCCTGCCCGTGGAATCACGGCTGGAATGGTGAGGCTCCTGCGCGGCTACGCCTTCACGATCGCCGGAATCGCGATCGGCGTGGCGGGCATCGTGGCCCTGGGCGCGATGGCCGAGCGCCTCGTGCGCTTCATCGAGGGCGGCGATCGCTTCGTCCTCGGCCAGATCTCGGTGGCGGGAAGCGGCATGGGCATGGGCGCGGGGTTCACGGCCGGAGGCCTGCTGCCCGCCGCCAGCGTGCGCGCCATCGCCGCGGTTCCCGGCGTGTCGGGGGTCCAGGCGCAGGTGATGCTGCCGCTCAACCCGTCGACCTCCCAGTTCATGACCCTCACGCAGGAGCTGGTCCTCGGCATCGACCTGACGGTGGCTACGCCCAACCGGTACTACCCGCGGCTGCCGGTCGGGCAGGGCCGCGCGCTGCGGCCAGGCGACCGGCGGGTGGCCCTGGTGGGCTCCGCGTTCGCGACCTCGCGCGACCTGCGCGTCGGCGACCGCCTCCCGCTCGAGGGCGAGCCGTACGAGGTCGTCGGCGTGCTCGAGCGCACGCTCACGGCCCCCGACCGGTTCGTGGTGGTGGCGATCGAGGACGCGCGCGAGCAGTGGATCGCCAAGGACCGGCTGCTGCGCACGGTGCTGGCCTCGGGCGCCGCCGCCCTCAACGCGGCGGACCTCAACACGGGAGCGGCCGTCGGCTGGCGCGACGGCGAGGATCCCGACGCCGTCGCCCGGCGCATCGCCGAGCGCGTGGCGGGCGTCAACGTGCAGCTCCCGAGCGAGCTGAGCCGGCTGCTGCGCTCGTCCACGGCGTTCCTCTCGGCGTTGCTCGTCGGCATCGGGATGCTGGCCTTCGTGATCGGGGGGCTGTCGCTGGCCAACACGGTCGCCGCCGCGGTGTTCGAGCGCATCCGCGACTTCGGCGTCAAGCGCGCGCTGGGCGCCACGGATCTCCAGCTGGGGGGCGAGGTGCTGGCCGAGGCGTTGGCGGTCACGCTGGCCGGCGGCGCGGCCGGCGTCGCGCTGGCGATGGGGCTGGGGGCGGCGGTGGACGGCTGGGTGGCCCGGACGGGTCAGCAGCTGTTCCTGTTCTCCGGGCGGCTGCTGGGCGGCGCCCTCGTGTTCGCGGCGCTCCTCGGTGCCGCGGCGGCCGCCTACGCCACGCTCCGGGTCGTGCGGCTGTCGCCGGCCGAGGCGATCCGCCGCGGTGCTTGAGGCGCGCGGGCTCGTGAAGACCTACGCGGCGCCGGCCGGCGCGCCCATCCGGGCCCTCGACCACGTCGACCTGAGCGTGGCCGCCGGACGGCTGGCCGTCGTCCTCGGCCCTTCTGGCTCCGGCAAGAGCACGCTGCTCAACGTGCTGGGCCTGCTGGAGGACGCCGATGCGGGCGAGCTGGTCGTGGGCGGCGAGCGGATGAGCGGACTCGGCCGGTCGGCCAGGAGCCGGGTCCGGGGACGTTACGTCGGCTTCGTGTTCCAGTCGTTCATGCTGCTGCCCTCGCTGAGCGCGCTGGACAACGTGCTGCTGGCCGGCCGGTACGTGGGACGCCGGGGGCCCGAGACGCGCAGCCGGGCTCGCGAGCTGCTGGGGCAGTTCGGCGTGCTCGAGCGCGAGCACCATTTCCCGGCGCAGCTGTCGGGCGGCGAGCAGCAGCGCGTGGCGTTCTGCCGGGCGGTGCTCAACGACCCGCCCCTGGTGCTCGCCGACGAGCCGACGGGCAACCTGGACGACGCGAACGGGCGCGTCATCCTGGAGGCGCTGCGGGCACGGGCGCGGGCGGGGGCGGCCGTGGTCGTGGTCAGTCATCGCGCGGATGCCGCGCTGGGTGCCGACGCCGTGTACCGTATGCGACAAGGGCGGTTCGAGCCCGGACCCCAGCTACCAGGAGGAGGCACACCATGAGACGGAGCTTGTGGGCGCTCGTGCCGTTGCTGATCGCCGCCGCCACCGCGGCGGCGGCCGGACCGGCGGAGCGCACGTTCGACGCGCCGGTCGACCGCGTCTGGGCCACGACCGAGGCCGTGCTCAAGCACCTCGGCTGGGACCTCGACAAGACCGATCGCGCGATCGGCTTCATCACCACCGACTCGCGCCGGGTGGACGGCGACAACTTCGGCGTCTACGAAAAGGCCACGCGTCATCGGCTGCGCCTGCACCTCAAGGCGGCCGGCGCCGGCCGCACCACGGTGAGCATCGAGCGCAGCCTGTTCAAGCGCGAGCGCATCCTGTTCGTGGACAAGGACGAGCCCCTGACCGCCGGCGACCAGAACGTCGAGAAGGCGGTGCTCGACGCCATCGGGAAGGCCTTGTGATCAAGACCCTGGTCCTCGTTCTCATCGCCGGATTGCTCGGCGGGACGGGTCACGTGATGCTCGCCAAGGGGATGAAGACGATCGGCGACCTCACCGAGGCGCCCGCCGCGCTGGTGGGCGGCATGGTCGGCCGGGCCGTCAGCAACCCCTGGGTGCTGCTCGGCGTCGCCCTGCAGGCCAGCTTCTTCTTCCTCTATCTGACGCTGCTCTCGCGCGCCGACGTGAGCAAGGTCCTGCCCATGACGGCCTTCGACTACATCGTGGTCGCCCTGCTCGCCCACTTCCTGCTCGCCGAGCCGGTGACGGCGGGCCGGTGGACCGGGATCGGGTTCATCGTGCTCGGCGTGTTCCTGGTATCGCGCACCTGAGTCCGCGTGCCACGGCGCTGGCCGCGGCCGGGCTCGCCGCCGCGGCGGCGTCGCCCTTCCTGCTGGTCGGTCTCGGCGGAGCCCCGTTCGACGATCCGGGCGAGGGGATGCACGCGGAGATTGCCCGGGAGCTGATGCAGGGTACGGGCGTCCTGCCCCTCACGCTCGCGGGCGTGCCCTACCTGGACAAGCCTCCGCTGCTCTACGCCCTGATGGCCGCGGCCTTCGGGCTGGCCGGTCCCAGCGAGGCCGCCGCCCGGCTGGTCTCGGCGCTGGCCGCCCTCGTCGCGGTCGGGGCGACGGCGTGGCTGGGCGCGCGGCTGGCCGGCGGCCGCACCGGGCTCGTGGCGGGGCTGGCGCTGCTCACCTCGCTGGGCTTCTTCGTCTACGGGCGCTACGTGCGGCCCGAGGCGCTGTTCGTCGCGACGCTCGCCCTGGGCTTCACGCTAGTCCTGTCCGGTGTGGTCGACGAGCGTCCCGGGCGCACGTCGGCCGGGCTGGCGGCGTTCGGGCTGGCCGCCCTCGCCAAGGACCCGCTCGGCCTCGTCGCGCCGCCGCTGGCAATCGCGCTGGCGATGGCCCTGGCCGGCCGCCTGCGGCCGCTCGGCCGCTGGCTGCCCTGGCCGGGCGTAGCGGTGGCCGCCGTCCTCGCGTTCGCGTGGTGGGCGCTGGCGGAGGCAGCCACCCCGGGGTTCGCGTGGTACACCGTCGTCGACAACCACGCCCTGAACGTGGCGCGCGCCCGCCACTTTCCGGACGAGGACGTGCCGCTGTCGGCCGGCGAGTTCACGGCGGTCGCGCTGCTGGGCGCCGCGCCCTGGGTGCTGCCCGCCGGCGCCGTCGTCTGGCGCCTGGCGCGGCAGCGGGCGTGGCGCGAGCCCGCCGAGATCCCGTGGGTCGCGCTGGCCCTCTGGGCCACCGGCGTGCTGGCGTTGACCGCGCTGTCGCCCTTCCGCCTGCCGCACTACGGGCTGCCGGCCTATCCCGCCATTGCGCTGCTGGCCGCGCGCGGCTGGCGCGACCTCGGCGCCCGGCCACTCGCGGGGCTCCACGCGGTGCTGTTCGGCGTGCTCGCCCTGGGCTGCGCGCTGGCCTGGGCCGGCGACGGCCGGGTTTTCATGGACGAGGTGATGAACGCCGCCGACGTCGCGACGCGCAAGGGCGCACTGGCCGGGGCCGCGCCGCCGCTGCCGCCGTGGGGGGCGTTCCGCCCCCTCGTCGGGGCCGCCGCGCTCGCCCTGGCCGCCGGTGCCCTCGTCCTCGCCGTGGCGGCGGGCGCGCGGGCGCGCACGCTGGCCGCCTCGGCCACGATCGTGACGCTGGCCCTGCTGCTGCCCAGTGCCGCCGTCGCGCTCGGCCTCGTCTCGGCGCACCGCGCGGTGAAGGGTATCGGCGAGGAGATCGCCCGGCGGGCCTCGCCCGGCGACGTCGTCGCCCACGAGGGGCCGCTCGAGAACGCCGGCGCGCTCGAGTGGTACGGGGGCCGGCGTCCCGTGATCGTCGACGGCCGGCGCAGCGTGCTGGGCTTCGGGGCCACGCTACCCGAGGCCCGCAGCGCGTTCTGGGAGAGCGCGCGGCTGCGCGTGGCCTGGTCAGGGCCGCGACGCGTCTGGCTGGTGACGGGGCGTCCGCCGGAGGTCAGCGTGGTGAGCCAGCTGCCCGACGCCCGACTGGTGGCCGCCGGCGGCGGGCGCCGCCTTTACGTCAACCGATGACCGCCGTCTTTTCGCCAGTCGGCCTTCGCCGGTCGGCCTTCGCTGGTTGGCTTCGCTGGTTGGTAAGATGAGCGCGATGCCCGGCTACCTCCGCACGCTCTTCCTGCACCCGCCCTCCTTCGACGGCTTCGACGGCGGCGCCGGCTCGCGCTACCAGGCGCGGCGCGAGGTGCGCTCGTTCTGGTATCCGACGTGGCTGGCGCAGCCGGCCGCCCTGGTGACGGGCTCGCGGCTGGTCGACGCGCCGCCGGCCGGCCTCGGGCTCGACGACGTGCTGCCGCTGGCGCGCGACTACGACCTCGCGGTGCTGCACACGAGCGCCCCGTCCTTCGCCCACGACGTGCGGGTGGCCGAGGCGCTGCGCGAGGCGAACCCGAGGCTGCGCGTGGGGTTCGTGGGCGCGCACGTGGCGGTGGCGCGCGAGGAGGCGCTGAACGCCTCCAAGGCGATCGAGTTCGTGGCGGGCAACGAATTCGACTTCACGATCCAGGAGCTGGCCGAGGGGCGTCCGCCCGCCCGGGTGGCCGGCCTGTCCTATCGCAGCAACGGGCACGTCCACCGCACGCCGGAGCGGGCGCCACTCGAGGACATGGACCGGCTGCCGTTCGTGGTCGACGTCTACAAGCGGGATCTCGAGGTCGAGCGGTACTTCATCGGCTATCTGCTGCACCCCTACGTCTCGCTCTACACCGGTCGGGGCTGCCGCTCGAAGTGCACGTTCTGCCTGTGGCCGCAGACCGTGGGCGGTCATCGGTACCGCACGCGCTCGGCCGCGCACGTGGTGGAGGAGATCGCGCGCGCCACGCGGCTGTTCCCGCAGGTGAGGGAGTACTTTTTCGACGACGACACCTTCACCGACGACCTGCCGCGGGCCGAGGCGATCGCCCGGGGGCTCGGGCGGCTGGGGGTGACGTGGTCGTGCAACGCCAAGGCCGATGTCCCTCCCGCGACGCTGAAGGTGCTCAGGGACAACGGCCTGCGCCTGCTGCTGGTCGGCTACGAGTCGGGCAGCCAGGCGATCCTCAACAACGTCCGCAAGGGCATCCGCCTGGATCGCGCGCGCGAGTTCACCCGCCACGCCCGGGCGCTGGGCATCAAGATCCACGGCACGTTCATCATGGGGTTGCCGGGCGAGACGCGGGAGACGATCGAGGAGACCGTGCGCTTCGCGGTGGACATCGATCCCGACACCATCCAGGTGTCCCTGGCGGCGCCGTATCCCGGCACCGCCCTGTACGCGCAGGCGCGCGAGCAAGGCTGGCTGCAGGAGGAGGCCCTCGTGGACGCCGGCGGCGTGCAGGCCAGCGTGCTGGGCTATCCCCACCTAGCCCGCACCGAGATCTTCGACTCGCTCGAGCCGTTCTACCGGCGCTTCTACTTCCGGCCCCGCAAGATCTTCGCGATCGGCGCCGAGATGCTCCGTGACCGGGCGCTCTTCCGCCGGCGGCTCGGCGAGGGGGTCGAGTTCGTGCGTTTCCTGGCCCGCCGGCGCCGCTCCTCGGCCTGACCGCGCGCGTGTCGACTGTGTCCCGGCCGGCCGCGCTCGCCACCCTCGTGTTCCTGGCGCCGGTGCTGGGCGTGGCGTGCGGAGGGCCCCGGCCGGGTCCACCGGCGCCGGCCGCCCTGGTGGAGAGCCTGCGCGGACATCGCCACTCGGTGACGAGCCTGGCGCTGTCGCGCGACGGGCGGTGGCTCGTCTCGGGCAGCCGCGATGGGACGCTTCGCGTCTGGAACGTGGAGGCCGGCGCCCCGGCGGGCGTGCTCTCACGAGGCTGGTGGCGGCTGGCGGTGTGGGCGGTGGCGGTCTCGCCCGACGGCGCGCTTGCGGCCGGCGGCTCCGACGACTTCGTCGTCCGCGTCTGGGACGTGGGACGGCGCGCGCTGCGGGCGGCGCTCGATGGCCACAGCGAGTCGATCCGGGTTCTGAGCTTCAGTCCCGACGGCCGGCTACTCGCCTCGGGTGGCCGCGACACGACCGTGCGACTGTGGGACACGACGACCTGGCGGCCGCTGCGGACGCTGCCCCACGCGAACACCGTCCGGGGCCTGGCCTTCACGCCGGACGGCCGGCGGGTCTTCACGGGCACCGCCGACGACGTCATCTACGCGTGGGACGTCGAGACCGGCGGACTGCTGGAGACGCTGCACGGCCACGGCAACACGGTCCACGCGCTCGCGGTGACGCCGGACGGGCGCACGCTCGTGTCGGGCGCGGCCGACCGCACCCTGCGCCTGTGGAGTCTCGCGCCGCCGGCTGGTCCGGGCGTTCTCGAGCTGGACCGGTCGCGGGAGCCCGCGACGCGCTGGGAGCACTACGGCATCCATCCCGGGCCGGAGGTGATGGCGGTGGCGACGAGCCCCGACGGACGGCTCGTCGCCTCGGCCCACCGCGACTCGGCCGTCAGGCTGTGGAGCCTGCCGGACGGGATCGAGCTGGCACGGTTGCCCTCACCCGCCGCCACGACATACGCGGTCGCCTTCTCGCGCGACGGCCGCTTTCTTTATTCCGGCGGCGACGACGACGTCATTCACCGCTGGGACCTGGGAGCGGCCGGCTCAGTCGCGCGTTGAGAGCAGCTCGACGACCGTCGCAAAGGCGTAGCCACGCTCGCGCAACCCCTCCAGCAGCGGGGGCAGGGCCGCCAGGAGCCGGGCGGGAGCTTCGCGGGTGCCCTCGGCGTCGTGAAGGTCCACGATGGCCCCCGGGTGGGCGTGGTCCATGACGTGGGCGATCTGGCGGGCGGGAGGGACCGGGCGGAGACCCTCGGGCTGGATCGACCAGAATACGCACCGCTCTCCGAGTCGCCGCAGCACCGGGAACATCGCCGCGTTGACCATCCCCCAGGGCGGCCGGAAGTGTCGGGGCGGCGCCCCGGCGAGCGCGCCGAGACACTCGTGAGCGCGCCGGATCTCGCTCGCGGTCGCCCTCGGCCCGCGCAACCAGAAGCTGCGGTGCGACCAGGAGTGGTTGCCGATCTCGTGGCCCGCGGCCGCCATCCGCCGGACGACGGCGGGCGCGCGCTCGGCCCGCTCGCCGAGCAGGAAGAAAGTGGCGCGCACGCCGGCCTCGCCGAGCGCATCGAGCACGCGCGGCGTCCAGTCGGGATCGGGGCCGTCGTCGAACGTCAGCGCCAGGCGACGGCCGACGCGCGGCCCGTGCCAGACGCAGACCGGCGTGAGCAGGTGCGGCAGCCACGCCCAGCTCACCCAGGCCGCCGCGCCGAGGGCGAGTGCCCCGCCGATCACGACGGCACCCGGCTCGCCCCCAGCACCACGTCGACGATCCGCCGGGTGGCGTCGGGGCGGCGCATGCGACGGATCCTCACGCGCAGGTCCTCGAGCAGGTCGGGCTCGGCGAGGGCGCGCTCCATCAGGCGGCCCAGCTCGCGGCGCGAGGGGGCCGCCAGCGCGATGCCGGCGCGCGAGGCGAAGCGCTCGTTATGGCGCTCCTGGCCCGGCAGGGAGCCGTAGAGCAGCATCGGCAGCTCGGCGGCCATCGCCTCGGCGAGCGTCATGCCCCCCGCCTTCGTCACTAGCAGGTCGGCGGCGGCCATGAGCGAGCGAACGTCGCCGGCATAGCCGAGCACGCGGGTCGGGGTGCCGGCGGCGAGACGCCGCAAGCGGTTGACCAGCGCCGGGTCGTGGCCGGCGACGACCAGCCCCTGCACGGGGCGGGGGACGCGGCCCAGGGCCGTCACCACGTCGGGCAGCCGTCCCACGCTCCCATGCGAGCCCGCCATCGCGAGGACCACCGCCGTGCCATCGGCGATTCCGAGGCGGTGGCGCGCGTCGACGGGGTCGGCCGGCCGCGCGAACTCCGAGCGGAGCGGCACGCCGGTCACGACGACACGCGCCCGGGGAATGCCGCGGGCGACGAACTCGTGCCCGACCTCGTCGGCGGCCACGCAGTAGCAGTCGAGGCCGCGCGCGATCCACTGGCCGTGGGCCACGAAGTCCGTCACCACGGTCGTGTGCGGCGGCAGCCGCCTGCCCTCGGCGGCCAGTGCCGCCATGGCGGCGGCCGGCGTGGCGTGCACCGAGACGACGGCGTCGGGGTCGAGCGCGTCGAGCCGCGCGGCCAGGCGCCGCGTCCCCAAATGGGTCACGCCGAAGGCGAAGACCGAGTCGCTCGAGAGCCGGTCGCCCAGCGCGTAGGCTGCGCCCCACACCAGCGGCGCCCGCCGGAGCAGCGACATGTAGACGCGCCGGCTCGCGCGCTCGAACAGGGGATGGACCAGCTCGCGGAAGTGGTCGACGACGGTCACGGCGGCGCCCCGCGCCGCGAACGCGGCCGCCAAGCTGCGCGCGGCCTCGTTGTGGCCGGAGCCGTAACTGGCGGTGAGGATCAGGATGCGCACGGGGTTCGGGGTGCCGGCTGGCTCACGCGGCCGCCGGCGGGGCCGCCTGGACGACGGTGAACGATTTGGCGGCGGTCGGGACTCGACACGGGCACCATCCTACGTCGGCGCCGCTCCCGGTCCAAGCCTCGCGAGCCGGCGGGCCCCGACCTCGCGAGGCGACGCGGGGGGTGGCACACTGAGGACGGGACGCAGTCGGCATGAGGCTGTTCAGACGTCCGGCCCGGCGCGCGCCGGCCACCCCCGTGGCCCCTGAGTTCGGCGTCCGCCTGACCCTGCGCAAGGGCGACCGGATCGTCCGCCGCGATGCCCGTGGCGCCATTCGCATCACGCGCGTCACCGAGGACCGCGTGGAGGTGACCGACGTCTGCCGTGCCGGGCCCGCGCCCGGCGGGCCGCCCGAGTGAGCGCGAGGCTGCTACTTGCTCCCGGCCAGCGAGGCGCACCGCCGGGCTTGCGCATACGCGATCGTGGCCGCTCCCTTGGCATGCTCCAGCTCGATGCTCAGCTCCGTGGAATGCTGGATCGCGCCGACGTAAAGCCGTAGGATCACGACTTCGCAGGTCGCCAAGACCGCGAGCGCCGCGACGGCGAGTCTGAGCCTTGTCGGTCTTCGCGTGGCCGGCTTCGGGGCAGAATCCGTCACAGTCATCCGCTGTCTCCAAGAACGCCATCGGGGCGTGCACCGCACTCGCGTGAAACGTGGCCGGAGAGTAGGGCCCCAGGGAGAGAGCGTCAAGGGGCTGGCGAGCCGGGACGCTCCCGGCGGCGGCGCCGTGGCGGTTGACGCGCGCGGCGTAAGTGGGTAAGTTCTCAGCCACGGTCGATTAGCTCAGTTGGCAGAGCACCGGCCTCACATGCCGGGGGTCGCTGGTTCGAGTCCAGCATCGACCACCACCCGACGCGGGGCCTCGGTCCCGCGTTCCGGCGACGGGCCTGGTGAAACGACGCGTGGTACGATGGGCCCGTCGATTTTCGCGGTTGACTTTACCGGGAGCGGACAGGGATGAAGATCTGCATTTTCTTTGACGGCCAGAACTTCTACCGGTCGCTGCAGCGCTTCGACGACAGCCTCCGCGTGGACTACGATCGGCTGGCGGCCTGGATCACCCAGGCCGTGGGCGGGCCCGGCGCGATCTTCGGCGGTGCGTACTACTACGTCGGCGTGTCGGCGGACGCTCCCCAGATCGTCGAAGGCTTCCTCAAGGGGCTGGAGCTGCGGCCCGGCTACTTCGTCAAGCGGGACAAGCGGGTTCGCCGGAGCGTGCGCTGCCCGGCCTGCGGCGCCGAGAACGAGTACACGACCGAGAAGCGCGTGGACACGCGGCTCGTCGCCGATCTCATCCACTACGCGGCCAACGGCGCCTACGACGCCGCCGTGCTGGTCTCCGGCGACGACGACTTCGTGCCGGCCGTCGAAGCCGTCAACGCCCTCGGCAAGCAGGTCTGGGTGGCGACGTGGTCGGCCGAGGAGCTGTCGACCGATCTGCGCGTGCGCTGCTTCGGCCACCTGCACCTGAGCGACGGCTTGGCCGCATTCCGGGCCGACCGGCTGCCGCGCGATCGCGGGCCGGCGTCCTCTCGAGCCGAAGGGCGCCCACCGCGGCCCGTCTCGCGGATCACGCCGGTTCCGGCCCGGTCGTCCCCTTCCGCCGCGCTGGAGCACGGGCTCGGCGAGCTGCAGCGCGCCGAGGCCCGGCTGCCGCACGTGAGCCGCGGCTACTTCGTCATGCGCTGGAAGTCGCACCTGCTGCCCCCGGCCGGCCACGAGCGCGAGCAGCTCGTGCAGCAGCTGCTGGAGACCGGCATGGCCGAGGAGTTCGAGGCCACGGGGCCCGATGGGCGCGTGGTGATCGCGCTGCGCAGCCGCGAGCGCGACGGCAACGTCGCCGTGCCCGGCCAGGGCGGGCTGAGCTCCGCGTGACGCTGGCCCGCGGCCTGGCGGAGTTCGCGCTCTCGCTCGACTTCGACCGGCTGCCGCCGGAGGTGGTGGCCAGCGTCTGCCTCCGTACGCTCGACATCCTCGGTATCGCGCTGGCCGCGTCGACCGGCGACAGCGCGCCCTCCGTCCTGGGCGCGCTCGACGGCTGGGCGGCTGCAGGCGAGTGCACGGTGATCGGGACCAAGCGCACCGCCGCCCTCCCGCTGGCCGTCCTGGCCAACGGCACGCTGGCCCACAGCCTCGATTTCGACGACACCCACGCGCTCTCGATCACCCACGCCTCCGCGGTCGTGATCCCGGTGGCGCTGGCGCTGGGCGAGGTGGGCGGGCTCGACGGCCGCGCGGTGATTACCGCCGCCGTCGCCGGTTACGAGGCGATCACCCGCCTGGGCATGGCCGCCTCCGGCGCCTTTCACGCGCGCGGCTGGCACGCCACGGCGGTGTGCGGGCCCTTCGCCGCCGCGCTCGTGGCCGGGCGGCTGGACGGCCTCGATGCCGGCCGTCTCACCGCGGCGCTGGGCATCGCGGGGAGCTTCGCCTCGGGGGTGATGGAGTACCTGGAGGACGGCTCATGGGTCAAGCGCGTGCACCCGGGCTGGGCGGGTCACGCGGGGACGGTGGCCGCCGCTCTCGCGCGCGGGGGCTTCACGGGGCCGGCCAGCGTCCTGGAAGGGCGCTTCGGCTTCTATCGCACGTTGCTCGGCGTCGAGCCCGATCCGGCGCCCTTCGCGACGCTGGGGCGCGTGTGGGAGACACCGGGGATCGGCTTCAAGCCGTACCCGTGCTGCCATCTGGTGCACGCCTATCTCGACTGCGCGCTCGACCTGCGGCGCGAGCACTCGCTGGCGCCCGACGACATCGCCGCCGTCGAGTGCCTGGTGCCGGCCGGCGAGGTGCCGATCGTCTGCGCGCCGCGGTCCGCCAAGCTGCGCCCGCGCACGCCGTACGACGCCCAGTTCAGCCTGCCGTTCACGGTGGCCTCCGCGCTGCTCGACGGCCGGGTGGGCCTCGACACCTTCGTGTCGGAGCGCCTCGGCGAGCCACGCCGCCTGGCCCTGGCTGAACGCGTGTCTCACGCGATCGACCCGAACTCGGCATTCCCGAGAGGATTTCCGGGGTGGGTGCGCGTGCGGCTGCGTGACGGCCGAATGCTGGAGGCCCGCGCCCCGGACGGGCGCGGGAGCGTCGCGCGTCCGTTGCCGCCGGAGGCCATCGTCGACAAGTTCCGCGACAACGCCGCTCGCGCGCTTCCGCCGGCGAGCGTCGCCGAGATCGAGCGCGTGGCGCTGGGCCTGGACGCCGTGCCGGACGTCCGGACGCTTCTCGCGCTGTGCGGCCGCTGACCCGCGCGGCCACACGTTTCCCGCCCTGTCACCGCGTGGTCCGGTACAATACAGGCATGCGAGTCACCAGGCTCCTCGTGCTGGCAGGGTTCGGGTTGATCGTCGCGCTTCCCGCCGCCGCGCAGCAGGTGGAGATCGAGGCCAAGGGCGCCCCCGTCGAGCGCCCGGCGCGCGTGGTGCCGCCGCCGCTCCACTACGAGACCACGCGCCCCCCGGACAACGACTTCTATCCCCAGGGCACCAAGGTCGAGCACGATCCCGCGTTCATCGAGCCGCTGGCCGGCACCTACGAGACGTCGAGCGGCTCCGGCCGGTTCGGACTGTCGGGCTGGACGGCCCCCAACCCGCCGGTCGGCTCGCCCGTGGGCGGCTGGCGCGACGTCAGCGGCTGGTTCGCAATCGGCTTTTCAGTGACGTGGGACGGGCCGCCGGCCCGCAAGGCCGCCCGCCCGCGCTAGCCGCGGGATGACCGCTCCCCGCTGGCCGCAGGGTGCCCGTGCGGCCTGCTCCTTCACCTTCGACCTCGACGCCGAGACTCTCTGGCTTGCCCGTGGTGTCACCGAGCCCATTGCCCTCTCGCAGGGCACGTTCGGCGTGCACGAGGCGCTGCCGCGCATCCTCGACCTGCTACGCCGGGCCGAGATCCCGGCCTCGTTCTTCGTGCCGGCCTGGGTGGCCGAGCACCATCCGGACGCGGTCGCGGCGATCGTGGCCGGCGGTCACGAGGTAGGCTGTCACGGCGACGTGCACGAAAGGGTGAGCGACCTCGATGCCGGCCAGGAGGAGAAGATCCTCCTGCACAGCCTCGAGGTGCTCACCCGCCGGGTCGGCCGGCGGCCCGTCGGCTACCGCGCCCCCGCCTGGCAGCTGTCGGAGCGCACGCTCGGCCTGCTCGCGCGGCACGGCTTCGAGTACTCGTCGAACATGATGGACCGCCTGCGGCCCTACCTGCACCCGGCGCTGGAAGGCCGCCGGCTCGTCGAGATCCCGGTGTCGTGGGTGCTCGACGACGCGCCGTTCTTCCTGTTCACGGGCCAGCGGGCCATCCAGCCGCCCGGCCCCGTGCTGCAGGGCTGGCTCACCGAGCTGGACGGCATCACCGAGGTGGGCGGCGTCACCAACTTCACGTTTCACCCGCAGATCATCGGCCGGCCCTCGCGTTTCGCCTGCCTGCGCGAGCTGGTCGAGCACGCGCGCCACACCCCCAAGCTGTGGGTGGCGCGGCTGGAGCAGATCGCCGCCCACGCGCGGACGGTCCTCGCCTGATGCCGCTCCTGCGCGGCAACCTGCACGCCCACACGACCTTCTCGGACGGCGTGCGCTCGCCGGCGGCGCTGGTGGCCGAATACGAGTCGCGCGGCTACGACTTCCTGGCCATCACCGACCACGATGACCATGCGAATTGGGTGGAGCCTGGCTACCGGCAGGCGCTTGACCGCTTGCGCCCCGGCCTGGTGCTGTTTCGCGGGATCGAGCTGAACTTCGACGCGCTGTCCCAGCACGTCGGCAAGGTGGTCGGTGACACGGAGGAGCTGTGGGTGTTGAACCATCCGGCGCGCTACAAGCTGAGCGTGGCGCAGACGGTCGCGCGCGTCGCCGTCATCCGAAGATCGGGGTGGCCGCTGGACGCGATCGAGGTCACCGACACGGGTCTCTACCGGCCCCTCTACGACACGGCCGCCATCCCCCTCGTGAAGATCGCCACCGACGACGCGCACCGCCCGCCCCACTTCGGCCGAGCCTGGATCGAGGTCGACGCTCCCCGCAACCGCGACGCGATCATTCGCGCCATCAGGGCGGGCGACGTGCGTCTGGGCTTCACTGACGGTTGACGAAGGGTTTCCACCGTCTGGGCAATCCGATTCAGCAAGAGGGCGTCGGCCGGGCCAGGAAGTTCAGGTCCGGCGACTCCAGAAACGACGCCAGGCTGAGGGAGTGGTCAGGCAGCGGCGGAAAGGCCAGCGGCCGCACGTCGTAGCCATGGCCGCCCAGCAGCGCGAAGATCTCCGCCCGCTCGCGACTGCCCGGCCAGCTCTCGAGGACCACGAGCGGGCGGGCCCGCTCCAGCAGGTCGTGGGCTCCCTCCAGCACGGCGAGCTCGCTGCCCTCGACGTCGATCTTGACAAGGTCGGGGGTGATCCGCCGCTCCTCGGCGAAGGCGTCGAGCGTCACGCGGGGAACGGTGCGGGTCACGACGTCGGGCCGTTCCCGCCAAGCGTGCTTCACCGTGCCGGCGATGGTGCCGAGATACGTCTGGCTGCCGGGGACGGCCAGCTCGGCGGTGCCGGTCCAGGCCCCGACGGCCACCGGCTCGATCTCGGGATGGAGCCGGTTGCGCTCGCAGCACTCGGTGAAGAACGGGTGGCAGGCCGGATTGGGCTCGAACGAGACGACGCGCGCGCCATGAGCGAGGAGCTTGAGCGAGTGCAGCCCGTAGGATGCGCCCACGTCGAAGAACACGCGCGGCGGCTGTGGCCCGGTCACGGCCGTCTCGTAGTAGTGATGGATCTCGGTGTCGTGGCCGTGGAACGCGATGGCCGCCGTCCACGCGAAGCGGAATCGCCGGTGGAGCGGCAGCACCAGCGCGCGTCCTCCGAAATCGACGAGCCAGGGGCCCTCGACCAGGCACGTCTCGTCGTCGCAGCCGAGATAGTAGAACCGGCGCTTGGCGGCGAGGTCGAGCCGGCGATGGAGATTGTTCACCGCCCGCAGCCCGGCGGGCGTCGTCACGAGCCGGCGCAGCACCGTCCCGAGCGCGACGCCGGCGAGCCCTCGTGCGGAGCGCAAGGCCGCGGACGTGCCCCACGCGAGCCTGGACCGGGCAGAGCCGGGAGTCATGACGGCCTCACGCATCGGTAGATCGCGGAGCAAGCTGGGTGCCATGCATGGGCCCATTCTCCTCCTCGCGCTGATCCTGACGGGATGTCTGGGGCCGGTGCGCGATCTCTATCCGCCGGACTCGGAGGAGGCCGTTCGCGTCGTGTGGGTCGTCGACCACGGGTGGCACACGAGCCTCGTGGTGCAGGCGTCCGACATCCCGGCCGACCGCTGGCCCGAGCGCGCCGACTTCCCCGGGGCGCGCTTTGTCGAGGCGGCGTGGGGCGACCGGGACTTCTACGCCGCGCCCCGCGGCAGCCTCGCGCTCGCGCTCCGGGCGGCGTTCGCGTCGAGGGGCAGCGTGCTGCACGTTGTGGGCCTCGGCGCGCCCGCGACAGAGTACTTCGCGGGCAGCGAGGTCGTCGAAGTGGCGCTCTCGCGGCGGGGCTTCGAGGCGTTGGTCCGGTTCATCGACGACGCGCACGCGCGCGGGGGCGACGGGCGAGCGCCGCGACTGGCCCCGGCGCTGTACGGCGACGGCGGATTCTATCCCGCCGCCGCGCGCTACAGCGTGCTGACGACCTGCAACACATGGATCGCCTCCGCGCTGCGGGCGGCCGGCTGCCCGATCACGCCGCTGTGGGCGGCCACCGCCGGCGGCGTGCTCGTGCAGGTCAGGCCGCTGGGCCGCGTGCTCCAGCCCGGCGCGGGCCGGGTTCCAGGCGGCGCCGCCGGGGGGCTGTGGTAGCCTGGGCCGGCCATGGAGCGCACCGTGCGCATCGGTCACAGCCCCGACCCCGACGACGCGTTCATGTTCTACGCGCTGACGGCGGGCAAAGTGCGGATCCCGGGCGTGCGCATCGAGCACGTCCTGGAGGACATCGAGACGCTCAACCGCCGCTCGCGCACGGGCGAGCTGGAGGTCACCGCCGTCTCGTTCGCGACCTATCTGCTGATCGCCGACCAGTACCGGATGATGGATCCCGGCGCCTCGATGGGGAAGGGGTACGGGCCGATCCTCGTCGCGCGCGGGCCGATCCCCGTCGCCGAGCTGGAGCAGCGGGTGGTCGCCATCCCGGGCAAGCACACGACCGCGGCGCTCCTGCTGCGCCTCTACGTCGGCGACCCGCCCCTGATCGAGGTGGCGTTCGACAAGATCCCGCAGGCGGTTCTGGAGGGGCAGGCGGATCTGGGGTTGTTGATCCACGAGGGGCAGATCACGCATCAGAGGATGGGGCTGACGAAGGTCCTCGACCTCGGCGAATCCTGGCAGCGCGAGACTGGATTACCGCTGCCGCTCGGCGTCAACGTCATGCGCCGCGACCTCGGCGAGGAGCTCCACCGCGCGCTCTCGCAGGCCCTGCGCGACTCCATCGCCTGGGCTCACGCCAACGTGGACGAGGCGCTGGAGTACGCCATGCGCTACGGCCGGGGCATCGACAAGGAGACCTGCCGCCGCTTCGTGCTGATGTACGTCAACGACTTCACCCTGTCGCTCGGCCTCGAGGGCCGCGCCGCCGTCGACCGCCTCTTCACGCTGGCCCACCACAAAGGCCTGATCCCCAGCATCCCGCCCATCGACCCGATCTGAAGCCACCGTCCCCGCGCCGCGCACGCACCCGGTCGGTCGGAGTCGTGACCGCCACGGGAAGGCGGGTGTGGTCCTGGCGGGGTCTCAGGGACCGTTCCCCGCCGCGACCACACCCGCCGGGCTAGTAGCGCGTGAGGATCTCGTACTCGGTCGTGCGCTGGGCGGGGGTGAAGCCGGCCTCGCGGATCAGGGTGACGATCTCGTCGACGGAGATCGTGTTGACGTAGGCGGCGGCCTTGTGGACGTTCTCCTCGAAGAGCGTGCCGCCCCAGTCGTCGGCGCCGAAGTGCAGCGCGACCTGACCGGCCTGCTTGCCCTCCGAGAACCACGACGCCTGGACGTGCGGGAAGTTGTCGAGGTAGAGCCGCGCGACCGCGAGCATCCGGAGATACGCGTTGGGTCCCCGGTAGTGCTTGATCCACTTCTCGAGGAGCGTGTTGCCCGGCTTGAACGACCACGGCACGAACGCAGTGAACCCGCCGTGCGCATCTTGAAGCCCGCGGATCGCGTCGAGGTGGTCGAGCAGGTCGTCCACCTGCTCGACGTGCCCGTACATCATGGTCGCCGTGGACTTGAAGCCGCGCCGATGCGCCGCCCGGTGCACCGACAGCCACGCCTCCGGTCCGCCCTTCTTGGGCTCGATGCGCCGGCGCACGCGCTCGGAGAGCACCTCGGCACCCCCGCCGGGGATCGTTCGTTGGCCGGCCTCCCACAGATGATCGAGGATCGCGTCAACCGTGAGGCTCGCCACCTGGGCCATGATCTGGATCTCGGAGGCGGTGAAGAAGTGCGGCGTCACCCGGGGGAAGCGGCGGCGCGTCTCGCGCACGAGCGTGAGGTAGTAGTCGAGCGGCAGCGCCGGGTTGTGGCCGCCCTGCAGCAGCACGGTGGTCGCGCCCCGGGCGGCGGCGGACTCGACCTTGGCGAGCACCTCGTCCACGGTCAGCGTCCACGCCTCGGGGTCGCCCGGCTTGCGGTAGAACGCGCAGAACTGGCAGTCGGTGACGCAGACGTTGGTGTAGTTGGGGTTCGTGTCGATGACGAACGTGACGACGCGCTCGGGCAGGCGGGCGAAGCGCACCTGCCCGGCGAGAGCCCCCAGCTCGAGCAGCGGCGCCTCGGCGAGCAGCCAGCGGCCCTCGTCGCGGTCGAGGCGCTTGCCGTCGAGCGCCTTGTCCCGGATGGCGTCCAGCACTAATGAAGCTCGTGAAGCGTGGTGACGCTGGGGGTCGGGCGCGGAGGCCGCGGGCGCGCCATCATGGCGAGCCGTCGTCGCCGTTGCCGCTCCGGGCGCGGCGAGCGAGCCGCCAGCGATTCGACGGGTCTGCGCCCGAGCCCTCTTAGGGGGGGCCCG
>DASTOJ010000158.1:0-6918 GCA_035762565.1 Candidatus Methylomirabilota bacterium | reverse complement strand
CGTCCACCGCCGAACGCCCGGCCATCACCCGGCCGTCGACGGGGATGCGTTCGCCGGGCCGGACGCGGACGAGATCGCTCACCCTGACGTCCTGCACTGCGACCTCCACCTCCCGATCGCCACGGACGACCCGTGCCATATCGGGCTGGAGGTCGAGCAGCCGCTTGACCGCCTGGGAGCTGCGCGTCTTGACCAGGAGCGACAGCCACTCGGAGAAGACGTGGTAGTTCACGATGAGGACGGCCACGGCGAAGAACGGCGCGGTCGGGTAGTCCGGTCGCCGCAGGACGAGCCCGATCGCGCCGCCGACGAGGCCCGCGAAGGCGCCGAACTCCAGCAGCACGTGCTGATTGAGGATGCCGCGCCGGAGCGACTGGAAGGCCATGCGGAGAAAGTGTCCGGCCAGCGCGAACACGACGAAGACGGCGAAGGTGCCCACGGCCCACGGCACGGCCGGCGCGAGCACGCCGGCGGCCTTCGCCGTGAGGACGAGCGCCGCCGCTGCCGCCAGCGCCGCCGTCCCGAACACCGCGCGAGCGCGCCCCTGGCTTCGGAGGATCAGGAAGGCCAGCGTCGCCAGCGTGAGTCCCACGATGCCGTCGAGGAGCAGCAGCCACGGGCCGCGCCCTTCCAGCAGCAGCGCGATGGTGATCACGCTGAGTCCGATGGCGGCGAGCAATCGCCCGCCCTCGCGGGCCAGCTCGGCCTCCTCCTCCTCGTAGGGTCGGATCTTGCGCGGGTCGTAGACCGCGTAGCCGATGTCCTTCAGGGTGCGCAGGATCTCCGGAGCCGTCACCACGCTGGGGTCGAACTCCACCAGCGCCTGCTCGTGGGTGAGGCTGACCGCGACATCGTGGACCCCCGGCAGCCGACCCACAGCCTTCTCGATCGTCCCGGTGCAGAGCGAGCAGTGCAGGCCGCTGATCCTGGCCAGGAACCGCGAGCGTCCCCCGCGGGCGCGGCCCTCCTCGACCCAGTACGGGGTGGCCGCCGTCGGACCGGTCGTCGCCACGCTGCTCAGCGCACGACCTCGTAGCCGGCCTGCACGATGCGGTCCTGCACCGCCTCCGCCGACGTCCGCGCCGGATCGAACACGACCTTGACCTGAGCCCCGCGATGATCCGCGTTGCTCCGCGCGACGCCGTCGACCTGGGCGAGCGCCCGCTCGATGCGCCGCTCGCACGCCGTGCATGTCATGCCTTTTACCCGAAGATTCAACCGCTCCATGATCGGCCCCCCTCCGATGAGGTCGTCGCTCGGCGACTGCGGGCCCCGCCCACCGCCAGCCGGCCCTCGATGTGCGGGCACACGGCGGCGCGATCGGACACGCGCCGACTCCACGACGCCAGGTTCCGACGGATCTGGCGGCGCATGTCGATCAGGTCCCGGAACTTGCGGTCCAGCGCGCGCGCCTTGTCCGGGAGCAGGCGCCGCACGTGCGCGCACGGCAGCCTCCCACCCTCGCGGATGGCGATGATCTCCCTGATCTCCACCAGCGAGAGTCCCAGCCCGGCCGCCTGCTTGACGAAGCTCAGCGTCGCCACGGCGTCCCGACCATAGAGGCGATAACCGTTGGCGCCCCGTGTCGGCCGCGGCAGCACGCGCTTGGCCTCGTAGAAACGGATCGCCCTGGCGGTTACGCCCAGCTGCCGCGCCAGCTGGCCGATCTTCACGCCACCGTTCACCGCCATTGCGACGTGTCCCGCTCTTTCTGGCGCCGGCCGATTCCGGGACGACTCGATGTGAGGACAGACTGCGGCAGTGGCCCCCGGCCGGCGCTTCCATCCGAGCAGGATCCCCCGGATCCGACGTCGCAGGTCGAGAAGGTGCTCGAACTTGTGATCCAGTGCAGCGGCCTTGTCGCGCAAGAGACGCTGCGTGTGCGCGCAGGGGGGGCGGCCGGCCCGGCGGATCGCGATGATCTCCCTGATCTCCGCCAGCGTCAGGCCGAGGCCGCTGGCCTGCTTGACGAAGTGGAGCATCGCGATCGCGTCGTCGTCGTAAAGCCGGTAGCGGTTCGCGGCGCGCCTGGCCGGCGGCAGCACCTGTGTGCGCTCATAGAAGCGAATCGCCTTGGCGGTCACCTCGGCCCGGCGCGCCAGCTCTCCGATCGTGAGGCCGTCATCCATGACGGGAGTATCGTAAACCTTTACCTTTGGGGGAAGGTCAAGAGGCTGGAGACACCGGCGCGCTCCTCTTCCGAGACCGGCGCTGGTTCCACCCGCCCCGACTCGGGCGCTATCTGCTCTTGGCCGGTGGGGCTATGGCCCGCTGCACTCTCTCATTGCCCCGGCATCGCTGCTGTAGATGGCGCGCCCGTAGGCGAGAGCGACGTTCTCAGGCCCGGCGACGCGGCCGCAGGCGACGAGCAGGACAGTGGCAGCGATCAGCCGGCAGCCGAACGCGCGCGTCACCCCGGCGCCACGGCCACGCCCTTGTAGAGATAGCTCATCGGCCGCGGGCCCTCTCCGTAACCGCGGTCGAGCGTGATGGGCTGGAAGCCCGCCATCTCGAGCAGCGCGTCGATCGGGCGGTTGAGGTGGCAGCCCCCTGCCACGCGGGCCCACAGCGGCGTCAGGCGATCCTGCCATCTCCGCACCGACGGATCGGGCGAGCGGCCGTGCTCGATGAAGACGAGCCGGCCCCCTGGCCGCAGAACGCGGCGCATCTCGGCGAGCGCGGCGCCCGCATCGGGAATGCTGCACAGCGTCCACGTCGTCACCACGGTGTCAACGCGCCGGTCGGCGACCGGCAACACTTCCGCGGACCCTACCACGTACCGAATGGGAAAAGAGCTGGCCCCGAGCCGCCGGCGTCCGATGCGCCACAGCTCCTGTGACGGATCCACGCCGACCAGCGCCCGGACGTCCGACGTGTAGTACGGAAGGTTGAGCGCCGACCCGATGCCGATCTCGAGCACGACCCCCGAGGCCAGCGGCACGAGCCGGGCGCGCTCGACCGCGGCGGCCTGGTTGCGCATGACGAGGTCGATCAGGCGCGGCAGCACGAGATGGCCCCAGACCGACATTGCGTTCAGCGCACCTTCACGAGGCTGATCATCCCGCCGTCCATGTGCATGGGCTTGTGGCAGTGCAGGAGCCAGTCGCCGGGATTGTGGGCGATCAGCTCCACGACGGCGGAGCCCATGTGCGCCTCGACATCGACGCTGTCCTTGACGATCGGCGCCTCGGCGCGGACGCCGTTGACCGCCAGCACGCGGAACGACTGCCCGTGCAGGTGCATCGGGTGGGCCTCCGGGCTCATGTTCCGGAACCGCACGACGGCGCGATCGCCCCGGGCCAGCGCCAGCGGGTCCGTCCGGGGCCACACCTTGCCGTTGATCGTCCACACGTCGCTGCCCATCATGCCGCCGCCCAGGGTCTGGTCGAACGTCCGCGTGGCACCGTCAGGCGGGGGCAGGATCTGGCGGCCGCGTCCGAGGCCGTACTGCCAGATGCGGAGGCCGTCCAGGCTCGACTCCGCCGCCGCCAGCTCAGTCGCGGAATTGCCCTCGTAGAGCACGAGCATCTGCTCGCCGGCGCCGGCGTGGCCCGGCTGGGTGCAGTGCAACAGCCAGGTTCCCGGGTGCTCGGCGATGACCACGACGTCGTACCGCTCGCTGGGGGCGATCGGGATCGCATCGACGGCGACCGCGGCGTCGAGCGGGTTGCCGTCGGTGTGGGTGACGTGCAGGCGGTGGCCGGCGAGCCGGACGACGTGCGTGTGCTCGTTGCTCGCGTTGATCAGGCGGAGCCGCACGCGCTCACCCTTCCGCAGGCGCAGCGGCCCGGTGGCGGGATACGCCTTGCCGTTGATGGTCATCGTGTCATAGGCGGGCTCGTGGGCCGTGCCGCGCCGCCCCATCATCCCGCTACCCATCATGCCGCCCATGCCGCGGCCGCCCATCATGCCACCGCCGCGCATCATGCCGCCCATGCTGCCCCGGCCCCCCGCGGTGCCCCCGCGCGTCGGGGGCAGCGGCTGGGCGGCGCCGGTCGCCCAGTCGTCGAGGACGAGCGTGACCTCGCGGTCGTACGCCAGCGGCTCGGGCACCGACGGCTCGATGATCAGCGGCGCCGCCAGGCCGAGGTCCATCTGCCGGTGCTCCTGGAAGTGCGTGTGGTACCAGCGTGTCCCGGCGGGCCGGGCGTCGAACTCGTAGACGAACGTTTCGCCCGGCGGCACGGCCTTCTGCGTGACGCCCGGCACCCCGTCCATCGCGTTCGGGACGTCCACGCCGTGCCAGTGGATCGTCGTCGGCTCGCCGAGCGAATTCGTGAGCACGATCCGCACGCGCTCGCCCTCGCGCACCCGGACCTCGGGCCCCGGAACGCGGCCGTTGTAGGCCATGGCCTTGACGGTCCGGCCGGGCGCCAGTTCCCACGCGACGGCGCGCGCTTCGAGATGGATCGTGCGCACGCCTGGCGGGTCCGTTGCGGCCGACTCTCCCAGACCGCCAAGCCTCCGGCCGATCCCGAGGGCGCCGCCGCCGGCGCCGGCACCCGCGACCATGCCGAGGAGCGCGCGCCGGCTGATCATGGACATTTCGTCTCCACCATGCGGCTGATCTCCTCGGGCGAGGCGAAGACGACCGAGGCGCGGTCGCCCTGCATTCCCGCGCCCACGAGGGCAGGCTTGCCTCTGGGAGGGCCCAGGGGGCTCGAGTCGGTCTTCAAGCGAAGGTTGAATTCCCAGAACGGCCGTGTGCGACCGTCCTCGGTCGTCACGTGGTACCCGTCGTTGCAGTAGCGGATCGAGCGGACGCGACGCCCGGGCCCCACCGCCTTGAGATCGGGCCGCTGGGGAGCGGCCATCAGGCGGCCTCCGGCCGGCGGTGGGGCCTGCCCGGAGGCGAGCGCCTTGAGATAGGCGACGAGGTCCGCCCGCTGGCCGGCGTCCTTCAGGCCCGGATAGGTCATCAGATTGCCAGGGATCACGGTCTGCGGATGCTCCAGCCAGCGATCGAGCGCCCGCTCGTCCCACGTGACGTTTGCGCGCGCGAGCGGCTCGGAGTAACGCGTGAAGCCGTCCACCGTCCCGGCGCGCCGCCCCCAGACCCGGGCCAGGCTCGGGCCCGACAGGTGCACGCCCGGCTCGACCGAGTGACACGCGACGCACTGCCCGAACAGCGAGGCCCCACGGCTTGGATTGCCCGGCTGCGGCGCTGCGGGCTCGCCCGGCGTGGACCCGCCGGCGATCAGCGCGATCATGACGACCGTGCGAACGCGTCTCATCCGCTTTCCTCCTCCGCCGGTGCTCGCAGCAGCCGCCGGACGTTGGCCCGCAGGCGCGCGAGGGACCCGGGATCGGTGGCCAGATGATAGGCCCGGATCCGGCCGCGCCTGTCCACGAGCACGAACCGCGCGCTGTGCATGACGAGCCCCTGCGAGCCGTGACTCGCCCAGGCGGCACCGGGCCCGAGCCACGAGGTGCCGCCACATTCCGGAGGCCCGGTGGCGCGCGGATCGGCGACGCCCAGGCGGAACCCCTCGCGGGCCAGGCAGTAGATCGTCTGCTTGTCGCCGGTCAGGAACAACCACCGATCGGTCGCCTCGTACCGCTCGGCATACTTCCGGAGCACCTCCGGGGTGTCGTGAGCGGGATCGACGCTGATCGAGACCAGGCGGAAATCCGTATTTCCCGCGAACTCACGCTGAAGCTGCGCGAACACCAGACTCTGGGCCGGGCATGTCTCGGTGCATTCCGTATAGATGAAATCTACGACCCAGATCGAGCCGCGCAGGCCGTCTCGAGTCACCCGACCGCCGGATCGCTCGGTGAGCGCGAATGACGGGACCGTTCCGTAACGCCCGAGGCGCTCGAGGTCGGTCGGCGCCGGCGCCGGAGCATCCGGGCGCGCGAGAAGCGTCACGACCGCGAGCAGCGTCGCGGTCACGCCCACGAGCGCTCCCGAGACGATCAGCCTTCGCCGCGTCCACCTCACGCTGTGCCTCTCAGCACGGTGCTCGGGTGACCACGCACGCCGAACGCCGCCGGGGTGTCGCCGGTCGGGTCGAGCCAGAGCAGAAATTCCAGGCCGAAGTCGTCGCCCCATTCGCGCACCGTGCCGGCGGTCTCACGAAGACTGACGCTGATCATGGCAAGACCTCGCCCGTGGAAGTCGCGATACAGGGCCGCCTTGGCGGGAGCCTCCCGCCGGCATTGCGGTCACCATGTCGTGAAGAACGTCGGCAGCACCGGGCGGCCCCGGAACGCCGCGAGGCCTACCCGGCGTCCGTCCAATGCCTGAAACGCGACGTCAGACGTGGCAGCGGGAGGTGTCGCGGCCACGCCGTTCATCGCCGCCAGTGGATGGGGTTGGGCCCAGACGGGCAGCCAGGACCCCACCACCGCCGCGAGAACGGCGGCGCGAACGACAAGAGGCGCCCCGCCTTACGCATCGCCTCGCCCCTTGGCGCCGTGGGGCGGACGCGGATCGCTTCCGTGCTGGATGCCCATCATGCCGCGCATCATGAAGTACATGGCGAGCGGGCAGGCGACGAGCGCCAGCACGCTCACCAGGGATCCGCCGGCCGCCGCCCAGCCGCCGCTCCAGAGGAGCGGGATGGCGAGGAGCAGCAGGACCGGCGCGCCCCAGCAGGCGGCCGGCTTGAGGTAGTTCCGCCAGCGGCGTTGGCCCGGCGGCGGCATCGCGCACGCCATGCCGGCGGCCGGCGCGTGGATCTCGTCCCGGCGCGCGGCGGCCTCGGTCCGCGCCTCCCGCACGCTGGCCGCGAACTCCTCGGCATGGCTCTCGGAGCAGAAGGGCTCGCCGAAGCGCTCGGGCGCCGAGACGTCTTCGGCGATCGGGTGGCCGCAGTACGCGCAGGATCGGACGGTGTCGGGTGCTGTGGCTGCCATCGCGCTCACCTCACTTGCCCGGATCGTCGGGCTTCATCGTGCCGCCTTGGCCACCGC
>DASTOJ010000157.1:0-7193 GCA_035762565.1 Candidatus Methylomirabilota bacterium | reverse complement strand
GTCGCGCAGCTCGTCGTAGAGCCGGCGCTGGGCCGGCTCCAGCTCGCAGTAAACGGTCTGCTCGGTCCGGGCGGGCAGCTCGGGCGCCACCTGCGCCTTCGTGCGGCGCAGGATGAACGGACGCAGGGCGCGCGCCAGCAGCGTCCGTGTTTCTTCGTCGGGGCTGCGGCCGGCGCCGCCGTCGAGCCCGAGCGCCGAGGCCGCGCCGAGCATGCCGGGGTTCAGGAACGCGAAGAGGCTCCACAGCTCACCCAGGTGGTTCTCGACCGGCGTGCCGGAGAGCGCCAGCCGGTGATCGCCCCGGAGCAGCCGCGCCGCCCTGGCCGCGTCGGTGGCGGCGTTCTTGATGGCCTGCGCCTCGTCGAGCACCACGTAGTCGAATTCGACGTCCTTGAAGTGGAGCGCATCGCGGCGCAGGGTGCCGTACGTGGTCAGCACCACGTCGTGCTCGGCGAAGTGCGTGCCGGCCGGCCGCCGCGCGGTGCCCGTGTGATCGAGCACGGCCAGCCCGGGCGTGAAGCGCGCGGCCTCCTGCTTCCAGTTGAAGACGAGCGAGCGGGGCACGACGACGAGCGACGGCTTCTTGGCGCCCTCGGCCCGGCGTGACTCGAGCAGCGCCAGCACCATCACGGTCTTGCCCAGGCCCATGTCGTCGGCGAGACAGCCGCCGAAACCGAACGATCTCAGGAAACGGAACCAGCCGAGCCCGTCGCGCTGGTAGGTGCGCAGGCGGCCGACGAACCCATCGGGTGGATCGAGGGGGACGACGCCGTCGAAGCGCCGCAGCTCGTCGCGCGCCCGGGCGAACAGCGCGTCGCCGTCGATCTCCGGCTGGGCGGTCACGAGCGCGTCGAGCAGGCCGATCTGGCTGCGCCCGAAGCGCAGGTGCTCACCCTCGGGCGTGCCCAGGCCGGCGACCCGGGCATACCGGCCCAGCCATTCCTCGGGCAGCAGGCCGTAGGTACCGTCGTCCAGGCGCGCCATCGTCTCACCGCGGCGCAGCGCGGCGAGAAGCGCAGGCAGGTGGGCCACCGTGTCGCCGAAGTCGAGCGTGCCGTGCAGATCGAACCAGTCGGCACCCGACGTCACGGATACCTTGAAGGCGGCGGCCCGGCGGTACACCGCGCCGTCCGCCTCGACGTGCCAGTCTTCGGCCAGGAGTGCGCGCACGAGACGTGGCAACACCCTGGCGGAGAGCGCCAGCGCGCGCGGGCCCTCGGACGTCGGCGAGGAGCGCTCCCGCACGCCGAGCGCGGCCAGGCGCTCGAGCGCCGCCCGCTCGGCCTCGGGCGCGCGCACCATCAGCCGCCGGGGTTTCAGCTGGAGCACCCCGCGCTCGGGGCGCCCGGCCTCGATCAGGGCGCCGTCGTAGTCGAACGCGAGGGTGGCGTGGAGCAGCTCGGGCGGCCAGCGGGCCGGCCCGCGCTGCACACGCAGCCGCGGGCGCGGCACCGCCTCGACCGTCTCGTACGCGAGCTCCGGCGGAAGCCGGGTCCCCGGCGGCACCGGTGTCCTCAGCAGCTGGGCCAGGAACTGATCGGCCTGGTCCACCGGAACGCGGAGAGCCCCGACCTGCCGGAGGTGCGAGATCCATGGAAAGGCGCCACCGACCTCCAGTCGGGCGACGCGGTCCGGAAAGAACACCAGGCCGGCGGCGAGCAGGAGGAGCGGCGTCGACAGGTCGATGCGCTCGTCGCCGCGGCTGAGCGCGCCCGTCACCTCGTAGTGGCGTCCCGACCCCGTGGCGCGGACGTCGAGCCCGAACGCCCAGGGCGGCCCATCGTCCCAGGTGACCGGTGTCGGCTCGTGCCCCTGGCCCAGAGCAATCTGAAGCGCCGCACGCCCGGTGCCGAGCACGAGGGGAAGGACCGGGTCCAGCAACGTCGCCGGGATCTGGTAACGGATGAACGGCCACCCGGGCCTTGCCGACCGTGGGAACGCCGTGCCGTAGCCGCCGCCGTCTCCGAAGAGCGTTGCGAGGATCCGGCGGTCGGTCGGGTCGGGTAGCCGCTCGATCTCCGGGGTGGAGAGCCGGAAGGTGGTCAGGCGCCGCCACTCGCCGTTCCGCTTGCGCTGGCGGCATCCGACGTCGAGCGCGACCGTTCCCGTCACGCGCGTGTCGGGCAGCGCGATGACGTAGTCGATCGTTCGGCCGGCCGGCCACGCGGCGATGGGTGGGCGCAGGGCGGCGGCGATGCGGTCGAGCTGGTGCTGCCAGCCGAGCGTGACTGGAGGCGCGATGGACCGGGGCGGGCGCGGAGGCAGCAGCCACGCCGGCTCACCGTCGTCGAACGGGTGGCCATCGTCGCCGAGGTCGTCGTCAGCCGCGTCGGCGTCGACCCAGTCGCGCTCGTTCCAGAGGTAGGAGTCGCGGGAGCCGGAGTACGAGCGGCGCCCGCGCTTCCAGCGCGTCACCGGGGGCGACGGCGGCGCCGCGCGCCGCGCTCAGGACGGATCTGCATCGGCCACCAACGTACGAGAGCGCGCCCAGCGAGTCAACGGGCATGTGGGCTGCCCGGGCCCTCGTCAGGAGCCGCCGCCGCGCCTCGTCTCCCCGCGAGCCCAGGCGATGATCGCGTCCGGGCCCTTCAGGCGCTCGGGATCTCCGAGGTACCTCGGCGAACTCCAGGACCACGCGGCGCACGCGGGCGACGTCGATGTGGGCAGCAGAGCGGCCGCGGGGCGCCGCGGTCGAGCGAGGTCGAGAGAATTGGAGCCCCCGAGGTGCCCGTCTACCCCGAGATCCCCGAGCGGCGGCGCGACAGCAACATCATCCTGGTCGAGGATCCCGCGGAGCAGCAGCAGCAGCGTATCGGAGCGGGCTAGAGGAACGGATTGATGGCTCGGACCGTCCCGTACAGCCGATCGTGCTGGAAATCTTCGGAGGCCAGCTCGTCGAGGCCGTACTCCTCGGCGTAGGCCCACAGGTGGGCATCGAACCACCCAAACTGATAGGTGGCCCAGCCCCGAATGGCCCTGCGGAAGAGCCCCGCCGTCGGATACAGGACCACGAAGGTCGCGAGCAGGTCCTCCGCCTCACGCCGGGCTTCGTCAGGGGAGAGCAGTGTCCGCCCATCAGGCAGTGGGCGAGTGACCGCCGAGACGAACTCCACGAGCGCCTGGAGGGGAATGCGGACCCGATCCGCGGCCAGCCCACGGCGGAGAAACTGCGTCGCCACCTCCTGCTTGCGCGGAAACCGCGGGTCGAACTGATAGACGAGGACGTTGGTGTCAACGAGGACGGGCACGATCGTAGAGGTCCTCGCGCGTCCACCCGCGGTCGCCTCGGGCGCGCCGTCGCGGGCGCTTCGACTGCCGGAGGCGCTGGCGCTCCGTCGCCGCATCGAACAGCTTGAGCCTCGACTGGAGGTCAGCCGCCCCCGCGCCGCCCCGGCCGGCGGGGACGACGCGGATGGAATCGCCCGCCGGCACCCAGTCGATCTCGTCCCCCGGACGGATTCCGTACTGGACGGCGATGGCTTTGGGCACCGTTACCTGGAGCTTGCTCGTGACCTTGGCCATGTCCTTACTCTAACAAGGACGAACTCCTTGTCAACATCGCGGAGAAGGAACGCTAATCTCGGAGCGTGGAGCGGCTGGGGCGGATCGGCGAGACGCCTGCGGGCGGGCTCACGCGCCTTGCCCTCTGCGACGGGGATCGCCGCGGCCGCGACCTCCTCGTGGGATGGATGCGCGACGGTCGCAGGGCGGCGGCGATGCGGTCGAGCTGGGGCTGCCAGCCCAGCGCGGTGGACCGGGGCAGGCGCAGGGACGGGAGCCACGCCGGCTCGCCGTCGTCGAATGGGTGGCCGTCGTCGCCGGGGTCGTCGTCCGCCGCGTCGGGATCGAGCCAGTCGCGCCGCGGTCGAGCGTATCAGCCTTCCGCTGGCGCAGCGAAGCCCGCATCAGCACCCTCACACGCCGTCAGGGTAACGCGCGGGCTACAGGCCCAGGTAGGCGCGCTTGAGGCGATCGTCGCCGAGGAGGTCGGCGCCGCGGCCGCTCAGCACCAGGCGGCCGGATTCCAGCACGGCGGCGCGCTCGGCCAGGGTCAGGGCCTGGCGGACGTTCTGCTCGACGAGGAGCACGGTCATGCCGTCGGCGTTGATGGCGCGCACGGTCTCGAAGATGCGCGCCACCAGCACCGGCGCCAGGCCGAGCGTCGGCTCGTCGAGCATCAGCACGCGCGGCTTGGCCATGAGCGCGCGGCCGATCGCGCACATCTGCTGCTCGCCGCCGGAGAGCGAGCCGGCCAGCTGCGCGCGGCGGTCCTCGAGCACGGGGAACATCCGGTAGACGTAGCCGAGGCTCTCCTGGCGCGCGGCCCGGGCCCGCGCGGTGTGGGCGCCGAGCATCAGGTTCTCGGCCACGGTCATGAACGGAAACAGGCGGCGGTTCTCCGGCACCTGCACGATGCCGAGGTCGACCCGCCGGTGGGCGGGCACGCGGCCGAGGTCCTGGCCGTCGAAGACGATCCGCCCGCGCCGGGGCTCGACCAGGCCCGAGATCACCCGCAGCGTGGTCGACTTGCCGGCCGCGTTGGCGCCGACCAGCGCGAAGACGCGGCCCTGCTCGACCTCCAGCGAGACCTCGTACAGGGCCTGGAGGTCGCCGTAGTAGGCGTCGATGCCCTCAAGCCTCAGCAAGCACGAACTCCTCGCCGAGGTAGGCGTCGATCACGCGCCGGTCGCTGGTGATCTCGCGCGGCGTGCCCTCGGCGAGCTTCTCGCCGTGATGGAGCATCACGATGCGCTGGGCCAGCCGCATCATGGCCGCCATGATGTGCTCGATCACGATCAGGGTCAGGCCCTCGGCGTGCAGCCGGCGGACCAGCTCGATCATCGCCGCCAGCTCGGTCGGGTTGAGGCCGGCCATCACCTCGTCGAGCAGGAGCAGGCGGGGCTGGGTGGCGAGCGCGCGGGCGACCTCCAGGCGCTTGCGCAGGGCCAGGGGCAGGGCGCGGGCGCGGGCGGCGGCGTGGGGGCCGAGCCCGCAGAGGTCGATCACGCGCCCGGCGTCGGCGCGGGCCTCGCGCACGGAGGTCCGGCGCGTGAGGGCGCCGATCATCACGTTGTCGAGGACCGTGAGGTTGCCGAACGGCTTGACGATCTGGAACGTGCGCGTGAGCCCGAGCTGCGAGACGGCGTGGGCGGGCAGGCCGGTCACGTCGCGGCCGTCGAAGACGACGCGGCCCTCCTCGGGCCGGAAGTAGCCGGAGACGACGTTGAACAGCGTCGTCTTGCCGGCGCCGTTGGGGCCGATGATGCCGAGCAGGTCGCCGGCCCGCACTTCGAGGCTCACCTCGCGCACGGCCGTGAGGCCGCCGAAGCGCTTGGTCACGCGCTCGAGCGCCAGCAAGGTCGTGGCGGGCGCGCTCACGCGTGGGCCCGCGCCCGTCGCGCGCGCAGGCGGGCGGCGAGGCCGGCCAGGCCGTCGGGGGCGAAGCGCACGACGAGAATGAGCACCGTGCCGTAGACGATCAGGTAGACACCGGTGAAGCCCGACTTCACGCCCGACAGCGTCGCCCGCAGATACGTCTCCAGCGAGGTGATGAGGATCGACCCCAGGAAGGGGCCGAGCGCGGTGCCCATGCCGCCGATGATCGCGTTCAGGGCGAAGCGCACGGAGAGGTCGACCGAGAAGACGTAGAACGGGTCGACGAAGCCGACGTACTGGGCCCACAGCGTTCCGCACACGCTGGTCAGCGCCGCGCTCAGCGTCACCGCGATCACCTTCAGCCGGCGGGCGGGAATGCCGAGGGCCTGGGCGGCGTCCTCGTCCTCGCGCACGCCGGCCAGCCGGTAGCCGAAGCGCGAATGCTCGAGCCAGACCTGAACGCCCCAGTAGAGCAGGGCGACCGCCAGCGCCAGGTACACCCACGCCACGTGGCCGAGCCCGAGGGTGGCGAAGCCCGGCCGGAAGGGGACGGGGATGCCCTCCGAGCCCGAGGTGAAGCCCCGCCAGCGGCTGGCGACGATCAGCAGCACCTGCGAGAAGGCGATGGTCGAGAGCGCGAAGTACGGCCCCTTGAGGCGGTTGGAGAGATAGCCGATGGCGGCGCCGGCGACGAGCGAGAGCGCGACGCCGGCCAGCATGCCGAGCCAGGGCGACTGCTGCCAGCGCGTGCCGGCCAGCGCCGCCGCGTAGGCGCCGATGCCGAAGAACGCGGCGTGGCCGATGGAGACCTGGCCCGCGTAGCCGCCGGCCACGTTCCAGGCCGCGGACAGCGCGCCCCACAACAGGATCAGCACCAGGCTGTCGAGGAAGTAGGCGTCGCGCACGACGATCGGCGTCAGCGCGGCGGCGCCGAAGACGAGCAGCGCGCCCCGATGGCGCGCGAGCGCGCGCGCCATCACGCGCCGAGGGTCTCGGCGCCGCGCTGCCCGAAGAGGCCGGCCGGGCGGAAGACGAGCACCGCGATGAAGAGCAGGAAGTAGAAGATCTCCTTCCAGGCCGTGCCGAACCAGTAGGAGCCGGCCACCTCCACCGCGGCCACGATCAGGCTGCCGATCAGCGCGCCCACCATGTCACCGAGGCCGCCCAGCACCACCACGACGTAGGAGAGCAGGACGAACTGCAGCCCGGCCGTCGGGTACACGGCGTAGAGCGGGGAGACGAGGACGCCGGCCGCGCCCACCGCGGCGATGCCGAGGGCGAACGTGATGCGGTAGACGCGGTCGGTGTCGATGCCCATGAGGATGGCCGCGTCCCGGTCCTGGGCGGTGGCCCGCATGACGCGCCCGGTGTGGGTCCAGCGCATGAAGGCGAACAGCGCCACGGTGAGGGCGATCGCGATGAAGAAGGCCATCACCTGCGAGAGATTGAAGGCGGTGCCGGCCACCCGGATCGGCGTCGAGGCGTGCCACGGCCGCACGGTGTGGAAATCGCCCGACCACAGCACGAGGGCCAGGTTCTGGAGGGCCGTGGACAGCCCCACCGTGGTGAAGATCTGCACGTTGTGGGAGGCGTGGATGACGCCCTTCATGACCAGCAGGTACGTGCCGATGCCGAGGCCGAAGAAGAGCGGGATGGACACGAACAGCACGAACCACGGGTCGAGCGCCAGGAGCGTGTACGCCCAGAACGCCAGGTACATGCCGAGCATCAGGAACTCGCCGTGGGCGAAGTTCACCACGCGCATGATCCCGAAGATGAGCGTGAGGCCCACCGCGATCAGGGCATAGATCCCCCCG
>DASTOJ010000156.1:0-12681 GCA_035762565.1 Candidatus Methylomirabilota bacterium | reverse complement strand
TCCGTCGCTGTCGCGGCATTGGCAAGCGCGACATGATTCATAACGATGCGCTGCCACGCATCGAGGTGGATCCGGAGACGTATCAGGTGCGTGCCGACGGCGCGGTGTTGACGTGCGAACCGGCGCGGGTGCTTCCCATGGCGCAACGCTACTTCTTATTTTGAACGGGCGATGAAAACGGCCCATCTGCGTCGTTGGCGCTGCGCTCCTCGCTGCGGCGTACTCGGAGTACGCCTCGCTCCGGTGCTCGCGCCGCCTAGCATCTGCCCCGTTTTGATCGCCCTGATTGATTCAACATTTTTCGTCCGGTGGGTACTCCTGTGATGGTGACGGGTGTGGTCATTACTGAGTCGCCCGTGCCCGTGGATTCGGCGGAGCTCGCCCGGCGGGAGCGGGATGTGCTGGTGTTGACGGCGGAGGAGAGGCGGTGGGGGCGGCGGCGGGTGGTGACGCGGGGGGGGCGGGAGCTGGCGCTGGCGTTGCCGACGGGCAGTGTCCTGGCGCCGGACGACGTGTTGCACGTCGGGCCCGACTGGTACGTGGTCGTCGAGGCCGCGCCCGAGGCGGTGCTCGCGGTGACGCCGCGCTCGCGCGACGAGGGGCTGCGGGTGGCCTTCGAGGTCGGCAACCGGCACTTCACCCTGGCGCTGGACGGCGAGCGGCTGCTGGTGGCCGACGACCCGGCGATGGAGCAGCTCCTGCGCCGGCTGGGCGTGCCGTTCGAGCGGACGCAGGCGGCCTTCCGGCCGCTCGGCCATGGCCATCGCCATGACTGAGGCCTGGCTGGCGCTGCTGCAGTTCGCCGATGGGGTGTTCCCGGCGGGGGGCTTCGCGCACTCGCTCGGGCTGGAGACGTACGTGCAGGAGGGCGTGGTGCGCGACCGTGAGGGGCTGGAAGCGTTCGTCGCCGCGCATCTCGACGGCTCGGCCGGGCCGGCCGACGCCGTGGCGGCGGCCGTGGCCGTGCGCCTGGCCCGCGACACCGACCAGGCCGGGTGGGTGGCGCTCGACGAGCGGCTGGAGGCCATGAAACCCGTGCCGGAGGGGCGCGCGGCGAGCCGCCAGATGGGGCGACAGACGCTGCGGGTGGCGGTCGCGCTGGGTAGCGATGCGTTCCTGTCCGGACTCGCTCGCGCGGTCGACGAGGGGCTGGCCCCGGGTCATCACGCGGCGGTGTTCGGCGCTGCGCTGGGCCGCGCCGGCGCCCAGCCGGAAGCGGTCGCCGCCGCCTATCTTCACTCCACGGCCACGCTGCTGGTCGGGGCCGGGCTGCGGCTGATCGCGCTCGGGCAGGTCGATGGCCAGCGCGTCCTGGCGACGATGCGCCCGCGGATCGCGCGCCTGGCGGCGGCCGCCGCGACGGCAGCGCCGTCCGACATGTGGTCGTTCACCCCCGGCCTCGAGCTGGCGGGCCTGCGCCACGCCACGCTCGACACGAGGCTCTTCCGCTCATGAACGAGACAGTCCCGCGCCCGCTCAAGGTCGGCATCGGCGGTCCCGTCGGCTCCGGCAAGACCGCGCTCACCGAGGCGCTCTGCCTGCGGCTGCGGGACGGCCTGGACGTGGCCGTGATCACCAACGACATCTACACGAAGGAGGACGCCGAGTTCCTGGTCCGCCGCGGCGTGCTGCCGGCCGCGCGCGTCGTGGGGGTCGAGACCGGCGGCTGTCCTCACACGGCGATCCGGGAGGACGCCTCGGTGAACCTCGAAGCGGTGCGCGATCTCACCCGGGCCTTCCCCCGCCTGGACCTCCTGCTGATCGAAAGTGGCGGGGACAATCTCGCCGCGACGTTCAGCCCGGAGCTGGTCGACGCGACGATCTACGTGATCGATGTCTCGGAGGGCGAGAAGATCCCGCGCAAGGGCGGTCCCGGCATCACGCGCTCGGACCTGCTCGTCATCAACAAGATCGACCTGGCGCCGTACGTGGGCGCCGACCTCGGCGTCATGGACCGCGACGCCCGGCGCATGCGGGCGGGCCGCCCGTTCGTGTTCACGAATCTGAAGACCGGCGAGGGTGTGGACGCCGTCGTGGAATGGCTGCGCCACGACCTGTTGCTGGCGCCGGCGTGATCGCGCCCGGGCGCGTTGGTCGCGACGGCGCGCTGCGGCTCCGCTTCGAGCGCCGGGGCGCCGCGACCGTCCTGGCCGCCTGCCGCTCGACCTTGCCGCTTCAAGTCTTGGCCCCCGTCGCCCTCGACGACCCGGCCGCCGTCGTCTCGCTCCTGAACCCGACGGGCGGGGTGCTGGGCGGCGATCGGCTGGCCATCGACGTCGAGGTCGGGCCCGGCGCCCACGCCTGCCTCACCACGCCGTCGGCGACGAGAGTCTATCGGGCGGCGGCCGAACCGGCCGAGCAGCGCGTGCGGCTGGCGCTCGGCGCCGGAGCGATCGGCGAGTGGGTGCCCGATCACACGATCCCGTCGGCGGGCGCGGCCCTCCGCCAGACGCTCGAGGTCGAGGCCGGCGAGGGGGCGGCGCTGATCGCGGTGGACGCGTTCGCCGCCGGGCGCGTGGCGCGCGGCGAGGCGTGGCGCTTCGCGCTTCTCGACGGCACGCTGACCGTGCGCGACGCCCGGGGCCTCGTCCTCCACGACCGGTTCGTGCTCGCGAGTGGGGACCGGTGGGGCGGGCTCGGCTTCGCCGAGGGGCACCCGTACTTCGCGACGGTGGTCGTCGTCGCCGACACCGGCCTCGACGACTTCGTCGCGGGGCTGCCCGTCGCGCTGGCGGCGGTGGGCGGCGCCACCGCCGCGGCGGCGCGGCTGCCGCGGCGGGGCGCGCTCGTTCGCTGTCTGGCCGCCGGCGCGCCCGCGCTGACGCAGGCCCTGGAGACCGTCTGGGCGTTCGCGCGGCGCCGGGTGCTGGGGCGGCCGCCGCTTGCGCTCCGCAAGCTCTGATACACTACCGGCCAGATGTTCCGGCTCATTCCCCGTGAGGTCCGGTTCTACGACCTGTTCGAGCATCAGTCACAGCACATCTTGCAGGCGGCCCGGCTGCTGTACGCGCTGCTCCACGACTTCAGCGACCTCCGCGCCAAGGTGCACGCCATCAAGGAGGTCGAGCACCAGGGCGACCAGGTCACCCACGAGATCGTCAGGCGGCTGAACACCACCTTCATCACACCGATCGACCGCGAGGACATCCACGACCTGGCCACCCGGCTCGACGACGTGCTGGACTACATCGAGGCCGCGGCCGAACGGCTGCTCGTGTACCGGATCAAGGAGGCGACCTCGCCGGCCCGGGCGATGGCCGAGGTGATCGTGAAGACGGTGGAGGCGACCGACCGGGCCCTCCGGTGCCTGCGCACGATGGACGCCGCTTTTCACGAGCACGCGGTGGAGGTCAACCGACTGGAGAACAGCGCCGACAACCTGCTCCGCGACAGCCTGGCCGCGCTCTTCGAGGAGTCGGGCGATCCCATCGAGATCATCAAGTGGAAGGAGATCTACGAGACGATGGAGATCGTCACCGACCGATGCGAGGACGTGGCCAACGTCATCGAAGGGATCATCCTCAAGATGGCGTAGATGGACCCGTTCCTCGCCCTGGTCCTCCTCCTCGTGCTCGCCGCCGAGTTCGTCAACGGCTGGACCGATGCTCCCAACTCGATCGCGACCGTGGTCTCCACCCGGGTGCTCACGCCATGGCAGGCGCTCGGCATGGCCAGCGTGCTCAACGTCTTCGGCGCCATGTCGGGCACCGCGGTCGCCGCGACCATCGGCAAGGGGATCATCCGGACCGAGGCCGTCGACCTCGGCACGGTGGCGGCCGCCATGGTGGCGATCGTCATCTGGTCCACCCTGGCCTGGCTATGGGGCCTGCCGACGAGCGAGAGCCACGCGCTCGTGGCCGGGCTCAGCGGCGCCGGGCTGGCCGCCGGCGGCGTGGGGGTGCTGGTCTGGGACGGCTGGCAGAAGGTGCTGATCGGGCTCCTCTTCTCCACGTTCCTGGGGTTCGGCATGGGCCTGCTGCTCACGGTCGCCATCTACTGGATCTTTCGCGCCCGGCGCCCGGGGCACGTGCGCGGATTGTTCGGCCGGCTGCAGATCCTGTCGGCGGCCTTCATGGCGTTCAGCCACGGCTCCAACGACGGCCAGAAGTTCATCGGCACGTTCGCGCTGGCGCTGGTGCTGGGCGGCGTCCTCCCCGAGTTCGGCGTTCCCCTGTGGGTGATCCTGCTGTGCGCCGGCACGATGGGCGTGGGCACGGCCATCGGCGGTTGGCGGATCGTCAAGACCATGGGGCTGCGCCTGACCAAGCTCGACCCGGTTCACGGGTTCGCGGCCGAAACGGCGGCCGCCAGCGCCATCGAGCTGGCGTCCCGCTTCGGCATCCCGGTCAGCACGACCCACACGATCAACACCGCCATCATGGGAGTCGGGAGCACGCGCCGCCTGTCGGCCGTGCGCTGGGGCGTAGGCCGCGAGATCGTCACCGCCTGGATCCTGACCTTCCCGGTGTGCGGCGTGATCGCCTGGATCGCGGCGAAGCTCATCGTCTACCTGCGCTAGCGTTCGCGGCCGGGTCGTGGTCTAACTGCGCCCATGGCGACCGAGGTCCTCGTCGTCGAAGACGAGCCGGACATCCGGGCGCTGATCGTCCATCACCTCACGCGCGACGGCTTCCGGTGCCGGGCCGTGGGCAGCGGCGCCGAAGCCCTCAGCCGGGTCAAGGCGGTGCCGCCCGACCTCGTCGTCCTCGACCTCATGTTGCCGGGAATGGACGGCCTGGAGGTGTGCCGGCGACTGCGCGCCGAGCCGGCGACGGGCGGAGTGCCGATCATCATGCTGACCGCCAAGGCCGACGAGGTCGACCGGGTGGTCGGGCTGGAGATGGGCGCCGACGACTACGTGGTCAAGCCGTTCTCGCCCAAGGAGCTGGTGGCGCGCGTGCGGGCGGTGCTGCGCCGATCGCGCCCGGGAGAGGCGGCGCGCCCGCTGGGTGTGGGCGGCGTGAGCCTGGATCCGGCGCGCCACCTGGTGACGGTGCAGGGCCGGCCGGTGGAGCTGACCCCCAAGGAGTTCGACTTGCTGCACGCTCTGCTCGAGGCGGGTGGGCGGGTGCTGTCGCGCGAGCACTTGCTGAACCGGGTGTGGGGGTACGCGCACGCCGACGAGATCGAGTCGCGCACCGTGGACGTCCACATCCGGCGGCTGCGGGCGAAGCTGGGAGCCGAGGAGCGGCGGATCGCGACGATCAAGGGCGTGGGCTACCGGTTCGAGACGGACTGACGGGCGATGTACACTGAGACGTCATGAGCCGCGGGAGCTCCGTCGGGTTTCGCCGTCTGGTCCGGGTCACGGCCGGTTGCCTCCTCGCCGGCGCCATGGTCGTCCCGCTCGGCCCGACCACGACGTCGCAGGCGGTCAACCAGATGAACGCCACGTCCGTGCGGCCGCTGCCGTCGGTCGCCCCGCGGCCGGTCGTGCGCGACGGCATGGTGTGGGTGCCGGCGCGCGTGGTGCCGGTCGCCGGCGAGCCGACGGGGGCGGAGGTGCCCGGGCACTGGGAGCGGCGCCTCCCCGACACCGGCGCGGTCTTCGTACCGCCGCTGACGATCTTCCGGCCCTCCACCGGGACCTACGAGTCGGTTCCCGCCGGCATCCGCCCCCCCGTCGAACTGCGGATCGACAGCCCCTGAGCGCCCCGGACTAGAGCCAGTCGGGTTAACGAGGAACGCCACGGCTTCGCCGGGGCGTGACGAGCGTTGGGGGATTGGGGGCCATCTCGGGCCCCCATGTCACTCTAGAAGTCGAGGTCGGGCTGGGCGGGAGCCTTCGCGTACTGGCGCCGGTGCTGCCACAGCGCGAACAGGACGGATCCCACCGCCAGCGCCAGCATCACCCCCGAGATGGGCCGGGTCACGAACAGCAGCGGGTCGTTGTCCGTCATCAGGGCGCGCACCAGGTTCACCTCGACCTGGTCGCCGAGGATGACGCCCAGGATGAGCGGCGCCAGCGGGAACCCGAGCTTGACCATGCCGTACCCGACCACGCCGAACAGCAGCAGCGCGTAGACGTTCTCCATCACGTTGTTGAGCGCGTAGGCCCCGATGACGCACAGCACGAGGATGATCGGCGTCAGCATCGACTTGGGTACCCGCACCACGCGCAGGTAGACGCGGGCCAGCAGCCACTGCAGCACCATCATCACGGGATGGGCGAGCAGGTAGGCGGCGAAGATGCCGTAGGCGACGCGCGGCTCCTGGGTGATGAAGAGGGGACCCGGCTGGATGCCGTGGATGATCATCGCGCCCAGCATCACGGCGGTGACGGCGTCGCCCGGGATGCCGAAGGCCATGATCGTGACCAGCGAGCCGGCCACGTTGGCGTTGTTCGACGCCTCGGCGGCGATGATGCCCTCGGGGGCGCCGGTGCCGAACCGCTCGGGATGCCGGGAGAACTTCTTGGCCTGGTCGTAGGCCATCACGTTGGCGGCGCTGCCGCCGATGGCCGGCAGCACACCGATGAGCAGGCCGATGATCGTGGACCACAGCAGGAGGAAGGGACGTCTCAGGATCTCCCAGATCACCGCCAGGTGCGACACCTTCAGATTCGCGGCGGTCACCACCGGGGAGGTGATCCCGCCGCCGAGCCGCTCGAGGTCGCTCATGATCTGCGCGAACGCAAAGACGCCGATGAGGATCGGCAGGAACTGGAAGCCGCTGCGCAGGAAGTCGGTGCCGAGGTCGAAGCGGGGCGTCGCCATGATCGGATCGGTGCCGATGACCGTGACGACGAGGCCGAACGCACCCGAGATGAGCCCCTTGAGCAGCGAGGCCTCGGTGAGCCCGGCCACCATCGACAGCGCGAACACGAACAGCGCGAAGTACTCCCACGGTCCGAACCGGAGCGCGAATCGTGCCAGCGGCACGGTGGCGGTGATCAGGAACACCGCGCCCAGCACGCCGGCGAAGAACGAGGCCCACGTGCCGAGCCAGACGGCCCTACCGGGCTCGCCCTTCTTCGCCATCGGAAAGCCGTCGAACGTCGTGGCGACGGCCGACGGCGTCCCCGGGATGCCGAGCAGGCTGGCGGTGACCAGGCCGCCCGTCTCGCCCCCGACGTAGACCCCCACCATCGCCGCCAGCCCCTGCAGCGGGTCGAGGCCGAACGTGAAGGGCAGCACGATGATGATCGTCATCGTGATCGTCACGCCGGGCAGGGCGCCGCCGATGAGGCCGGCCAGCGTCCCGATGCCGAGCGGCACCAGGTACTGCGGCTGGAGCACCTCGGCCAGGCTGGTGAAGAGGGGGCCGAACACCGTCAGAAGTCCGTGAGCCGCCCGCGGGGCAGCAGGACCGAGAGATAGCGCTCGAAGACCGCCCACGTGAGCACCGTGGTGAGGAGCGCGACCGCGAGCACGGCCCACCAGCGCCGGCCGCGAGGCGGTTCCAGCACCGCCTGCAGCACGAAGACGAACAGGAACGTCGAGATCCGGAAGCCGAGCCAGGGCATGAGCGCGACGTAAACCGCGAAGACCGCGAACGTGAGCAGCACGAGACGATAGCGCATCGGGGCGCCGGCGACCGGCCGTCCGCCGCGCCGGCGCAGATCGGTGACCACGAGCAGCGCGCACAGCACGGCGAACACCGCGAGGAGGATGCGCGGATAGAACGCCGGGCCGATGGGGACGAGCGGGTTGTGCGGGAGCTGCCGGCTGAGCAGGAGCATCGCCGCCGACCCGGCCAGGCCGACCAGGCCGGCGGCGCCGTCCCGCGAGATCACCGCTTCAGCAATCCGAGATCCCGGGCCAGCGTCTTGTTCAGATCGTCGTTGTCCTTCAGGAAGCCGGCGTAGGCCTTGCGGTCGAGGAAGCGGACGAACGTGCCCTGCTTGGCCATGTCCTCGGCGAACTTCGGTTCGCTCGTCGCCTTCTGGCAGGCGCTCTCCAGCTTCGTGACGACGTCGGCCGGCGTGTTCTTGGGGACCATCAAGCCGCGCGTCACCGAGTAGACGACGTTGACGCCCAGCTCCTTGAGCGTGGGCACATTCGGCGCGTCGGGCAGCCGCTTGTCGGTCGCGATGGCCAGGAACTTGAGCTGGCCGGCGTCGACCTTGCCCTTCTGGGTGAGGTTGGAGTCGGTCAGGTCGATGTGGCCGCCCAGGATGGCGTTCATGCGCGGCGCCAGCCCCTCGTAGGAGACGTACTTGAACTTGATGCCCGCCGCCTTCTCGATGAGGGCCGGGAAGAAGTGGCTGGTGGAGCCCAGGGTGGCGCCGACCGTGATCTGGTTCGGCCTGGCTTTGGCGTCGCCCAGCAGCTCCTGCCAGGACGACCACTTCGTCTTGGGGCTGGCGGTGAGCACCGACGGCGTGTTCGAGACCGAGCAGACGGGCTCGAAGTCCGTGTACGCCACGTCGGCCACGCCCGTGTAGTAGGTGGAATGGATGTAGTCGTGGGTCGCGTAAACGGTGTAACCGTCGGGTGGCGAGCCCTTGGCCTCGCGGGCGCCGGCCGTGCCGGAGGCGCCCGTGACGTTGGCGATGACGACGGTGGCGCCGAGGTGCTTCTGCAGCTGCTGGCCGAACGGGCGGAAGATCGCGTCGGTGTCACCGCCGGCGGCCCAGGGGACGATCAGCTTGACGGGACGCTCCGGATAGGCCGCGAACGCTCCCGCGACCCCCATCGCCACCACCGCGAGCATCGCGACGAGCATCAGTGATCGACGCATCACGAGCCTCCGTTGGAGAAAGTTGGCCGATGATACCACGCGCTCGGAACCGGCTATGATGGGCCCGATGCAGCGCGTGGTCCGCTTCGTCCGGGGCCGGATCGCCGTCAAGCTCACGCTGACGCTGGTGGGCTTCGTGGCGGCCAGCACGCTGGTGGCCGGGCTGTATTTCCGGGCGGCGCTCGGGCGCTTCGCCGTCGAGGCGCTGGAGGCCCGCCTCACCGTGGCCGGCCGCCTCCTGCACGACGAGGCCCGCGCGCGGCTGGCGCGGGGTGAGGCCCCGGCGGAGCTGAGCGCCTTCGTCCGCCGGGCCGCCCGCCCCACCGAGTCGCGCGTGACGCTGATCGACCCCGACGGGCGCGTGCTGGCCGACTCCGACGTCGTGCCGCCCGAGCTCGGCCGCCTGGAGAACCACCGCGACCGCCCCGAGGTCCGCGCCGCGCTCGATGGACGCGTCGGCCGCGCCCAGCGGACGAGCGGGTCGGTCGGGGTGCCGCTCCTGTACGTGGCGCTGCCGGTCGCCGATGGCGGCCGCGTGCTCGGCGTCCTGCGGCTGGCGCTGCCGCTGTCGGCGGTCACGGCCACCTACGACGAGCTTCACCGGGTGATGCTGGCCGGCGGGCTGGTGGCGCTGGCCGTGGCGTTCGGTATCGGGGTCTTCGTGGCGGGCCGGGTCACGCGGCCGGTGGTCGAGATGCAGGCCATCGCCCGCCAGATGAGCGAGGGACAGTTCGCGGTGCGGGCGCCCGTGCGCTCCACCGACGAGCTGGGGGCGCTCGGGCGGGCTCTCAACGTCATGGTGCTGCGGCTGCGCGAGCAGATCGCCAAGCTCGAGGCAGAGCGCGCCAAGGCCACGGCGATCCTCGACGGCATGGTCGAGGGCGTCATCGCCGTCGACGGCCAGGAGTGCATCCTGCTGATGAACGAGCGGGCCCGCGCGATGTTCGGCGTCGGGCAGGGCCGCGGGGATGGCAAGCCGTTCCTCGAGGTCATCCGCAACGCCGACCTGCACGAGATCTTCCGGTCCGGCCGCACCGCCGGCGACGTCTTCCGCCGCGAGCTGCGGCTGATCCATCCGGTGGACCGCACGCTGCGCGTGACCGCGGTGCCCCTGCGGCTCGCCGGCGAGGAGCCGGGCCTCGTGCTGGTGGTGGACGACGTGACCGAGCTGAGGCGGCTCGAGCACGTGCGCACCGAGTTCATCGCCAACGTCTCCCACGAGCTGCGCACGCCGCTGACCGCGATCCAGGGTTATCTGGAGACGCTGCTGGGCGGGGCGCTGGAGGAGCGCGAGCACGCGCGCCGCTTCGTGGAGATCGCCTTCCGCCATACCGAGCGTCTGGGGCGGCTCCTCAACGACCTGACCGACCTGTCCAACATCGAGCTGGGCAAGGTCTCGCTGCGGCTGGCCGCGACCCCGCTCGGGCCGGTGGTCGACGCCGTGCTGGAGATCGTGGCCGCCAAGGCCCGGGACGGCGGCGTGGCCCTGCACGCGGACGTGAGCCCGGTGCTGAGCGTGCAGGCCGACCACGATCGCCTGCTCCAGATCCTGATCAACCTGGTCGACAACGCCGTGAAGTACACGCCGGCCGGCGGCGCGGTGACCGTGCGCGCCCGCGCGACTGCCGACGGCCGCGTCGAGACGGGCGTGAGTGATACCGGCGTGGGCATCCCGCGGGCCGACCTGCCGCGCATCACCGAGCGCTTCTACCGGGTCGACAAGGCGCGCTCGCGCGAGCTGGGGGGCACCGGCCTCGGCCTCGCCATCGTCAGGCACCTCGTGCTCGCCCACGGCGGCGAGATGACGATCGAGAGCGAGGAGGGGCGGGGGACGACGGTGCGGGTCACGCTGCCCGCCGGCAGCGGCACCGTGGCCGCCCAGATGTCGCTGCCACTGCCGGCCGGGGAGGCGTGCTAGACGAGTGCGCGGCCCTCGGCGTGCGCCGAGCGCCGGCTCCCGCCGGTCATGGCCCGTGGGTGGCGCGATACACGGGCGCCGATCGGCCGATATGGGCTCATACCGCGAGAAGGCCGCTGCGGAGCGCCTGCGCCACGGCTCGAGTGCGACTGTCTACCCCGAATTTCGCCAGGATCGAGGCGACGTGAAACTTGGCCGTGTGGCGCGAAATACCGAGGCGAGACGCGATGATCCGATTGCTCGCTCCGTCGGCCATCAACTCGAGGATCTCGCGCTCTCGCGGCGTCAGCGGCGCCCGCGCGACCGCATCGGCGCGCGCAGGTCTCACCCGTGGCGCCAGCGCCCCGGGGTGCACGACGAGGAGCCCGGCCTGGACAGCCCGAACGGCGGCCGTGAGCTCCTCCGCCGTCGCGTCCAGCGGCAGGGCGGCCCGCAGCCCTGCTGCGCGGGACATGGGGGTCCAGAGATCGGTGGCGTCAGCGGAGAGTCCGATGATAGCGGGCGGGCGCGGCCACCCGCGGACGCCGCGGAGAAGGCGCCGCGTCTCGGGGTCGGCGGCGACGACCACGACGATCGCGCTCGGGTGCTCGTCGACGAGGGTGCGCAGCGTCGGCGGCGTGCAGAGGCAGATCCGCCAGCCGGCGAGGCGGCGGAGCACCGCTTCGACGCGCGCCGCCCGCCGCTCGTCGCGGGCGACGACGACGGCGATCCCGGCGGGCGCGCCGGGATTCATCGGTCGGCGGCCAGCGCGGCGGCGACGAAGCGCCGGACCTCGTCGATCGGAATCGCGAACGCCAGCCCGCCGGCGACGAGGGTGTTGATCCCCACGACCCGACCGGCGGGGTCGGCGAGCGGACCGCCGGAATTCCCGGGCGCCAGCCGTATCGCCGCCTGGATCCAGCGACGTCCGCCCGGCATGGCGGCGACCGCGTGGACGACGCCGGCCGTCAGCATTCGCCGCAGTCCCCGCGGGTGACCAAGGGCGACGACGACCGAGCCGACCCGGACCGTGCCGGAGTCACCGGGGGTGGCGGTGAGCACCCCGGCGCGCGGCATGCGGACGAGCGCAAGGTCCACGCGAGGATCGGCCACGATGACGTGACCCTCGAGGCGGCGGTCGTCGGCGAGCCTGAGGCGCACGCCCGCGTCGTGGAGCACGTGAGCATTCGTGACGACGACGTCGGGCGCCCATACGACCCCGGCGCCGCCGCCGCCCGCGCTGTCGATCTCGACCGTCACCTGCCGCAGCCGGTCCGCGGCCTGGGCAAGGTGGGCCGGCAGCGCCTCAGGCGCGCTGAGGACGCTCACCGACGAGGACCTGCACGTCGCGCGGCTCGCCGCCGCGCAAGAGACTGACCATGACGCCCTGCCCGACGCGGTCCGGGTGCAGCACCGTCACGAGGTTCTCGGGATCGGCGATGGCGTGGCCGCCGATCGACAGGATGACGTCACCGACGATGATGCCCGCCGCCGCCGCGGGGCTGTCCACCCTGACACTGACGACGATGACCGCCGTCCGCTGCGCCAGGTGGAGTCGCTCGCGGGCGGCCTCGGAGAGCTCCACGGCCTGCGTGCCGACACCGAGGTACGCGCGGGGGATCCGACCGTGACGGACCGCGTGCTCCACCAGCCGGGTGACGGCAGCAGCCCGGACGGCGCACCGGAAGTGCCGCGAGGCGCCGGAGGTTGTGACGCCGATGACGCGGCCGAGGACATCCACCAGGGGCCCGCCCGAGAAGCCGGGATACAGCTCGAGGTCGATCGCGAGAAGGTCGGGTGCGGGCCTTCGCCCCCCCGTCGCATCCAGCGCGCTGACGATCCCGGCGCTGGCGCGGGGGCCGGCCCCCAGGGCGAGGACGAGGTGGCCGATGCGAACGGCCTCGTCGGCGGCGACCTCGGCAGCCGGCCCGGGATCGACGTCTGTCTTCAGGACGGCGATGTCGAGGCCGGGGTCGCGGCCGGCGAGCCGGGCGGCGAGCGTGCGGCCGTCCGGAGTGGTCAGCGTCACCTCGCGGTCGGGCTCGATGGTGTGACTGGCCGTGACGATGAACCCCGCGCGCCACTGCACTCCGGTCGAGGGC
>DASTOJ010000155.1:0-58001 GCA_035762565.1 Candidatus Methylomirabilota bacterium | reverse complement strand
ATTACAGGCTCTCGAGAGCCCATGAGAGTCTGGCGTCTGGACTGGACATGGGGGGAGCGAGCGCCGCTCCCCCCAAGCCCCCCACCGCGTCGGAAATGCCCGGGGCCCGCTCGCGACCGCTCGCCGAGCGCCGCCTCGTGTGAGAGCAATTCCGCGCTCGGTTCTTCGGGTCGAGCTGCTGAATCCTGAGCACGTGGACGGGGCTGCGCGTCATGGCTCGACCTCGATCGCGGTCGCGCCCGCCAGGGCGTTCACCGTCTCCGCGAACCCCGGAAACGACGTCGCGACGCAGGCGACGTCGTCGACGATGGTCTCGCCGTCGGCGATCAGCCCGGCAACGGCGAGGGCCATGGCCATGCGGTGGTCGCCGCCGCTGTGGACCATGGCGCCGTGGAGGCGGCGGCCGCCGGTGATCGTCATGCCGTCCGGGCGCTCCGCGACGGCGGCGCCCAGCTTCGCCAGCTCGCGGCCGAGCATGGCGATGCGGTCGGATTCCTTGACCCGCAGCTCGGCCGCGTCGCCGATCACGGTCACGCCCTCCGCGGCGGCGGCGGCGACGGCGAGGACCGGCACCTCGTCGATGAGCCGCGGGATGAGCGCAGCGCCGCCGACCGTCGTGCCGCGCAACGCGCTCGTGGCCACGCTGAGCGAGGCGGTCGGCTCGCCCTCGTCGGCGGCCCCGCTCGTCCGGACGCGGGCCCCCATGGCCGCCAGCACGTCGAGCACGCCGGTGCGCGTGGGGTTCACGCCGACGCGGTGGAGCGTCAGCGTCGCGTCGCCGACGAGGGCGCCGGCCACGAGCAGGAACGCGGCGGAGGAGATGTCGCCCGGCACGACGACGGACGTGGCGCGCAGTGGCCCCGGCGTCAGGGTCACGGCGCGGTCCTCGGCCGCCACCCGGGCGCCGAAGCGCCGCAGCATGCGCTCGGAGTGGTCGCGCGAGGGGGCCGGCTCGGTCACCGTCACCGGCCCGTCGGCGCCGAGGCCGGCCAGCAGAATGGCCGACTTCACCTGGGCCGAGGCCACCGGTGTCGCGTACCGGAGCGACTTCGTCACCGCCGCGCCCCGGATCGCCAGCGGCAGTCGCGTCCCCTCCGCGCGCCCGACGAGCGTGGCGCCCATCGCGCGCAGCGGCTCGGCGATTCGCCCCATGGGACGCCGCCGCAGGGAGGCGTCGCCGGTCAGCACCGTCCAGAACGGCTGGCCGGCCAGCACGCCGGCGAGCAGTCGTGCCATCGTGCCCGCGTTGCCGCAGTCGATCACGTCGGCGGGCTCGCTCAACCCGCGGAGCCCGCCTCCGGCGATGCGATAGTGGCCGGGCCCCTTGCGCGTCACCTCGGCCCCGAGCGCCTGCACCGCCCGGAGCGTGCACAGGCAGTCCTCGGCCTCGAGGTACCCCTGCACCTCGCTCACGCCCTCGGCCAGCGCGCCGAGCAGGGCGGCGCGGTGGGAGACCGACTTGTCGCCCGGCACCTCGGCCTCGCCCCGCAGCCGTCCGATCGGACGCACCCGGAATCTCATGCCAGCCGCTCGCGCAGCGTCTTCATCCGGGCCAGGAACGCGGTCAGCGCCGGGCCGTCGCCGGCGGCCACCAGCGCGTCGAGGTCGTCGAGCGCGCGGCGGAACGCGGCGACGCTCGCCGCGACCGCCGCGCGGTTGTCGGTCAGGATCTCCCGCCACACCTCGGGGTCGGCGGCGGCGATGCGCGTGGTGTCCTTGAAGCCGCGGGCGGCGATGGCCAGCGCGTCGGGCTCGAAGCGCGTCACCGCGTCGACGAGCGCCCACGCCACCACGTGCGGCAGGTGGCTGATGGCGGCGACGGCCCGGTCGTGGGTCTCGGGATCGAGCGTCACGACCCGCGCGCCGAGCGCCGTCCAGAATTCCTCCACCGCCTTGACGGCGCGGGCCTCACCGGCCTCCCCCGGCGTCACGACCACGGTGGCGCCCGCGAACAGATCCGCGCGGGCCACGCCGTAGCCGCTCCGCTCCGAGCCGGCCATCGGGTGGCTGCCGACGAAGTGGACCTCGCGCCGCCCGGCGGCCAGCCGCTCGGCGGCGGCGACGATCCCGCGCTTGGTCGAGCCCACGTCGGTGACCACCGCGCCGGCGGGGGCCGCCTGCCACACCGGGCCCAGCAGCGCCTCGTTGGCCAGCACCGGCGCCCCCAGCACGATGCAGTCGGCGCCGGCCACGCCCTCGGCGACGTCGGTGGTGGCGCGGTCGAGTGCGCCCTCGCTCAGCGCCGGCCGCAGGCGCGCGAGGTCGCGACCGATCCCGACGATGTCCCGGGCGAGGCCGCGGGCCCGCGCCGCCTTGGCGACCGAGCCGCCCAGCAGGCCGACACCGACGATCGCCAGTCGCTCGATCACGCGGCGCCTTTCCCCAGGACCGTGCGCAGCGCCTTGATCAGCCGGCGATTCTCCTGCGGGGTGCCGATCGTCACCCGCAGGGCCGACTCCATGCCGAACGGCGTCATGGGCCGCACGATGACGCCTTCCTTGAGCAGGCGCTGGTAGATGTCGGAAGCACTGCGCCCGACGTCGACGAGGATGAAGTTGGCGCGCGAGGGCACGTACTTGAGACCGAGCGCGTTGAACTCGTCGTAGAGGTAGTGGCGCCCGGCCTCGATCATGCGCACGCACTCGAGCGTGTGCGACTCGTCCTCCAGCGCGGCCAGCGCCGCCACCTGGGCCAGCGAGTTGACGTTGAAGGGCTGGCGGATGCGGTTCATGAGCGACACCGCGTCGGCGTCGGTGATGCTGTAGCCCACCCGCAGCCCGGCCAGGCTGGCCGCCTTGGAGAACGTGCGCAGCACCACCACCTTGCGGCCCTGGGCGATGTAGGGCAGCGTCTCGGGGAAGTCGGGGCCCTGGGCGAACTCGGTGTAGGCCTCGTCGAAGACCACGATCGTCCGCTCGGGGACCCTCGACATGAAGTGGGTGACCTCGTCGGCGGTCACGATCGTCGCCGTCGGGTTGTTGGGGTTGGCGATGAAGACGAGCTTGGTCATCGGCGTGATGGCCCGCGCCATCGCCTCCAGGTCGAGGCGGTGGTCCCTGAGCATCACCATCACGCGGATGCCCCCGGCCGCCTGCACGATCATCGGATAGACGACGAAGGACGGGTGCGGCACCACCGCCTCGTCGCCGGGGCGCAGGAAGGTCCGCACGATCAGCTCGATCAGCTCGTTGGAGCCGTTGCCGAGCACGATCTGGTCGGCGGTGACGTTGTGCTTGCGGGCCAGCGCCTGCCGCAGGTAGAAGCCGCTGCCGTCGGGATAGCGGTTGAGGCTCGCCAGCGCGTCGGCCACCGCCTTCTGCACGCGGTCGGACGGGGGCAGCGGATTCTCGTTGGAGGCCAGCTTGATCGCGCCCTGGATGCCGAGCTCCCGCTCCAGCTCCTCCACCGGCTTGCCGGGCTCGTAGGGCGCGATCCCGAGGATGTGTTCGTTGGCCAGGGACTCCCACTGCGTGTGCATGCGCTCTCCTTAGGCGGCCGGGTACGAGCCGATGACTTTCAGGTAGACGGTCCGGTCGGCGGCCTCGCCCAGGGCGGCGGCGACCACGGGCGTGGCCCGGTGCCCCTCGAAGTCCACGAACATCACGAACTCCCAGGGCATGCGCTTGGCCGGCCGCGATTCGATCTTGGTCAGGTTGAGGCCGGCGCGCGCGAAGGGCTCCAGGATGCGATAGAGCGCGCCCGGCTGGTTCGGCATGGCGAAGACGATCGACGTCTTGTCCCGCCCGGTCGGCCCGGTCGGCCGGCGGCCGATGACCAGGAAGCGGGTCGTGTTCTGACGATTGTCCTCGATGCGGCGCCGGAGGATCGGCACGTCGTACAGGCGGCCGGCCAGCTCGGAGGCGATGGCGGCGACGCTCGGGTCGACGGCGGCCAGCTCGGCGGCGCCGGCGGTGGACGCGGTCTCCTCCTGGGGGACCTCCGGCAGGTGCTCGGCCAGCCAGCTCCGGCACTGGCCCAGCCCTTGCGGATGGGACAGCACGCGCTTGACGCCCGCGAGGTCGGCGGCGCGCGACAGCAGGTGCTGGGCGATCTCGAGCGTCAGCTCGCCGCAGATCGTCAGATCGGTGTCGACCAGCCGGTCGAGGGTGACGTTGACCGCGCCGTCGGTCGAGTTCTCCACCGGCACCACGCCGAACTGTGCCCGTTCCCGCTCGACGTCCTCGAAGATCTCGGCGATCGTCCGCGAGGGATGGTAGTGCACGGCGTCGCCGAAGCGCTCGCGGGCGGCCTGGTGGGTGAAGGTGGCCGGCGGCGCGAGATAGGCGACCGCGAGCGGACCTTCCAGGGCGCGGCACGCCGACAGGATTTCGCGCCACACCGCGGTGACGGCCTCGGCGGGCAGCGGGCCCGGCCCGGCGGCCGTCAGCCGGCTCAGGATCTCGGCCTCACGCTCCGGGGCATACGACGGCGCATCCTGCCGTCGTTTGAGGTCTCCGATGTGAAGGGCGGCCTCGGCGCGTTGGTTGAGGAGGTGGAGAATTTGGTTGTCGATGTCGTTGATCCTGGAGCGCCAATCGCCCAGGTCCATAGGGACTCCTGCGACCCCTCGAATGAGTCCCGCGCATTATAGGCGGGCCACACCGGCCACGCAATTTTTCGTATCAGGGGGGAGCGGCGCCGCTCCCCCCCGACACCCCCGGCAGCGGTTCGACCGGGCGTGGCCGCGCGCGCTGTCGTGCGTTTTCAAGAACGTGGGGCCCGTTCGTCGGCGGGCGCGGCGGCGGCGGTGGCGCGAAGGGCGGCGAGCTCGCGAGGTGTGAGGGGGCGGCAGGCGCCGCGCGGCAGCGTGCCCAGGGAGAGCGGGCCGAAGGCGATGCGACGCAGGCGGCGGACGCGATGGCCGAGGGCCTCGCAGTAGCGCTTGACCTCGTGCTTGCGGCCCTCGGTGAACGTCAGCCGCAGCGTGCTCGCCGCCGTGCCGGTGCGCAGCACCTCGGCGGCGAGCGGCCTGGCGGCGCCGTCGTCGAGCGTCACGCCGCGCCGCCAGCGCGGCAGGTCGTCGCCGCTCACCCGCCCCGCCACCTCCGCCTCGTAGACCCGCGGCAGCGCGTACCGCGGATGCAGCAGCCGGTGGGTCAGGGCGCCGTCGTTGGTCAGCAGCAGCAGCCCCTCGACGTCGGCGTCCAGCCGGCCGACCGGGTAGACGCGCGCGCGCACGCCCGCCGGCAGCAGGTCGGTGACGACCGCCCGGCCCTGGGGGTCGCGCACCGTGGTCACGACGCCGGCCGGCTTGTGCAGGAGCAGGTAGTGCCTGGTCTCGGGCCCCGGCAAGGCGCGGCCGTCCAGGGTGATGCGGTCGGCGTCCGGATCGGCGAGCGTCCCGGGCTCGCGGGTCACGACGCCGTTGACCGCGACGCGCCCGCCGAGGACGAGCTGATCAGCCCCGCGTCGCGACGTCAGGCCCGCCTGGGCCAGGATCTTGTTCAGTCTCAGCGTGGCCATGCTCGGCGGCCGCGGCGGCGGTCTCGACGGCCCCGTCGGGGATCGCCAGCTCCCCCTCGACCCGGGGCAGGTCGGTGAGATCGCGCAGCCCGAAGGCGACCAGGAACTCCCGGGTGGTCTCGTAGAGGAACGGCCGCCCGGGCGCCTCCTTGCGGCCGGCGACGCGGACGAGGCGGCGCTCGAGCAGGTTGTCGAGCACGGCGTCCGAGCTGACGCCCCGCACGGCGTCCAGCTCCGGGCGCGACACCGGCTGCTTGTAGGCGATGATGGCCAGCGTCTCCAGGGCCGGACGCGACAGGCGCACGCGAGTGCGGGCGCGGGCCAGGCGCACCAGCCACGGCGCCAGCTCGGGCCGGGTCACCATCCGGTAGCCGCCGCCGACCTCCATGATGCTGAGGCCGCGCGGCTCGGCCTCGTAACGGGCGATCAGCTCCTGCACGAGCCCGCGGGCGGCCGTGACGTGCTCGAGATCGAGCACCTCGCGGATGCGCTCGGCCTCGAGCGGCACGTCGGAGGCGAAGAGCAGGGCCTCGACCACGTCAACCGGGTTCGGCACGGGGGATGTCTCCTGTCTGTATCAGGGGGGAGCGGCGCCGCTCCCCCCTGATACAGCGGGAGCGATTGCGGCGTCAGTGGGAGGCGCCGCGGTCCGGGCGGTCTCGGCGTCGGTGAAAGGCGATGTGGTCTGGCGTTCGATGACGATGTCGCCGAAGAGCTCCGTCTGCTGCGTGCGGATCTTGCCTTGCCGGCACAGCTCGAGCACGGCCAGCAGGCTCACGACGATCTCCGACCGGCGCCGCTCGCCGCCCGTCATCGACGAGAACAGCAGCGACCAGGTGTCGCGCAGCAGGCCGAGGATCTCGGTCATCCGCTCCAGCACCGAGGGCGGGTTGGGCTCGACCTCGCGGGGGCGCTGGCGCTGCTGCTCCTCGATGAGGCGCTTGAGCGCCCGCTCGAGCCAGTGGACCGACAGGTCCTCCAGCGGCACGTCCTCGAGCGCGGGCAGCGTGCTCGACGGGCGCCCCCAGATCAGCGCCTGCTCGGCCTCGCGGCGCCCGAGCCACGCCCCCTGCGTCTTCACCCGCGCGTACTCGCGCAGCCGCTCCTCCAGCTCCTGCTTGAGGGCGAGCGCCTCGTCGTCGAGCTGCTCGTCGGCCGTCTCGTCGGGCGGCACCAGCAGCTTGGACTTGAGGTAGATCAGGGTGGCGGCCATGACGAGGTAGGCGCCGGCCGTCTCCAGATCGCGGAACTCGACCGCCTCCAGGTGGGCCAGGTACTGGTCGGTGATGGTGCGCACCGGCAGCGCGGCCAGGTCGATCTCGTTGGTGCGGCACAGGTGCAGGAGCAGGTCGAGCGGGCCCTCGAAGGCACCGACGCGCAGGCGGAGCTCGGCGGTCGCCTCGGGCGCCCCCGTCGCGTCGCTCATGGCGTGAGCTTGACCACGTCGCGCACCTCCGCCATCGTCTGCTGGGCCACCGCCCGCGCCCGTCGCGACCCCTCCACGAGCACCTGCCTGATGCGGTCCGGCTTCTCGGCGTAGCCCTGGCGGCGCTCGCGGACGGCGGCCAGCGGCGGGATCATGTGCTCGAGCAGGACGTCCTTGCAGTCGAGACAGCCGATGGCGGCCGTCCGGCATCCGATTGCGCAGGCCTCGCGGCCGGCGGGCGGCGTGAAGATCCTGTGCAGGTCGAAGACCGGGCACACCTCGGGGTTGCCGGGGTCGGTGCGCCGCTTGCGCGCGGGGTCGGTGACCATCGGCCGCACCTTGGCGCGGATCGTCTCGGGGCCGTCGGCCAGCTCGATGTCGTTGCCGTAGGATTTGGACATCTTGCGCCCGTCGGTGCCCGGCACCTTGGGGATCTCGGTCAGCTTGGCGTCGGGCTCGACGAAGACGGGGCCGAACGTGTTGTTGAAGCGGCGGGCCACCTCCCGCGTCAGCTCGACGTGGGGAACCTGGTCGATGCCGACCGGCACCCACGCGGCCTTGTACATGAGGATGTCGGCCGACTGCAGCAGCGGATAGCCGAGCAGGCCGTACGAGGGCGAGGTGATCCCCTGCTGCTCGATCCGCTCCTTGTAGGTCGGCACCCGCTCCAGCCAGCCGACCGGCGTGACCATCGAGAACAGCAGGTGCAGCTCGGCGTGCTCCGGGACCAGCGACTGGATGAACAGCGTCGAGCGCTCGGGGTCGAGCCCGGCGCCCAGCCAGTCGGCGGCCATCTCGAGCGTGTTGGCGGGCACGTCGCCGACGTCGCTGCGGTCGGTGAGGACGTGCCAGTCGGCGGAGAAGTAGAAGCAGTCGTAGGCGTCCTGGAGCGTCACCCAGTTCGCGAGCGCACCCAGATAGTTGCCCAGGTGCAGCCGCCCGCTCGGGCGCATTCCCGACAGCACGCGCTCCCGTGTCGCCATCAGCGCTTCATCCTCTCCCAGGCCTTGGCCGACCGCAGCAGCACATAGTAGCCGTAGAGCACGGCCAGAAGGAATCCCCTCCAGCCGTCCAGGAACCCGCCCCGCGCCACGTACATGCCGAGGAAGCGGCCGACCGGCCGCCCGACGAGATCGAGCAGCGGGCGCACGGCGCGGCCGGAGGCCAGCCATTCCTCGGCCGCCAGCGTGGAGTAGCGGTCGGCCCGCTCCAGGAAGTCGGCGACGTCGCGATAGGAGCGGTGCTCGAGATGGCCCACGAGCCGCCCGACGCCGCCGTCCACCCGCACCGACTCGTGGACGCTCCGCTCGACGAACCGTCCCCGGCCGCGCCGGAACAGCCGCACCTGCCGGTCGGGATAGAGGCCACCGTGGCGGACCCAGCGGCCCCAGAAGACGTTGCGCCGCGGGATCGCGTAGCCGGCGTGGGGGCCGCCGGCCTCGACGACCGCGGTGATCTCCTCCCGCAGCGCCGGCGAGACGGTCTCGTCGGCGTCGAGCGACAGGATCCAGTCGCCGCGCGCCTGCTCGAGGCCGAAGTTCTTCTGGGCCGCGAAGCCGGGCCAAGGGCGGACGAACACGTGGTCGGTCAGCTCGCCGGCGATGGCGGCCGTCTTGTCGCGCGACTCGGCGTCGACGACGATCAGCTCGTCCGCCCACGCCACGGAGCCCAGGCACGCCCGGATGTGGTCCTCCTCGTTCAGGGTCACGACGACCACGGACAGCCTCATCCGAGCGCCTCCACCACCGCCGCCAGCACCGCCGGCGGCGCCAGCGCCGCCATGGTGCCGTCGGGGCTGGCGAGCGCGCGGTGGCCGGTCCCGTAGGGGCCGTTGCGCACGGCCGAGGTGGGTCCGTAGAGGCCGACGCACGGCGTGCCGGCGGCGGCCGCCAGGTGCAGCGGTCCCGTGTCCGCGGCCACGACCACGCTGGCGCGGCGCAGCAGCGCCGGCAGTGCCTGCAGATCCGTCGGCGGCGCCAGCGTCACCGGCGCGGCGGCCGCGATCGCGCGGGCGATGCCGTCCTCGCCCGGGCCCCACGTCACCACGACGCGGGCGTCGGCGTCCCGCACCAGGCCCCGGGCCAGCGCGGCGAAGTGCTCCGGCGGCCACCGCTTGTCGGGCCGGCCGGCGCCGGGATTGAGCAGGACGAGGCGGCCGTGAGGCTTGAGGTCGGCCGCCGCCAGCCACTCGTCGATGGCCGTCTCGGCCGCCGGCGTCACCGGCAGCCGGAACTCGAGCCGCCGCTCCACGACCCCGAGCGGCTCCAGCAGCGCCAGGTACTGCTCGACCACGTGACGCGCCGCCGGCGGCGGCACCACGCGCCGGTTGGTGAAGAGCGCGCTCAGCGGCTCGCGCCCCACGCCGGCAGCGAAGCCGATGCGCAGTGGCGCCCGGGTGGCGGCCGCGATGACGCCGCTCTTGACGAGGCCCTGCAGGTCGAGGGCGACGTCGAAGCGGGTGGCGGCCAGCCGCCGGCGCAGGGCCAGCGCCTGGCCCAGGGCCACGCGCACGGCGGCCGGGCGGCGCGCTCGCCGCCAGCCCCGGGTGTCGGCGACGACGATCTCGTCGAGCGCCGGATGATCGCGCAGCACCGCCGCCTCCCGGCGCTCGACGATCCACGTCAGCCGCGCGGCGGGCCGCGCCGCGCGCAGGCTGGCCGCCACCGGCAGCGCGTGAATGACGTCGCCCAGCGACGAGAGCTTGACGAGGGCGATCCGGGGCCCGTCAGCGGCCACCGAAGCGCTCCCTGATATGGCTGATGAGGTCCCGGGTCGCGTGGTCCTTGGGATCGCCGACGATCGCCACGCGGCCGCCCGCCGCGCGCACCGCCGCCGCCTCCGGCACCGACGCCTCGGTGTAGTCGGTGCCCTTGGCCTGGACGTGGGGCCGGACGAGCGCCACCAGGCGCTCGGCGGTGTCCTCGTCGAAGACCACCACGTGATCGACGGCGCGCAGCGCTCCCACCAGCTCGGCGCGCTCGGCGGCCGGCATCAGGGGACGCCCCGGCCCCTTCAGCCGCCCCACGGCGGCGTCGGAGTTCAGGCCCACGAACAGGACGTCGCCGAGGGCGCGGGCGGCGGTGAGGTAGCGGACGTGGCCGACGTGCAGCAGGTCGAAGCAGCCGTTGGCGAGAACGACCCGCTGGCCCTCGGCCCGGAACCGCGCGGCCAGCGCGCCGGCCTCCTCGGGCGTCACGCGCGGACGGCCTGTTCGAGCTCGTCCGGCGACACGGTGGCGGTGCCGCGCTTCATCACCACGACGCCGCCGGCCATGTTGGCCAGCGTGGCGGCGTCGAGGGGCGCGGCACCGCTGGCGAGCGCCACGGTGAAGGTCGAGATCACCGTGTCGCCCGCGCCCGTGACGTCGGCGATCTCGTCGGTGCCGTGGATGGGGATGAAGCTGCTGCCGCCGTCCCGCTCGAGCAGCGCCAGGCCGCGGCTGCCCCGCGTGACGAGCAGCATGCGCGCGTCGAGCCGCTCCAGGAGCTGGCGCCCGGCCTTGTCGACGCCGCGCTCGTCGTCGACCGTGGCGCCGGTCAGCTGCTCCAGCTCCGCCTCGTTGGGCGTGGCGGCGGTCACCCCCACGAAGCGTGGCAGCTGGTAACGGCTGTCGACGCTCACCACGGCGCCGGTGCGGCGCGCGATCGCCCGGATCCGCTCGAACACCCGCGGGGTGACCGCGCCGTAGCCGTAATCGGAGACCAGGATGGCGTCGGCCCGCTCGGCCAGCGCCGCCAGCCGCGCCACCAGCGCGTCCTCGGTGATCGTCTGCGGCTCGGCCGCGGGCTCCCGGTCGAGCCGGACGACCTGCTGGCGCGTGGCCTGGTAGCCGCCGGCCATGATCCGGGTCTTCATCGGCGTGACCCGCCCGTTCTCGGTCACGATGCCGTCGGTCGGAATGCCGGCGGCGCGGATGAGCGCCAGCAGCTCGTCGCCGGCCGGGTCGCGGCCGACGATGCCGATCGGCACCACGCGGGCGCCGAGCGCGTGGACGTTGTGGGTGGCGTTGGCCGCGCCGCCGAGCCGGAGCTCGCGCTCGGTGAAGCGCAGGATCAGCACCGGGGCCTCGCGCGAGATGCGCGCGGGCTTGCCGAACAGGTACTCGTCGGCGATGAGGTCGCCGACGACGACGACGGTCCGGTCGCGGAACGCCTCGACCGCCCGGGCCAGCCGCCGCCGGCTGTCGTTCACGAGGCGGCCTGCCGGGCCAGCGCCCACTCGACGGCCTCGAGCAGGTCGGCGGCGACGTGATCGGGCTCGACCTCGAAGCGCTGGCGGCGGTACTCCCACTCGCCCCGGCCGTAGCCCGTGAGCACGAGCACGGCCGCGGCGCCGACGGCGCGGCCCGGGACGAGATCGCTCGGCTTGTCGCCGACCATCGTGGAACGGCCGAGGTCGAGCCCCAGCTCGGCGGCGGCGCGCAGCAGCAGACCCGGCTTTGGCTTGCGGCACTCGCACTGCGCCCTGAACGGCGGCTGGCCCTCGCTCGGGTGATGCGTGCAGACGTACACGCCGTCGAGCCGCGCGCCCGTGCGCTCCAGCTCGGCGGTGAGCTGGCCGTTGACCGCGCGCAGGACGTCCTCCGAGAAGTAACCCCGCGCGATCCCCGCCTGGTTGGTGACCACCACCGCGGCCATCCCGGCGGCGTTCAGCCGGCGGATCGCCTCCGCCGAGCGCGGCAGCAGTCTCAGGCGCGAGGGATGGTTGACGTAGCCCACCTCCTCGGTCAGCGTCCCGTCGCGGTCGATGAAGAGGGCGGGGCGTGAAGCCACGAGCGAAGTGTAAGCTCGATGCTAGCGATTTCTCAAGGTAAAAGCCGGGCGGGCCGCGGGCAATCGCCGGTAGATCCGCTCGAAGTCGGCCACCTGTCGGGCATGCGTGAACGGCTCGGCGTCCGCCCGGGCGGCGGCCGCCAGGCGCCCGGGATCGCCGCCCCGCAGCTGCACCAGCGCGTCGGCCAGCGCCCGGGCATCGCCGGGTCCCACGACCGCGCCGCTCTCGGGCCCGATCACCTCGGCGCCGCCGGCCGCCGTCGTGGTCACCACCGGCAGCCCCGAGGCCAGTGCCTCGAGGTGCACGTTACCGAAGGGCTCGTAGCGCGTGGGCAGGACCAGGACGTCGGCCGCCGCATACCAGCGCTCGATGTCCGGGCGGGCCCCGAGCCAGACGACGCGGTCGGCGAGCCCCAGGCGCGCGGCCAGGTCACGGTACGGCCCGGGCCGGCCCTTGCCCAGCACCAGGAGGCGGCCGGCGCGGTCCTCCAGCGCCGCCAGCGCTTCGATGGCGGTGTCGAGCCCCTTGCGCTCGAAGCCGCTGCCGGCGAAGAGCGCCGCCCAGGCGCCGGCGGGGACGCCCGCCTCGGCCCGGGCGGCGGCGCGGTGGCGGGCCCGGTTGTCGGGGTGGAAGCGGTCGAGGTCCACGCCGTTGTAGACCACCGTCAGCCGCGCCTCCGGCACGCCGTAGAGCCGCGCGATCTCCCGCGCGCCCAGCCGCGAGATGGCGACGATCTCGGGCGTGGTCGCGAACACGCGGCGCTCGAGCGCGAGCAGCAGCCGGTGATAGGCGGCACGGCGGCGGATCGGCGGCGCCAGCGCGTCGAGGTACGCGCGGTGGCAGCCCTCCCCGGCTCGATACACGTCCTGGCCCAGCGTGCGCTCGTGACTCTGCACGGCGTCCCAGCGGCGCCGGCGCACGGCCAGCCGCACGGCCAGCGGCAGGACGAGGACGCGGGCGGCGGCCGGCACCGGCGGCAAGGCCAGCGTGCGCAGCGTGACGCCGGGCAGCGGCTGCTGGCCGGGCGGGCTCAGCAGGTGGACGTCGTGGCCGTGAGCCACCAGCGCCTCGAGGAAGCCGGCCGTCGCCCGCTCGACCCCGCCGTGGAAGACGAACGGCCGGGAGACGACGAGCAGCCTCATCGCCCCGCCACCGCACGCTCGACGAGCGGGAACAGCGCCGCGCGCGCCGCCGCGAAGCTGTACTGCGCGCGGCAGCGCTCTCGCGCGCGCCGGCCCAGCTCGGCGGCGCCGGAAGCGTCGTCGAGGAGCCGCTTGAGGGCGGCCGCCAGCGCCACGACGTCGCCCGGCGGCACGAGCACGCCGCAGCCGTCGAGGATCTCGGGGAGCATCGACACCGCCGTCGAGACGATCGGGCGGGCCATGGCCATCGCGTCGAAGACCTTGGCCGGCACCTGGCCGACGGTGTCGCTGGTGGCCCGTTGCGGCACCGCCACGACATCGGCAGCGATGAGATAGCGTGGCACGTCGTCGAAGGGGATCTCGCCGACGAGCCGCACCCACGGCTGTCCCGCCCAGCGGCGGCTCGCCTCCCCGCCGCCGGCGCCGACGAGCACGAGCCGGACGTCGCCGCCCATGCCGCCGACCGCCTCTACCAGGTCGTCGACTCCCTTGTGGGCGCGCGGCGTGCCCAGGAACATCACGACGCGCTCGCGGCCCAGGCCGAGCCGGGCGCGCGCCTCCGCGCGGTCGTAGCGGGCCGGGTCCCACGCCTCGGTGTCGCGCACGTGGGGGACGAGCGTGCCGCCGAAGCGGCGCTCGAGGAAGCGCGAGGCCACGGTGACCGCGTCGGCGCGGCCGACCAGCCGCTCCATCAGCCACGTCCACGGCAGTCCGTTGGGGTTGGCGAGGTTGAGGCTGCGGCCGAGCGTGCCCCACGCCCCCGAGCGCCGGAAGAAGCCGACCTCCCAGTCGTCGATGTCGAGCAACAGCGGGCGCCGCCGCCGCCGGCGCGCCACCAGGGCCGCGCCGTAGCTCGTCGCCCGCGGCTTGGAGGCGTAGAGCACGTCGCCGTCGGCGCGCGCCGCGAGCTCCGCCCACAGCGCGGCGAACCGCGGGTAGCGCCGGGCGCCGTCCACGGGCAGCTCGCGGTACGACACCGCGCCGTCGCGCACCGGCCGCCAGACGCGCTCGCCGAAGCGCGGGCCGACGACCTCGACCGCCCAGCGCGGCGCCAGCAGTCGCGCGAGCAGGTCGGCGCGGCCCGTCGCGTTGTCCGACAGGTCGAAGCTCAGGATCGAGATCTTCACGCGGTGGCCAGGCGGGCGTAGTGTGTCTCGAGCGCGGCGGCCAGCCGCGCGCCCGAGAAGCGCTCCACGACGAGCCGGCGGCCGGCCTCGCCCAGCCGGGCCCGCCGCGCCGGATCGTCGAGCAGCGCGGCGAGCGCGGCGGCGAGCGCCCCGGCGTCCCCCGCCGGGACCAGGACGGCGTGCTCGCCGTCGACCAGCACCTCCGGCACCACGCCGACCCGCGCCGCCACCAGCGGGCGCCCGGCGGCGAGATACTCGAAGACGACGCGCGACATGCCGTCCGACTCGAGCGGCACGTAGAGCGCCAGGTCGAGCGCCGCCATCACCGCCGGCAGGTCCGGCGCGAAGCCCGCGATCGTCAGCTGCCCGTCGAGGCCCGCCCGCGTGACCGCCTGGCGCAGCGCGCCCTCCATGGCGCCGCGGCCGACGAACACGATGCGTGGGCGCACGCCCTCGCGGGCCAGGCGCCCGGCGGCCTCGATCACCAGGCGATGCCCTTTCATCACACGCAGTCCCGCGACGAGGCCGACCAGCGGACGGCCGTCCTCCCCGCCGAGTGCGCGCCGCACGGCCGGATCGCCCGGGCGCGGCTGGTACGCCTCGGCGTCGGCCCCGCCGGCCAGCGTGACGATCCGGTCCGGTCCCAGCAGGCCCGCCGCCAGGCACTGTCCGCGGATTGCCTCGGTCACCGCCACGACGAGCGCGGTGGCGCGGCCGTAGAGCCAGCGGTTGCCGGCGTGCGGCCGTACCGGCTGGGCGATGTGGCGGGTGCGCACGATCGGCCGGCCCCCCGCCAGCCGGGCCGCCGCCGCCGCCAGCCAGTGCTCCTTGCCGCGGTGGACGTGGACGACGTCGGCAGCGGCGACGGCCGCGCGCAGCCGCCGCAGGTCGGCGAGGTCGGCGGCCGGGCGCAGGCCGCCGGCGAACCTGAACGTCTCGACGCGCGCGATGCCCTCCGCGCGGGCGCGGTCGATGACCGCGCGCTCCGTTCCCTGCCGGCAGCCGAGCGTGACCGCGTGCCCGCGACGCTCCAGCTCGCGGGTGGCGCGCGCCGCCCAGTACGCGTCCGAGGACCAGCCCCGGCAGGACACGAGCTGCAGGATCCTCACGGGCCGACGATGCGGCGGTAGACGTCCTCGACGATCGCCACCGAGCGCTCGGGACTGAACTCCAGCGTGACGCGGCGGAGCCCGGCGCGGCCCATCGCGCGGGCCCGGGCGGGATCGGCCAGGATCGTCGCGAGCGCCGCCGCGAGCGGCTCGGGGCTGGCGTCGCCGAGCAGCAGCCCGGTCTCGCCGTCCACGACCGTCTCCGGCAGCGCGCCGACGCGGCGGGCCACCACCGGACATCCGGCCGCCATCGCCTCGAGCGCGGCCCGGCACGACTCGTCGGAGCCGGCGGCCATGAGGGCGAAGCAGTCGGCCGCGGCCAGCACCTCGGGCAGGTCGTGGTCGCGATACCCCGTGAAGACGACGCGGTGGCCGAGGCCCTTCTCGGCCACGAGCTGCTCGAGCCGAGTGCGGCGCTCGCCCTTGCCCACCAGCAGCAGCCGGGCCTCGGGCAGGCGCGCCAGTAGCCGCTCGAAGCCGTCCAGCAGCAGCTCGTGGCCGCGGTTGGCCGCGAACCGGGCCACGGAGACCACGACCGGGGCGCGGCCGAGCTTGAACTCCTCGCGGATCGCTCCGCCGTCGGCGGCGCCGCCGAAGCGCGACACGTCCGCGGCGCCGGGGATCCAGCTGACGCGCTCGGCGGGGATGCCGACCCCGCGGCAGCGGCTCTCGATCTGGCGCGAGACCGCGAAGACCGCGGCCGTCCGCCGGTAGAGCTGGCGCGCCGGCAGCGAGGCCTTCACCGAGCGCGCGTTGTGGAACGTCCGCACCAGCCGGGGGCGCTGGCCGTCGAGGCGCCGGGGCCGGGTCGCCAGCGCCAGCCAGTGGTCGTGTGAGTGATGCGCGTGCACGATGTCGATGGCCTCGGCGGCGACCAGGGCGCGGAGCCGGCGCGTGTCCCGCGCCAGGTCCAGCGGCGCCGCCCGCACGCGCAGGCTCAGCCCCTCGAGCAACGGCAGTCCGGCCTCGCGCGCCTTGGCCTCGAAGCGGTCGCCGGGCGTGATGCCGAGCAGCACGTGATGGCCGCGGGCGCGCAGCCCACCGACCAGCCGGATGATGGGATCGGCGCTCCCGGTCCACCACCGGTTGGCGGCGAGGTGGAGCACGCGCAGGGGACGATCGTCCATCATCGGCTCCCCTCGCCGGCGGCGACGGTGTGGGCCGCCATCGCGTCCTCCACGGCCCGCCAGACCCGCGCGGGCTCGACGCCTTGCAGGCAGGGATGCTCGATCGGGCACGCGCGGTAGAAGCACGGCGCGCAGGGCACGGGGTTCGTGAGGACGGTGGCCGGGCCGCGCGGCGCTGTGAGCCGCGGGTCGGTCGGGCCGAAGAGCGTGACGACCGGCGTGCCGAGCGCCGCGGCCAGGTGGGCCACGCCGGTGTCGCCGCTGACCAGGACGTCCAGCTCCGCGAGCAGCGCCGGCAGCAGCGCGGGCCGGTCGCGGCCCACGAGGCTCAGCGCTGGCGCTCCCCCGGCCACGGTCGCGGCCGCCTCCGCGTCGGACGGTGCGCCCAGAAGCACCGCGGTCACGCCCGCCTCGGCCAGCGTGCGGCAGAACTCCGTGACACGGCCGAGCGGCCACAGCTTGGCGGGGCCGAACGCCGCGCCCAGGTGCACCCCGACCCGTCGCGAGGCCGTGCCCGCCGGCGCGCCAGCCTCCCCGAGCAGGCCGCGCGCCTCGCCGCGCGCGTCGCCATCCGCCGGCGGCGGCGCCAGCGCGGGCACGCGCGCGCCGGCCGGCGCACCGCACCGCTCGACGAGCACGAGGTACTCGTCCACCTGATGCGCCCGCGGCTCACGGACCGGCACGGCCTCCGTCAGCAGCTCGGAGCGCCCGCCCCCGGCGAAGCCGACGCGCTGCCGCGCGCCCCAGTACCAGGCGGCGAGGGCCGACTCCAGCGAGCTCGGCAGCAGGATCGCCAGGTCGGGGCCGAACGTGGCTACCGTGTCGGCTGCCCGCAGCCGGCGGCTCCACCTCCGCGGGTAGTCCACGAGCACGTCGGCCAGCGCCTGGCCCGCCAGCAGGCTCGCCCACGGCCCCGCCGCCAGCACGCGGGCCTCGGGCCAGGCCGTGCGCACGGCGGCCAGGGCCGGCACGGCCATGACCGTGTCGCCGAGCCAGTTGGGCAGTCTCACCACGACGTTCACGACGCGGCACCCAGGCGCTCGAACGCACGGCGCCACTCGGCCTCTCCCGACGTCAGCCGGAGCCGCACGCTCAGCACGTAGACGGGACGCCTGAGCGCGGGCAGCGCGCGCAGCCGCACCCAGTCCTTCTCGGTGGTGACGAGGCCGTCGGCCCGGGCCTCCGCGGCGCGGCGATCCAGCCCGGCGAGATCCTCGCGCGTGTACCAGTGGTGGTCGGCAAACTCCTCGAACCCGGCGACGGCGACCGCCGTCTCCCCGAGCGTGCGGCGGAAGCCCGCCGGCGAGCCGATGCCGGCGAAACCGACCAGCCTGGCACCGCCGAGCGCGCTCAGGGGCACGAACCGCATCGTGCTCGACTCGAAGCACTCCGTCGGCACGTGCACGGCGGTGAGGACGGGCACGCCGGGGGCGACCCGCGCCACCGTGGCCGTGACCTCCGCGGCGTCGGCGAGGCCGCGCGCGCCCGTGGCCACGACCAGGTGGGCCCTGCGCAGGCCGTCGAGCGGCTCGCGCAGCGGACCGCCCGGCAGCAGCCGCCCGTTGCCCCAGGGCATGGCCGCGCGCGCCATCACCACCTCGAGATTTTTCTCGAGCGTGCGGTGCTGGAAGCCGTCGTCGAGGACGATCGCGGTGACGTTGAAGCGGGCCCGGGCGACCCGGCCGGCCTCGTAGCGGTTGGGACCGACGACGACGGGCACCCCGGGCAGCCGGCGCGCGAGGAGAAAGGGCTCGTCGCCCGCTTCCTCGGCATCGAGCCGGATAGAGGCGGCGTCGGCGACGACCTGCACGCCGCCGCCCCGCCGCCCGTAGCCGCGGCTGAGCACGCCCGGCCGATGGCCCAGATCCTGGAGCGTGCGCACCGCCAGCTCGACCGCCGGCGTCTTGCCGGTGCCGCCCACGGTGAGATTGCCGATCGACACGACCGGGCAGTCGAGCGTGCGCGAGCGCAGGACACCGCGCGCGTACATCCACTCGCGGGCGCCGAGCAGTCCCCGATAGCTGCCGGCCACGGCGGCGAGCACGCGGCCGGCGCCCGTGTTGAACCCGCGCTCCCAGCCCTGGAGGATCCGCCCACGCGTGCTCATCCCGTACCGTCCGGGCGCAGGTAGCGGGCGACCAGCTCGAGGGTCGCGCGGGCGGCGCCGTGGCGTGAGGCGGCCGCCTCGCGCGCCGCGGCGCCCACCCGGGCGCATCGAGCGGGATCGTCCAGCAGCCGCCTCAGCTCGACGGCCAGCTCGCCGGCGTCGCGCACGACGAGACCGCCGCCGCCGGCGACGAGAATCTCGGCCGCCTCACGGAAGTTCGTGGTGTGCGGCCCGAACAGCACGGGCTTGCCGCGCAGCGCGGGCTCCAGCATGTTGTGACCGCCGAGCGGGGCGAGGCTGCCGCCGACGAACACGACGTCGGCGATCGAGTAGAGCGCCGCCAGCTCGCCCACGGTGTCCAGCACGATGATGCCGGATGCGGCCGGCGGGCGGCCGGCCCGCTCCGACGGGGCCGGGCCCGAGCCGCGGCGCGGCCGCGCCCGTGGCAGCTGGCTGCGGCGGACGGGCGCGAACCCCCGGCTGGTCACCAGGCCCATCACCTCACCGACCCGCTCGGGATGCCGCGGAGCCAGCACCAGCACCAGGTCCGAGCGCCCGGCGAGCGCCTGGCGATGCGCATCGAGCACCGCCTGCTCCTCGCCCCGGTGCGTGCTGCCGGCGATCCAGACGGGCTGCCCGGGAGCGAGCCCGAGCAGGCGGTGCCAGAGGTCGGCCACCCCGGCCGGATCGGGCAACGGCTCGTGCTTGAGATTGCCCGTCACGACGACGCGCTCGGGCGGAGCGCCCAGCGCGATCACTCGCCGGGCATCCTCGTCCGACTGCATGGCGAACACGGTCACGTGGCCCAGCATTCCGCGCACGGCCCCCCGCACCAGACGGTAGCGCCGGAAGGACCGGTCGGACAGGCGGCCGTTGGCGATCATCGTGGGTACGCGGCGGGCGGCCAGCGCGCGCAGGAGGTTGGGCCACAGCTCCGTCTCCATGCCGATGAAGAACGCGGGCTCGAGCGAGGCGATGACCCGCCGCACGGCGCCGGGGAAATCGAGGGGGAGATAGCGGTGGTGAGCGAGACCGGCGAAGCGCTCGCGCACGACGCGCGCGCCCGTCTCGGTCACGGTGGAGACGACCAGCGGCAGGGCCGGCCACGTGCGGCGTAATCCCTCGACCAGCGGCGCCGCCGCAATCGCCTCGCCGACCGACACGGCGTGGATCCAGCCGCACGGCGCCGCGGGCGGCGCGTGGCGCCCCAGGCCCAGGCGCTCGCGCAGGTTCAGCGGCACCCCACGGGCGAGGCGGCGGGCCAGCGCCACGGGCGCGTAGCCGGTCACGGCCGCTGCGAACGCCGCCGTGTAGACGGCGTACATCACGCGCCCACCAGACGATCGGCCGTCTCGGTGACCTCACGGAGTGCGCGTTCCAGCTCGGCCCGGGCCGCCTCCCGGTCGGCGTGGCGCGCGACCGTGACCGCCTTGCCGAGCACGAGGGCGGCCCGCGCGAAGGGCCACGGGACGAGGAACCGGTCCCAGGAGGCGAGCCGTCGGGCCGGCCGCGCGGCGAAGCCCAGCGGGACGATGGGCGCGCCGGTGGCGGCGGCGAGAACGACCAGCCCCGCCTGTAACCGCTCGCGCGGGCCCCGCGGGCCGTCGGGGACGACGGCGACGTCCTCTCCCGCCCGCACCGCGGCTGCCAGCGCGCGCAGCGCCGGGGCGCCGTCGCGCGACGAGGAGCCACGCACGACCGGCAGGCCGAAGCGGGCCACCCAGCGCGCGACCAGCTCGCCGTCGCGCGAGCGGCTGGCCAGGATGCGCGCGGAGCGGGCTCCGCGCGTGCGTCGCAGGCGCGCGTTGAGCCAGGGGACCATGAGCATGCGGCCGTGCCAGACGGCGTAGATCAGCGGCTGGCGCGCCGCCCATCGCGGCTGCAGCGCTTCCACGCCCTCCTCGGTGAGACGCAGGGTCGCCCCGAGGGCGCGCACGGCGGCCGCGGCGAGCGGCGGGCCCAGCGCCGTCAGCACGGGTGTGTCGCGCCGGACATCCCCGCGGCCTCGCCGTCGACTCGCGCGGCCGGGGCGGCGCGCTGCGCCCGCTCGAAGTGGACGCGGGGCTCGGCGAGGTCGAGGATGTGGCGGGCCGCTCGCAGGCCGACGCCGGGAGCGCCGAGGGCGCTGCCGAGCTCGCGGAAAGCCGCGCGCTGCTCCTCGATCGCCGCCGGCGAGTCGAGGAGGCCGAGGGCGACCCCGGCCAGTCGCTCGGGGGTGAGCGCGGCCTGGTAGATCTCCGGGACGACGGCGCGCCCCAGCACGATGTTGGCCAGGCTGATCCACGGCACGCGGACGAGCAGCCGGACCCACGCCTCGGTGAGCCGGGAGAGCCGGTAGCACACGACCATCGGCGTGCCGAGCAGCCCGGCTTCCAGCGTCGCGGTCCCCGAGTTCACCAGCAACAGGTCGGCCGCCCGCATCACCGCGTAGGTGTCGCCCCTGACGACCCGGATCGGCGGCGCCGGGCCACGCAGCGTCTCGATCGGATCGGGTCCGGCCGGGCTCCGCTCCATCGCCGCCAGGACGAAGCGCGTGCCCGGTCGCGCCGCCGCGATCCGCACGGCCGCGGCCTGCAGCACCGGCAGCGTGCGCACGATCTCCTGGGTCCGGCTGCCCGGCAACAGGCCGACGACCGTCGCGCCGGCGTCGAGGCCGAGCCTCCGCCGCGCCTCCTCGCGCGCGGGCGCGCCCGCCAGGGCGTCGAGCACCGGGTGGCCGACGAACTCCACCCGGGCGCCCGCCCGCCGGTAGAGTGCGGACTCGAACGGAAAGACGGCCAGGACCAGCGAGACCCGCCGCGCGATGACGCGCGCCCGCCACGGTCGCCAGGCCCACACCTGCGGCGGAATGAAATAGACGACCGGAATGCCCGCGCGCCGGGCGACGCGGGCCAGGCGCAGGTTGAACTCCGGGAAGTCGATGAGGACGAGCGTTCCCGGCCGTCCTGGTCCGTGCATCTCCGCCTTGAGGCGGCGCCAGGCCCGCAGCAGCGCGGGCAGCGGGCTGAGCGCCTCGGTGCCGCCCACCGCTGCGGCCCCCGTGACGTCGGCAAGGCGCGTCAGCCCCGCGGCCGCCATGCGCGCGCCGCCCATGCCGACCAGCGGCCGCGAGGGCGCCAGCGCGCGCAGCGCGCGGCACAGCGTGGCGCCGTGCAGGTCGCCCGAGGCCTCGCCGGCCACGACCATGATGGGGGCGCCGTCAGGCGCCGGCATCAGCCGTCACCAGGGCCATTCCCGCGGCGTCGGCCCGCCGGATCGTCAGCTCGCGCTCCAGGATGAGCACGCGCCCGGCCTCGACGGCGACCGCGGTGGCGCCGCCGGCCGCCGCCGCCTCCAGGGTCTCGGCCCCGATGGCGGGCGTGTCGAAACGGAAGTCGTGGGTGCGGGCCACCGCCTTCACGACGACCGCGCCGGGGCCGGTCAGCGCGGTGCCGCGCCGTATCGTCGCAGTCGTTCCCTCGATCGCCTCCACGGCGCCGACCGCCCCGCGCCGCACCACCACGGTCTGGCCGACGCTGGCGTCGGCCGCCAGCCGCGCCACGGCGAAGCCGCGGCGGATGTCGCTCCACTCGGCCTCGCTCGGCGCTCGCGCGGTCCAGGTGCGCGCGCCCCCCAGCCAGTCGCCGAGGAAAGCGCGCTGGTCCAGCAGCTCCACGCCGAGGCCCGCCAGCGTGGTGACGATGGCCTGGGTGATACTGCCGTCGAGGAAGGCGCCCGCCCGCGCCATGATCGCGGCGTGAGCGTCGTCGGGGGCGCGCGCGGTGAGCAGCTCGCCCATCCAGAACTTGCCGGAGAAGAGCATGCCGGCCACCTGCTCGCGAGCCAGCGCCTCCAGCACGGGCGCCATGGCCTCCACGCGGGTGGGCACGATGGTGTCGGCGAGGCCGCCGAGGTCAGCCGCTTCGGGGAACGTGAACGCCACCACGCGCCATCCCTGCCGCCGCGCCTCCGCCGCCATCCGGGCCGGCAGGGGCCCCGCCCCGCACATCAGTCCCAGCGCCCGCATCCCCACTCCCGCAGCTCGGGCCCGAGCCCCGGTGCGCTGCGTCGACCACGGTGGGCGCGTGGGCGTGAGGCGCCCGGGCGTGGCGACTCGACTCGCGCGACCCCCCATCCCCCAGAGGGGGCTGGCGCGAAGCGGAGTCGATGCGTCGGCGGCGCGCTCGTCGAGCCTTGCGCTCGAACGGCGACAACGGCTCGCCCTGACGCCACGCTCGGACCCCTCACGCCCACCGGCGCGCCCGGCGTTCCGGAGTCGTCACCCCAGCCCACTTTTGGGGGATGGGGGGCCCGCGCGAGCCGCCCGCGGAGCGGGTTACGGCGACAGGCGAGCCAGCGTGGCGCGGTCGGGGGCCTCCCCGCCGGCCTGCTCGGCACGGCGCGTCCGCACCGGGTCGACTGCGAACACCGGGCTAGAGCCGGGGCTCGTGCCATGCGATCTCGGGGATGCCGTCGCGGATCATCCGCTCGATCTCGAGCGCCATGGCCAGCGACCGCAGGTCGTCCTGCTGGGCAGGGCTCACCCGTTCCCCCGCCCGCTGCCGGCGCACTGCCGCGAGCAGGTGCTGGAGCTCGAGCTTGAGGGGATTGTCGCGGTGGACCTTGAGGTGCTCGACGAACGAGGCGCGCCGGTAGCGGATCGAGCCCCGGTTCATCGTGTACTCCTGGGCGGCCCGCTTGAAGATGTGGATGTCCTGCTCGGTGTAGTCGAGCACGATGTAGGCGTCGGGCTGGGTGATCGCCAGCGTGCGGATTTTCTCCTCGGTCGCCCGGCTGGCGGTGATGGTGGCCACGGCACCCGAGGCGAACCGGATCTGCACCGTCGCGACGTCGGCCACGCCGGAGTGCACCGAGGCGCCCTGGGCGGCCAGCCGCACCGGCGGCGAGTCGACGAGGCCGAGCACGATGTCGATGTCGTGGATCATCAGGTCCATGATCACGGTGTCCTTCTGGACCCGTGGCACGAACGGCCCCAGCCGGCGCGACTCGACGAGGATCGGCGACGTCACCAGCTGCTTCAGCTCGTCGACGGCGCCGTTGAAGCGCTCGACGTGCCCGACGTGCAGGATGGCGCCGGTCCGGCTGGCGACCGCGAACAGCTCGCGCGCCTCCTCCAGCGTGGGCGCCATCGGCTTTTCGACCAGCACACTGACGCCGGCCTCGAGCAGGTCGCGGGCGACCCGCACGTGCTCCTCGGTCGGGACCGCCACGCTGGCGACGTCGACCTGCCCGATCAGGTCGCGATGGTCGGTGACGGCGCGCGTGCCGTAGCGCCCGGCCACCGCCCGCGCCCGCTCGCCGTCGATGTCGGCCACGCCGACCAGGTCCACGTCGGGCAGCTCGGCGTAGACGAGCACGTGGTACTGCCCCATGTGGCCGGTGCCGATCACGCCCGCCCGAAGCCGCTCGCTGTCTGCCATCAGTGCTCGCTCTCCTCCTCGCCGGTGGGAATGGCGGCCTCCCCGTCCTCGCCGTCGCTCCCGCGCGGCGGGCCGCAGATCCCGTGGCGGGTGGCGCCCTCGATGAACTCGATCAGCCGCGCCACCGGGGCGCAGGTCGGCACCTCCGCGCGCAGCCGGTCCAGCGCGCGCTTGGGCGCGAGGCCGCTGCGATACAGCAACCGGTAGGCCTCCTGCAGGGCCCGCCGCTCGGCCGGCGGCATGCCCGCGCGCCGGAGCCCGATCACGTTCACGCCGCGCACGGTCGCCGGCTGGCCCTCGACGAGCACGTAGGGCGGCACGTCGGCGGTCAGCTTCGCCATGCCGCCGACGTAGGCGGCCGTGCCCACCCGCGTGAAGGGCACCATGCCGCACAACCCGCCGATCGTGGCGCGATCGCCGATCTCGCAGTGGCCGGTGATGCCTGCGAAGTTGATCACGATGACCGCGTCTCCGAGGCGGCAGTCGTGGGCCACGTGCGCCAGGCCCATGATGAGGCCGTCGCAGCCGATCGTGGTCCAGCCCTCCGGTGCCGTGGCGCGGTGGACCGTGACGTGCTCGCGCAGCACCGTACGGGCGCCGATCCGCACGCCAGAGGGCGTGTCCTCCCTGAATTTCAGATCCTGGGGGGCGCCGCCCAGGATGCTGCCGTGGCCGATCCGCACGCCGTTGCCGAGCTCCACCCGGCCCTCCACCACGACGTGGTGCCCCAGCTCGACGTCGTCGGCGAGCACGGCCGCAGGCCCCACCACCGTGTAGGCGCCGATGCGGACCCGGGCACCGAGGCGCGCGCGAGGGTCCACGAGCGCGGTGGAATGGATGGCCCCGTTCATTGCCGCCTCCGTCACTGGGCGCCGCCGAGGCGCGCCGCCAGCCGCTCCAGTCGCTGCTCCAGGGCCCGCACACGCCGCAGCAGCTCCGGCAGCCGGCCCTCGGCGACCATGATCCGCTTGAGCTGGACGATCGGCCGCGCCGGCGTCCCCCACACCCGGGCTCCGGGCTCGAGGTCGCTGGGGATGCCGGTCTGGCCGCCGGCGGTCACGCCGTCGCCGAGCGTCACGTGATGGCTCACGCCGACCTGCCCGGCGAGGACCACGCCGCGGCCAAGCCGCGAAGACCCGGCGATACCGACCTGGCCCGCCAGCAGCGAGTGCTCGCCCACCTCGACGTTGTGGCCGATCTGGACCAGGTTGTCGATCTTCGTGCCCCGCCGCACGACCGTGTCGGCGAACGTCCCGCGGTCGATCGTCGTGTTGGCGCCGATCTCCACGTCGTCCTCGATCACCACGCCCCCCACCTGGGGGATCTTGCGATGCGCGCTCCCGTCGAACGCGAATCCGAAGCCGTCGGCACCGAGCACGGCGCCGGCGTGGATCACCACCCGGCGCCCGACCCGCACCCCGTCGCGCAGGCTCACCTGGGGATAGACCACCGTCGCCTCCCCGATCTCGACGCCGGCCCCGACGTGGACGAGCGCGTGCAGCCGCACGGCCGGCCCGATCACGGCCGCGGTCTCGATCACGCACAACGGGCCGACGGTCGCGGTGGGGTCCACGCGCGCGCCGGCGGCGACCACCGCCGTGCGATCCACCCCGGGCGGAGGCGGGACGGGCGGGTGGAAGAGGTGGAGCAGGTCGATCAAGGCCTGCTGGGGGGCGGCGCATCGCAGCATGGGCCCCGGCAGATCGGCGACGTCGGGAGGCACCAGGAAGGCACCGGCCCGCGAGACGCGGGCGGCCTCGCGATAGCGGGGATCGGTCAGGAACGAGATCTGGTCGGGACCGGCGCTGTCGAGCGGCGCCACACCGACGACGACCCGGGCCGGGTCACCATCGAGCCGCGCCTGCAGCGCCTCCGCGAGCTCGCCGAGCGTGAACCCGGCCTTGGCCATCGCCGCTACTTCTTTCCTTTGGTCCCGGCCTCCCGATCATACACGCGGATGATCTCCTCGGTGAGGTCGGCCTCGGCGGCGGCGAAGACCACGCCGGCGCCTCGCTTTTCGACGATGAGGTAGTAGTTCTTCTCCTTGCCGACACGGTCGATCACCCCCGAGACGTCCTGCAGGACCTTCTGGAGCAGCGCGGCCTCCCGCTTCTCGAGCTCCTTCTGGAAGTCGTCGGCCAGGCGGGCGGCGTCCCGCCGCTTGCGCTCGAACTGCTCCTGCTTGTCCCGGCGGGCGTCGGCCGTCATCAGGGCGCCCTTCTTCTCCAGCTCGTCCCGCAGCTTCTCCAGCTCGGCACGCTTGCCGTCCATCTCCTTCTGCATCGTGGCCTTCTCGCGCTCGAGCTGCTCGCGGGCGGCCACGCCGGCCGCGGAGCGGGCCAGCACGCGCTGCACGTCGATGTAGCCGATGCGCTGGAGCCCCCCCGTCGGCGCCGGAGCTGGCGCCGCCGTCTGGGCGCCGGTGCCCGATGCGGTCGCGGCCACCGCGGCCGCCAGCACCACCACGACCCTCAACCAACCGCTCATCCCCTGCCTCCTCAAAACGGCGAGCCGACCGAGAACTGGACGGCGCCGAAATCCTCGCCCTTGCGCCGGTCGAGGTTGACGCCGTAGTCGACCCGGATCGGTCCGAACGGTGACTGCCAGCGGATCCCGCCCCCGGCCGCCTCCCGCGTGTCGGTGATGTCGAACTTCCGGGTGAAGCCGTACACGTTGCCGACATCGATGAAGCCCGCCACCCGGAAGTTGAACGGCAGCGGGACGATGTACTCGAGATTGCCCAGCACCTGGGAGGTCCCACCGATCCGGGTGCCCGCGTCGTCGGTCGGGGAGATCCGGCGGGCCTTGAAGCTCCGGATGGAGTTGGGCCCGCCCAGATAGAAGCGCTCGAACACGGGCAGCGGGTCGTCCGACCAGCCGAAGCCGTAGCCCGCTTCCGCCCGGCCCGACAGGACGTGCCCGAGCCAGATCGGCCGGAAGTAGGTGGTCGAGGCGATGCCCTTGACGAAGCGCGAGTCGCCGCCGAGGCCGGCGAAGTCCAGCGTGAGCACGGAGAGACCCCCCTTGGTCGGGGCCGCCACGGCGTCGCGGCTGTCGCGCGTCAGCCCCACCGTGACGGCCGACGTCACCCGCTCGCCCTGCTCCTCTGCCAGGAGCCGGTCGGTAGTGTCGCGGATGTCGCTGATCTCGTCCCGGGTGAGGCGGTAGGACGTCTGCCAGCGCCAGTACTCGGCGAAGGGATGGCTCAGGCGCACGTTGCCGCCCAGCGAGTCGTAGTCGTACTCGGTGAACTGGCGCTTGACGTTGAAGAGGTCGAAGCCGGCCGAGAGCGGACGGTCGAACAGCCACGGCTCGGTGAAGCTGATGATCCCCTGCTGGCTGTTGGCGCCGGCCCGCAGGCGTAGCGAGAGCTGCCAGCCCCGGCCCAGGAAGTTGTTCTGCGAGACGTCGAGGGTACCCACGAAGCTGTCGACCGAGGAGAAGCCGCCGCCGATGGAGAAGATGCCGGTGGGCCGCTCGGTGACCTCCACGTTGACGATGATCCGGGTCTTGTCGGTGCCGGGCTGGGTGGTCACGTTGACCAGGTCGAAGTAGCCCAGGTTGATCAGCCGCTGTCGGGCCCGCTGTAGCTTCTGGAGGGTGAACAGGTCGCCCTCGACGAGGGGGATCTCCCGGCGCAGGATGCGGTCCTCGCTGCGGGTGTTGCCCGTGATGTTGATGCGCTCGACGTAGACCTCCGGCCCCTCCGTCACCTCGACCGTCACGTCGACCGTGGTGCTGGCCGCCTGCTGCTCCGTGCGCGGGATGACGTCCGCCGACGCCCGGCCGATGGTGCTGTAGAGGTCGGTGATGTTGCGCACCCCGTCCCGCAGCGCGGTGCGCGAGAAGACCTCCCCCGCCTTGAGGCCGAGCTGGCGGCGGAGCTCCTCCTCCGGCAGCAGGCTCACGCCGGTCAGCCGGATCACCCCGACCCGGTACTGGGCGCCCTCGACCACGTCGATGGTGACGGTCACCCGGGCCCGGTCGCGGTCCACCGCGACGTCGTGCCGCTCCACCCGGGCCTGCACGTAGCCGTGGTCCTGGTAGAGGCCCATGATGCGCTCCATGTCCTCTTCCAGGCGCTGGCGCTGCACCGTCCCCCGCAGGATGAAGTACTGGCGCTCCTTGGTCGCCATCACCTCCTTGATCTGCTTGTCCTTGAGCCCCTTGTTGCCGCGGGTGACGATCTTGTCGATGGTGATGCGGCGGCCCTCGTTGATGGTGAAGACCACCTTGACGTCGCCGTCGCCGAACTTCTCCACCTCGGGGGTGATCTGGACCTCGAAGTAGCCGTCGTCCTCGTAGGCCTCCTTCAGCTTCTCCCGGGCCCGCTGCACCTCGACCGGGTTGTAGACGCTGCCGAGCTTGAGGGCGATCTTGTCCTGCAGGTCGGTGGTGCCGATCTTGGAGTTGCCGACGAACTCGACGTCGCGGACGAACGGGCGCTCGACCACGACGAAGGTGACCTTGACGCCCCCCTCGAAGTCCTCGACCTTGAGCTGGACGTCGTCGAAGAATCCGAGGCCGAAGATGCTGCGGAGATCCTCGGAGGCCTGGGAGGGGTTGAACGGGGCGCCCACGCTGGAGCGGATGCGGCCCAGGATGACGGCGTCCTGGACGCGGCGGTTGCCCTCGACCGTCAGCTCCTTGATGACGATGGGACGCGGCGTCGCCGGCGGGCGGGGCTGGGCCTCGGCCGGCGAAACCATGGCCACGAGCGCCGCCAGGGCGAGCACGAACGGTCGACGAATACCACCTCGCGACCTCACCGGACGGTCAGGCTCGCGCGGACCCGCCGATCAGTGCTCTGCAAGCTCGAGCGGCGCGTCGGCGGCCCGGGGCTGCGCTTCGCGGAACACGAAGTTGCCCCCCTCCACGTCGACCTCGATGTGCGCGCTGTCGACGAGCTGGCCGCGGACGATGGCTTCCGCCAGCGGATCCTCGATGTGCTTCTGGATCGTCCGGCGAAGCTGCCGGGCGCCGTAGGTCGGGTCGTAGCCCTTTTCGAGGAGGGCGTCCTCCGCCGCCGGCGTGAGAACGAGCTCGATCCCCTTCTCGACCAGCTGCTTGTTGATGCGCGCCGTCATGAGCCGGATGATGCTCTTGATGTGCTGCTCGTTCAGCGAGTGGAAGACGATGATGTCGTCGATCCGGTTGAGGAACTCCGGCCGGAAGGCGCGCTTCATCTCCTCCATCACGCGCTCTCTCATCTTGTCGTAGGACTGCTCGTCGGACTCGGCCAGGAAACCGGGGGAGGTCCGCTTGCCGATGAGGCTGGTCCCGAGGTTCGACGTCATGATCAGGATGGTGTTCTTGAAGTCCACCACGTGGCCCAGCGAATCGCTCAGCCGCCCGTCGTCGAGCACCTGAAGGAGCATGTTGAACACGTCGGGGTGCGCTTTCTCGATCTCGTCGAAGAGCACGACGGAGTACGGGCGCCGCCGCACCTTCTCGGTCAGGAACCCGCCTTCCTCGTAGCCGACGTAGCCGGGAGGCGCCCCCAGGAGGCGGGACACCGAGAACTTCTCCATGTACTCCGACATGTCGACCCGGATCAGCGCATTCTCGTCGCCGAACAGGTACTCCGCGAGAGCCCGCGCCAGCTCGGTCTTGCCGACACCCGTGGGGCCCAGGAACACGAACGAGCCGACCGGGCGCTTGACGTCCTTGAGGCCCGCGCGCGAGCGCCGGATGGCCCGGGCCACCGCCTTGACGGCGTCGTCCTGTCCGATGATCCGCCCGTGGAGGGCCTCCTCCATGCGGGCGAGCTTCGCCGATTCCTTCTCCTCGAGCTTGGCTAGCGGGATGCCGGTCCAGCGGGAGACGATGAACTCGATGTCCTCCTCGCCTACCGACTGCACACCCTTGCCCTTGGTGCGCTCCCACTCCCGCTTCATCTCCTCCTCGCGATGCTGGAGGATCTTTTCCTTCTCTCTGAGGGACGCCGCCTTCTCGAACTCCTGGGCCTCGAGGTACATGTCCTTCTCGCGCCGCACCCGCTCCAGCTCCTTCTCGATCTCCTTCAGCTCGGCGGGGGGCGTGAGGGCCATCAGGCGGGTGCGGGACGAGGCCTCGTCGATGACGTCGATCGCCTTGTCGGGCAGCTGCCGGTCCGTGATGTAGCGGTCCGCCAGCATGACGGCGGCATTGATGGCCTGCTCGGTGATCTTGACCCGATGGTGCGCCTCGTACTTGTGGCGCAGGCCCTTGATGATCTCGATCGCCTCCGGAACGCTGGGCGCCTTGACGATGACGGGCTGGAACCGGCGCTCGAGGGCGCCGTCCTTTTCGATGTACTTGCGGTACTCGTCGAGCGTGGTGGCGCCGATGGTCTGGATCTCGCCCCGGGAAAGCGCCGGCTTGAGCATGTTGGAGGCGTCGATGGCGCCCTCGGCGGCGCCGGCGCCGATGAGGGTGTGCAGCTCGTCGAGGAACAGCACGACATTCTCCGACTGCCGGATCTCCTTCATGACGGCCTTGAGGCGCTCCTCGAACTGGCCGCGATACTTCGTCCCGGCCACCAGCGCGCCCAGGTCGAGCTGCAGGAGCCGCTTGTTCACCAGGACGTCGGGAACGTCGTGGGTGACGATCTTCTGGGCCAGCCCCTCGACGATGGCCGTCTTGCCCACGCCCGGCTCGCCGATCAGGACGGGATTGTTCTTGGTCCGCCGGGCCAGGATCTGGATGACCCGCTCGATCTCCTGCTCCCGGCCGATGACCGGGTCCAGCTTGCTCTCGCGGGCGAGCTGGGTCAGGTCGCGGGCGAACTCGTCCAGGACCGGGGTCTGCGAGCGCTTCTTGGGCCGGGGGTAGTACTGGTCGCCGAGCAACGCGAGCGTCTCCTGGCGCACCTCGTCGAGGCGGGCGCCGAGCGATTCGAGGATCTTGGCGGCGATCGACTGGCCTTCCTTCATCAGGCCCAGGAGCAGGTGCTCGGTCCCGATGTAGTTGTGGCCGAGCTGGCGGGCCTCCTCGATCGAGAGCTCCAGAACGCGCTTGGCCTGCGGCGTGAACGGCACCTCGCCGAACGTCAGGGTCTTGGGGAAACCGGCGAGCGCCCGCTCGACCTCCGCCTTCACCGTTTCCAGGCGGAGCCCCAGGCGCTGGAGCACCGCGGTGGCGATGCCCTCACCGTCGCGGATGAGGCCGAGCAAGACGTGCTCGGTTCCTACGAAATCGTGGCGGAATCGGCCCGCTTCCTCGCGAGCCAGGATGATGACCCGTCGCGCCCGCTCGGTGAACCGTTCAAACACTGGAGTCCCCAACCCCTTTCATCGACGCCGGGCGCCGGTTTTTCCTTCGAGGACGGCTAGTTATCGAAAGCGAACCCAGTATATCCCGCGCCCTGACCCCTCGCTAGACTTTTTCTTCACGAGCAAATGAGGCTGCGAATCCCCGGCCATCTACAAGGGCAACCCCACGGGGCCGTCCGCCGTTCCGCTCACCAGGCGGGCGCGGCCCTCCACGAGGCGATAGATCCGGTCGGCTCGTCGGGCCAGCTCGGGGTTGTGGGTGGCGATCAAGAACGCGATCCCCCTCCCGGCCTGGAGCTGGAGGAACAGGTCGTAGACGACCTCGCTCGTCTTCGGGTCCAGGTTGCCGGTCGGCTCGTCGGCGAGGATGACGCGCGGCCCGTTCATCAGGGCGCGGGCGATGGCCACCCGCTGCTGCTCGCCTCCGGACATCTCGCCGGGCCGGTGATGTAGCCGATCGCCGAGGCCGACCTCGGCCAGGGCCGTCGCCGCCTGCTCCCGCGCCTCCCGGCGGGGTCGGCGGGCGACGAGCGCTGGCAGCATCGCGTTCTCGAGCGCCGACATCTCGCCCAGCAGGTTGTAGAACTGGAAGACGAAGCCGACTTCCTGGCGCCGATAGCGGGCCAGCGCCGTCTCCCCCCGTGCAAAGAGATCCTCACCCTGGAACAGCACCCGCCCGGCCGAGGGCCGGTCGAGGGCGCCGAGCAGGTGGAGGAGCGTGGACTTGCCCACGCCCGAGGCCCCGACCAGCGCCACCACCTCGCCGTCCTGCACCGTGATGGAGGCGCCGCGGAGGACGCGCACGGTCTCGGGGCCGGTGCGGTATTCGCGCTCGAGGTCTTCGCCGACGAGGAGCGGCGTCGGGTCGGTCATGTTGTAGCGGGTGCCGCGAGGCCCGCTCGGGCCGCAGGTGGCCTGATCGAGGACGGCGTGGCTGCGGCAGCAGCGGTCGAGCGGTCCGGCGCCCGACCGTCTGGAACAAGGGCCCGCCTACTCATATCTCAGCACGTCGACCGGTTGCAGGGAGCCGGCGCGGCGGGCGGGGACGATCGTGGCGAAGAAGGACAGCAGCAGGGTGGCGCCGACGATCATCAGGAAGTCCGTCGGGGTGAGCTTCATCGGCAGGTGGTCGATCTGGTAGACGTCTCCGGCGAGACGGATGATCTTGTAGGTGTTCTGCACCCAGATGATGGCGAGCCCGACCAGGCTGCCGGCGAGCGTACCCACCACCCCGATCGTCATGCCCACCGTGAAGAACACGGCCGTGATCGACGACGCAGTGGCGCCGATCGACTTGAGGATGCCGATCTCCTTGCGCTTCTCGGCCACCAGCAGCACCAGGTGGCCGATGATCGCGAAGGCGGCGACGAGGACGATGATGGTCACGACCACGAAGAGCGCCAGCTTCTCGAGCTGGAGCGCCGCGAAGAGGTTGCGGTTCATCTCCATCCAGTCGCGCACCCAGTACCCGGCGCCCAGCCGGCCCGCGATGGCGCGGCCCGCCGCCTTGGCGTCGAACGGATCGGCCAGCTTGACCTCGACGCCGGTGACGCCGCGCAGACCGGCGAACTCCCGGGCCGCCCCCAGCGGCAGGTAGGCGATCGACGAGTCGTACTCGTGCATGCCGACCTGGACGGTGCCGGCCACCGTGAAGCGGCGCATCTTGGGCACCATGCCAACTGCGGTGAGGGCGCCCTTGGGCGAGATCACGGTGACCGCGTCACCGGGCAGGACGCCCAGCACGCGCGCCAGCTCGACGCCCAGCAGGATGCCGTCGCCACCCTCGGCGAAGCTCTCCAGCCGGCCGGTCCGCACCTGCGCGCGCAGATCCTCCGCGACCGAAGGGTCCCCGGTGTCCACCCCCCGCACCAGGCCCCCGTGCGCGTCGCCTCCCGGGCTCGTGAACAGCGCCTGCTGGAGCACGAACGGCGTGGCGGCGCGCACGCCGGGCACGTCCCGCACCCGCGCCGTCACGCCCCCCGCGTCCAGCATGCCCGCCGCACCGGTCTGGAACACGAGCAGGTGCGGGTTGGCCGAGATGATCCGGTCGCGGATGCCGTCCTGGAACCCCGTCATCACGGCCAGCACCACGATCAGCGCCGCCACGCCCAGGAAGACGCCGCCCACGCCGATCCAGACGAACAGCGAGAGCTGGGCGCGCTTGCCCCGCGAGCCGAGGTAGCGCAGCCCGAGGACGATTTCGTAGGGCAGCCCGCGCTTCACGAGCCCGGCGCCTCCGGGCGCAGGTGCGGGAACAGGATCACCTCGCGGATCGACGGCTGGTCGCCGAGGAACATCACGAGGCGGTCGATGCCGATCCCCTCGCCAGCCGCCGGCGGCATGCCGTATTCCAGGGCGCGCACGTAGTCCTCGTCGAGCCAGTGGGCTTCCTCGTCGCCGCGCGCCAGCAGCGCGGCCTGCTCGCGGAAGCGGGCCAGCTGGTCGATGGGGTCGTTGAGCTCGCTGTAGGCGTTGGCCATCTCGCGCCGGCCGACGTAGAGCTCGAAGCGGTCGACCAGCCGGGGGTGGTCGCGCTTGCGCTTGGCCAGCGGGGAGAGCTCGATGGGGAAATCGGTCACGAACGTCGGCTGCACGAGGGTCGGCTCCACCAGCGCGTCGAACACCTCCTTCCAGATCGCCTCGGCGGGCCGGCCCTCGACGGCCAGCCCGCGGCCGGCGGCGGCACGCGCGAGGGCGGCGGCGCCGGTGTCCGGCGTCACCGCCGTGCCGAGCGCCTGCGCGAGCCCCTCGAAGAAGGGCAGCCGCCGCCAGGGCGGCGTCAGGTCGACGGCGTGCTCGCCCCAGGTGAGGGCCAGCGTTCCCCGCACGTGCTGGGCCAGCTCCACGAACATGGCCTCGGTCAGCTCCATGAGATCCGTGTAGTCCGCGTAGGCCTGGTAGAACTCCAGCATCGTGAACTCGGGGTTGTGCTGGGTCGACACGCCCTCGTTGCGGAAGTTGCGGTTGATCTCGTACACGCGCTCGAAACCGCCCACCACCAGCCGCTTGAGGTATAGCTCGGGCGCGATACGCAGGTAGAGGTCCATGGCGAGGGCGTTGTGGTGCGTCTTGAACGGCCGCGCGATGGCCCCGCCCGGGATCGGCTGCATCATCGGCGTCTCCACCTCGAGGAAGCCGCGGGCGTCGAGGAACCCTCGCAGAAATTTCACCACCCGCGAGCGGAGCTGGAAGACCTCGCGCGTCGGGGGGTTGACGATGAGGTCGACGTAGCGCTGGCGGTAGCGCATCTCGACGTCCTTGAGGCCGTGCCACTTCTCGGGCAGCGGGCGCAGCGACTTGGCCAGGAACGTGAACGCCTTCACCCCCAGCGTCAGCTCGCCGGTCCGCGTGCGCATCGGCTCGCCGGTGACGCCCACGAAGTCGCCGAGGTCGAGGCTGGTGAACAGCGCGTAGTCGTCGCCGAGCTGGTCGGCCCGGGCGTAGAGCTGGAGGCGGCCGGTCTGGTCCATCAGATGCGCGAAGCAGGTCTTGCCATGGTGGCGGAGCGCGACGAGCCGGCCGGCGACGCTCACCGGGCCGACCGCCTTCAGCTCCTCGTCGCCCGCCGCCGCCAGCCGCGCGTGCAGCGGACCGGCCCAGTGGCTCACCGGGTAGCGGCCGCCGAACGGCTCGATGCCCCGGCGGCGCAGCGCGTCCAGCTTCTCGTGCCGCTGGCGGACGAGCTCGTTGCCCTCGGGCCTGGGCGCGTCGCCCTCGGGCTCGCTCACGCCTGGGCTCCCCGCGACCACAGCAGGTAGGCCTTGATGAAGGCGTCGATCTCGCCGTCCATCACGGCCTCGACGTTGCCGATCTCCACCCCGGTCCGGTGGTCCTTGATCCGCTGCTCGGGATGGAAGGTGTACGTGCGGATCTGGCTGCCGAACGCGATCTCCTTCTTCTGGCCGGTCAGCTGCGACAGCTCCTCCTTCTGCCTCTTCTCGGCGATCTCGTAGAGCCGCGCCTTGAGGATCCGCAGCGCGGTGTCACGGTTGCGGAGCTGGGAGCGCTCGTTCTGGCACTGCACGACGATGTTGGTGGGCAGGTGCGTGATGCGGACGGCCGAGTCGGCCGTGTTGACGCCCTGCCCGCCCGGCCCCGACGAGCGGAACACGTCCACCCGGAGCTCGTCGTCGCGGATCTGCACCTCGACGTCGTCCACCTCCGGGACCACCGACACCGAGGCGAAGCTGGTCTGCCGGCGGCTGGAGGCGTCGAACGGCGAGATGCGGATCAGGCGATGCACGCCCGCCTCGCCCCTGAGATAGCCGTACGCGTACTCGCCGCTCACCTCGATGGTGACCGACTTGATCCCCGCTTCCTCGCCCGGCAGCAGGTCGACGACCTCGGCCTTGAACCCCGCCCGCTCGCACCACCGCAGGTACATGCGCATGAGCATCTGGGCCCAGTCCTGGGACTCGGTGCCGCCGGCGCCGGGGTGGATCGACACGATGGCCGCCTTGGCGTCGTGAGCACCGGACAGCATGACCTTCAGCTCGAACTCGTCCAGCTCCCGGCGCAGGCGGGCCGTGCCCTCGGTGATCTCGGCATCGAGGGTGCCGTCGTCGCCGGCCTCCTGGGCCAGCTCGAGCAGCACGGCGAGGTCGGAGGCCTGGGTGGTCAGCTCGCCGACGCGGCCGACCATGCGGGCCAGCTCCGCCCGCTCGCGGATGAGCTCCTGAGCCCGGCGGTTGTCGTCCCAGAACGCCGGCGACGCCATCTCGGCGTCGAGCTTGGCCAGCCGGGATTCCTTGCCGGGGAGGTCAAAGGTGCCCCCTGAGCTCGTCCAGTCGCCGCGCCAGCTCGGCGACCTCGCGCTTGAGGTCGCCTAGCACACGGCTCTCCGGGAGGCCACCCCCACCGAGGCGGCCGCCAGCGCGAGCGACGCGTACGCCACCCAGTCGCCGAGGCGGGTGAAGAGCGTGCGCCCTTCGCGCAGCGGCACCTGCTCGGTGATCACCCCGCGCTGGAAGAGACCGAGGCGGCGGACCACCTGGCCGGTCGGCGCGATGAACGCCGACACCCCGGTGTTGGCCGCCCGCACGACCGCGATGCGGTGCTCCACGGCCCGGAAGGGGTACATTCCCAGGTGCTGCTCGGGGCCGCTCGTGCGGCCGAACCATCCGTCGTTGGTCATGTTCACCATCATGCGCGCGCCGTTGTTCACGAACTCGCGAAAGAGATCGGGGAAGATGCCCTCGTAACAGATCACGACGCCGAACGGGGCTGGCGGACCCGGGAACACGACGGCGCGGGAGCCGGGCTCCAGATCGGCGATGAACTCCGCCCAGCCCCGCACGAACCCGATCACTCCCGAGAGCGGCACGTACTCTCCGAACGGAACGAGGTGAATCTTATCATACCGGCCGACGATCCCCCGCTCGCCGACGAGGAATGCCGTGTTGGCGAACCGGTTCGGCGCCCCGTCCAGCACGTCGATGGAGCCCACCAGCAGCGGCACGCCGAGGTCGGCCGCGGTCGTGGTCAGGCTCTTCAGCAGTCCGGCGTCGCGCCGCAGCGGCGTCGGCGCCGCCGTCTCCGGCCACACGATGAGGTGCGGCCGCTCGGCCCCCGCCTGCCGCGTCAGCTCCTGGTAGATCTTCAGCACGACCGTGACGTGGTCGGGATCCCACTTCAGCGGCTGCTCGATCGAGGGCTGCATGATCGCCACCGAGGCCTGCGGCGGCGAGAGCGGCGCGCCCAGGCGCCAGGCGCCGAAGCCCAGCGTCGCCGCCAGCAGCGCCGCGCCCAGTGCCAGCCCCGCGAAGGCCCGCCGCCAGGTGAGGACGAGGGCGCCGGCCACCGCGGCGTTGACCGCCACCAGCACGAGCGACACGGCGTGCACGCCTCCCAGCTCGGCCACCTGGATCACCGGCAGCCGGAGATGCTGGGAGTACCCGAGCGTTCCCCACGGGAAGCCGCCCAGCAGGTGCCCGCGCAGCCACTCGGCCCCGACCCACAGCAACGGGGCGGTGGCCAGGGCCCACGCCGGCGAGCGGCGCCGCGCCAGCCACGCGATCAGCGCGCTCACGACCGCAATGTAGAGCCCGCACCAGGTGGCGAGCAGCAGGGTGGGTCCCCACGTCAGCGGCCACGGGATCGCGCTGAAGGTCCGGAACGTGAAGTTGAGCCAGCGGAGCAGTACGAGGAAGAACACGAGGCCGAAGAGCCAGCCCCACGCGAACGCCAGCCGGGGCCGGGTGCTCAGCGCGACGATGAACAGGGGCACCAGCGCGATCCAGGCGGCGCTGTCCCAGTCCGTCCGCGGGAAGGCCAGCGCCAGCACACCGGCACTGCCGGCCAGCAGCGCCGCCTGAGCGAGGTGGCCGCGCACCGCGCTCAGGTACCGGCCGCCAGCCGGTCGGCCAGCAAGCGTGGCAGGCCGGCGGCGAGGATCTTGTGCCGGCTGCCCGCCACGTCGTAGGCGACACGCCGGATCTCCACCCGCCCGACCTCGGCGTCCCACAGCGCGTAGGCCGCCCGTGGGTCGCGATCGCGCGGCTGGCCCACGCTGCCCACGTTGACGAGGTACCGCCGGCCCCGCTCCATCGACAAGCGCACGGCGCCCGGGTGGTGCTCGGGCCCGGCCGAGCCCAGCGACCACGCCCCCGGTACGTGGCTGTGGCCCACGAAGCACCAGCGCGTGGCGAAGTGGCTGAACGCGGCGAAACCGTCCTCCGCCGTGATCAGGTAGTCCCACTCCTCGGGCTGGACAGGCGAGGCGTGAACGAGCGTGGCGTCGGCCACCTCGCGGACGAGCGGCAGGGCGCCGAGCCAGGCGCGGTGGTCGTCGTCCAGCTGCTCGCGCGTCCACTCGGCGGCGGCGCGGGCGTGGCGGTTGAACCAGGCCAGGCGGAGTCGGCCGGCCACCCCATGCTCGTGATTGCCCCCCACGACGGCCTGCGCCCGGTCCGCCACCAGCTCGACGCACGGGACAGGATCGGCACCGTACCCCACGGTGTCGCCCAGGCAGAGGATGGCGTCGGCGACTCCCGCGCAGTCGTCGAGGACCGCGCGCAAAGCCTCGAGGTTTCCGTGGATGTCCGACAGGATCGCGTACTGCACGGGCTGGCCCGACTCAGCGCCCGTGAACGAATCGCGGGATCGAGGCCCGCCACAACCTGGCCCGAGTGCTGCGGAGACCGAGGAGCGCCACGGCTTCGCCGGGGCGCTGCCGAGCATGGGGGGGCGTGGGGGCCATGTCGGGGCCCCCACTCAAGCGGAACGCTGCTCGTGCAGGATCCGGTCCAGCACGCCGTTGATGAACCGGCTCGACTCGGTCGTCCCGAACTTCTTGGCGATCTCGATCGCCTCGTTGATGGCGGCCTTGGCGGGCACCTCGGGTTCCCAGAGCAACTCGTACACCGCCATGCGGAGGATATTGCGATCGACCACGGCCATGCGGTCGAGGTCCCAGTGCTCGGCGTACTGGGCGAGCAGCTGGTCGATCCTTCCCTGGTGCTGCTTGGTGCCGCGGACCAGCGCCTCGCCGAAGCCCTGCGTGTCGGGGTCGACCGGGTGCCGCTGCCAGAACTCGTGCTCGTGCGGCGCCGGATCGCCCGCCTCGTGGAGGTCGAGCTGATAGAGGAACTGAAGCGCGACCTCTCGGGCCTTGCGCCGGCTGCCCATGGTTATGCGCGGCCGGGCCGGCTTCGCAGGGCCGTTCCGCCGCGGCGATCCGACGGAAATGCTCGCACGAATGCCGCCATCTCGAGCGCGGCCTCGGCGGCCTCCTGACCCCGGTTGCCGACCTCGCCGCCGGCGCGCTCCCAGGCCTGCTCCTCGGTGAGTGCGGTGATCACGCCGAAGGTGGCCGGCACCCCGGTCTCGAGAGCGACCCGCTGGATGCCGGCCGCAGCCTGGCCGGCAACGAACTCGAAGTGCGGGGTCTGGCCCTTGATGACGCAGCCCACGCAGACGATGCCCGCGTACCGCCCGCTACGCGCCAGCAGGCAGGCCGCCTGGGGCAGCTCGAACGATCCCGGGACCCAGTGGACGTCGACAGCCTCGTCGGGCACCCCGGCCGACGCCAGCGCCCGCTGCGCGCCCGACAGCAGGCGCTTGGTGATGCGCTCGTTGAAGCGCGCGGCCACGATCGCGAACCGCCCGCCGGTGCCGCGACTGCTCCGGGCTCGCTTGTGAGGGCGCGGGGCGCGGCCGGCCATGGTCAGTCGAGGTCGGCGGAGGTCAGCAGGTGGCCGAGCTTGTTCCGCTTGGTGCTCAGATACTTGCGATTCTCCGGATTCGCCGGCACCTCGAGCGGCACCCGCTCGACGACCTGCAGGCCGTACCCTTCCAGGCCGGCCCGCTTGCTCGGGTTGTTCGTGAGCAGTCTGAGGTTGCGGAGCCCCAGGTCGACCAGGATCTGCGCGCCGATACCGTAGTCGCGAAGGTCGGCCTTGAACCCCAGGGCCTGGTTGGCCTCGACGGTGTCCAGCCCCTGATCCTGAAGCTCGTAGGCCCGCACCTTGTTGTGCAGACCGATCCCGCGCCCCTCCTGGCGGAGGTAGACGATCACGCCCCGCCCGGCTTCCTTGATGATCGCCATCGCCTTGAGCAGCTGGGAGCCGCAGTCGCAGCGCAGCGAGTGGAACACGTCGCCGGTCAGGCACTCCGAGTGCATGCGTACCAGGACCGGCGCGTCGCCCACCACCTCGCCCATGACCAGCGCCAGGTGCACGCGGTCGTACACGGTCGCCTCGTAGGCGACCGCGGTGAACTCGCCGAAGTCGGTGGGGAGCCTCGTCGCCGCGATCCGCCGCACGAGCTTTTCCTTGAGCGTGCGGTGCTCGATCAGGGCCTTGATCGTGATCATCTTGAGGCCGTACCGCAGAGCCAGCTCGGTGAGCTGGGGCAGCCGTGCCATGCCGCCGTCCTCGTCGAGCACCTCGCAGATCACGCCGGCCGGATAGCAGCCGGCGAGGCGGGCCAGATCCACCGCGGCCTCGGTGTGGCCGGCCCGCCGCAGCACCCCGCCCTCCTTGGCGCGCAGCGGGAAGATGTGGCCTGGCACGGTCAGGTCCTCCGCGCGCATCTGCGGATCCACCAGGGTACGGATGGTCACGGCCCGGTCGTAGGCCGACGTGCCGGTCGTGACGCCCCGGCGGGCGTCGACGGTGACGGTGAACGCCGTGCCCATCGGCGCCGTGTTCTCGGCCACCATCATCCCGAGCTTCAGCTCGTCGAGGCGCTCCCCGGTCATCGGCATGCAGATGAGGCCCCGCCCGTGCGTCGCCATGAAGTTGACGGCCTCGGGAGTGGCCTGGTCGGCCGCCATCACCAGGTCGCCCTCGTTCTCCCGGTCCTCGTCGTCGACGACGAGGAGGATCCGGCCCTGGCGGATCTCCTCCAGGGCGTCCTCGATCGTGGCGAACGCGGTCATGTCGTCCCCTTGAGCGCGAGCGATCGCTGCAGGTACTTGCCGATCACGTCGGTCTCGATGTTCACCGCCTGGCCCGGCCGCAGCCGCCCGAGCGTCGTCACCGCCAGCGTGTGCGGGATCACCATCACCTCGAACGCGCGCGCCGCCAGCGCCGCGACCGTGAGGCTGACCCCGTCCACCGTCACCGAGCCCTGCGGGATCAACAGGGGGGCCAGCGCCGGGTCCGGCAGCACGATGCGCACCCGCGCCGTCGATTCTACACGGGTCACGTCCTCCACGGTTCCCATCCCGTCCACGTGACCCAGGACCAGGTGGCCGCCCACGGCCGCCCCGAAGCGCAGGGGCCGCTCGAGGTTGACCACGTCGCCGGCCTTCACCCGGCCGAGCGTGGTCCGGGTCAGTGTCTCCGGGCCCACCTCGAAGGCCAGGCCGTCGGGTCGGGCGGCCACCACGGTGAGGCAGACGCCGTCGACCGCGACGCTGGCCCCGGGCTCGCTACCCGCGAGGGCGCGCCGGGCGGTGAGCTCGAGGCGGGCGACGTCGCCGCGGCGCTCGACCGCGCGCACCGTTCCGATCTCCTCCACGATCCCGGTGAACACGGCCTAGCGAGCGCGAAGCACGGCGGCTTCGAGGAGAAGATCCTCGCCGAGCATCGTCACCGTCGGCGGCCCCAGGCGCACCGCGCTCTTGAGCTCACGGCCGACGCCGCCGACGACCCCGGGGGCGGCGCGGCCACCGAGCAGCAGCGGCGCCAGGAACACCGCCACGCGGTCTACCAGGCCCGCGTCCAGGAAAGCGCCGTGCGTCTCGGCGCCGCCCTCGACGAGCACCGCGCGCACCTCGCGCTCGTAGAGCAGTCGCAGGAGCGTGGCGAGGTCGAGGCGCCCCTGCCGGGTGGGGCAGCGCACCACGGTGGCGCCGGCCGCCTGGAGCGCCCGCACCCGATCGCCCGAAGCCTCTTCCCCGACCGCCACCAGCGCCCGGGCCGGCGTCGCCGCGTGGATGAGCCGGGCGTCGGCGCCGAGCCGGGCGCGCGTATCGAGCACGACCCGGTAGGGTTCGCGTGGCCACGGCCGGTCGAGCCGCACGGTCAGCGCGGGGTCGTCGTGCAGCGCCGTCGTTACGCCCACGACGACGGCGTCGGACTCCGCGCGCAGCCGGTGCGCGTGCGCCCGGGCCGTCTCGCCGGTGATCCACTGGGAGGTGCCGTGGACGTCGGCGATGCGCCCGTCGAGGGTGGCGGCCGCCTTCAGTGTCACGTGGGGGCGCCCTTCGCGAACCGCGGTGAGCCACGCCTGATTCTGGCGCTCGGCCTCGTCCGCCAGCAGGCCCAGCTCCACCGCCACGCCGGCGGCGCGCAGCAGCGCCACACCGCCGCCGGGCACCTCCGGGTTCGGGTCGGCGAGCGCGGCCACCACGCGCGCGATGCCCGCGCGGGCGACGACGGGCGCGCAGGGCGGCGTCCGGCCCGCGTGATTGCAGGGCTCCAGCGTCACGTACAGGGTGGCACCGCGCGCGGCCTCGCCGGCGGCGCCGAGGGCCTCGATCTCGGCGTGGGCGCCGCCGGCCCGCAGGTGGGCACCCTCACCCACCACGCGTCCCTCGAGGACGACGACGGCGCCGACGAGCGGGTTCGGCGACGTCAGACCGCGCCCGCGCTCGGCCAGCTCCAGCGCGCGGCGCATGAACGTCGTGTCGCTCACTGCGCGGGCACCAGGGCGTCGACGAACCGCGCGGGGTCGAATGGCTGCAGATCGTCGATCTGTTCGCCCACACCCACCAGCACGACCGGTAGCTTGAGCTCGCGCACGATGCGCACGACGATGCCGCCCTTGGCGGTGCCGTCGAGCTTCGTGAGCGCGACGCCCGTGAGGCCGATGGCCTCGTGAAACATCTTGGCCTGGGCGAAGCCGTTCTGGCCGGTCGGGGCGTCGAGCACCATCAGCGACTCGTGAGGCGCGCCCGGAACCTGCCGCTGGATCACCCGCCTGAGCTTCCCCAGCTCGTCCATGAGATTGCTCTTCGTGTGCAGCCGGCCGGCGGTGTCGATGATCAGGGCATCGGCGCTGCGGGCCATGGCCGCCTTCACCGCGTCGAACACCACGGCGGCCGGGTCGGAGCCGGGCGCCTGGCGGACGACCTCGACGTCGATCCGCCGGCCCCACGTCTCCAGCTGCTCGATGGCGGCGGCGCGGAAGGTATCGGCCGCCGCCAGCATGACGTGGCGGCCATCGGCCTTGAGCGAGGCGGCCAGCTTCGCGCACGTCGTCGTCTTGCCGGAGCCGTTCACTCCGAGCATCAGCACCACGCTCGGCCGGGGCTCCAGCGCGAGCGGCCGCGCTGGCCCCAGCGTGTCGACCAGGAAGCGCCGCAGGACCGGTCGCAGCTGATCCGCACGGGTCACCGTGCCGTACATGACCTCCTCGCGCCCGCGGTTGACGAAGTCGGCGGCCATGGCGACACCGAGATCGGCGGCGACGAGCAGCTCCTCCAGCTCCTCCCAGAGGGCATCGTCGATCGGGCGATCGGCCTGCAGCACGGACTGCAGGCCCGTTGACAGGTACTCCTGCGACCGACGGAGGCCCTCCCGCAACCGCTCGCCAAATCCCGAAAAGAGCTTCATCCTCGGTAGTGTACTTCCGCGGGGCGGTGTTCGCTGCTCGATGGGCGCGGGGGGCCTCTCGGCGCCCCCCGTCGTCAAGGAGGCGGCAGGACGAGGCGGGGGACGACCGCGCCGGGTGCTCCGAGCGAGGGCAGCGTCCGGCCGTTCAGCTCGAGGCTCACGCCGCCCGCGTTGCCGACCGTGACGACGAACGGCCGGTCCGAGACCCACTCGCGTACCTCGCCGGCGGGCACGTTCTCCTCGCTGCTGCGGCCGTCCTCGGTGCGCACACGGATCCACGTGGCCTCGCTGGTGCGGGCGACGAGACGATAGGGCGAGACCACGCCGCCGATGACCGTCTCGAGGCTGGGCGCCGCCGACCTCGCCTGGGGCGCGGGGCCGGTCACGGTCAGCGAGGGCTCGGCTGGCGGTGACGCGGGGGTGGCCGGTGACGGTACGGGCGGTCTGGCGGCGGTCGGGCGTGGCGCCGGGGCTGGAGGCGGAGGCGAGAGAGGCTGAGCGTCGGGGGGCACCTCGACGGCCGCCCGCTCGGCGCGATCGCGAGGCTGGAGCACCAGCGCCACCGTGAACAACGCCATGCCGAGGACCACCAGGAGAAGGAAGGACACCAGAAGGGCGCCGCGGGTGCGGAGCTCCCCTCCGCCTGCGCGCGGCCTGACGGCGGAACGGATGGAAGGCGCCGTCGGGGCGCGACCTTCCCGGCTCTCGTAACAGGCGAGCGCTTCCTCGGGCGGCTCCCCGAGGGCCTGGCAGTAGGCGCGGATGAAGCCGCGGGTGAACACCGGCGCCGGCAGGCTATCGAAGGCGTCGGCCTCGAGCGCCGCCAGGTAACGCTGGGCGACACGCGTCGTGCGAGCGACCTCCTCGAGAGACACCCCCCGACGCGCCCGCAGCTCATGCAGATATGCGCCGACGGACGCCATGACCGCCGTCGCCAAGTCTAGACCATCGTCGGCGGATTTTCAGGCGTGGGCGCGGTGACCGCGACCGCCGCGGCGAGATTCACCGAGACCAGCTTCGACAGGCCCGGTTCCTCCATCGTCACGCCGTAGAGGATGTCGGCGGCCTCCATCGTCTTGCGGTTGTGCGTGATGACCAGGAACTGGGTCTGGCTGGTCAGCTCGCGGAGCACGCGCAGGAAGCGGTGGATGTTGGCGTCATCGAGCGGGGCGTCGACCTCGTCGAGCACGCAGAACGGGCTCGGCCTGTAGTAGAAGATGGCGAACAGCAGGGCGAGCCCGGTGAGGGCGCGCTCGCCGCCCGACATGAGCGAGACCGCCTGCAGGCGCTTGCCGCGCGGCTGGGCCATCAGCTCGACCCCGGTATCGAGCGGATCGCCCCCCTCCTCGGCCTCGACCAGCCGGAGCTCTGCCCGGCCGCCCTCGAACAGGCGCTCGAAGATGCGGCCGAAGTGCCGGTTGATCTCCTCGAAGGCCTGCGCGAAGCGCTCCTGGGCCGTGCGCGTCATGCCGCGCAAGGCCTTCTCGAGGTCCTTGATCGACGCGGTGAGGTCGTCGTGCTGTGTCCGCAAGAACGTCAGGCGCTCGTCCAGCTCGCGGTATTCCTCGTCGGCGACGAGGTTGACCGGTCCGAGCGCCTCGAGGCGGGCGTCCAGGTCGCCCAGTCGCTCGCGGACCGCGACCAGGTCCCGCGCGGAGTCGTGCAGGCCCGGCAGCTCCGCGGCGTCGACGGCGTAGGTGCGGTAGGCCTCCTGGGCCAGCTCCTCGCGGCGCACGCGGCCCTCGGTCGCCCTCAGCTCCAGCTCGTGGATCGCGCTGACGAGCCGGTTCGCCTCGCTCTGCACGGCGCGCAGCTCGTCCTCGAGCGCGCGGAGCCCGTCGACCAGGCCCTGATGCTCCTCGCCGGCCTGCCGGGCCTCGTCCTCGCCGCGGTCCCGTTCGAGCGCGACGTCGCGGGCGGCGGTGTCGGTGCGCTCCCGCTCGGCGGCCAGCATCAGGCGCCGCTCGCCCAGCTGCTCCCGGCGCTGGCGCCCCTGCTCGATCCGGGCCGTGAAGTCGGCGTCCATCTCCTCGAGCCGACCCAGCTCCCGGCCCAGCGCCTCGGCCCGCTCGGCGATCCCCGCCAGCTCGACGCGCGCGGCGGTGAGGCGGGCCCCCAGGGCCGTCTCGGCCGTCTGGCCGGCGTCGATCGCCGCCCGCACGGTTGCCATCGCCGTCTCGTGACGGGCCTCGGCGTCGCCGGCGACCTCGACGTGCTGGCGGAGTCGCGCCAGCAGGGTCTCCGTCTCGGCGGCCTCCGTGGCCACCTGGCGCGACTCGGCGGCGATGGTCTCGAGATGGCGGTGAACGCGCTCGTGCTCGCGCACCGACTGCTCCAGGTCCTTTTCGCTCGCCACACGCTCGGCCTGTCGCGCCTGCACCGACTGCTCGAGCCCGCCCAGCCCGCCCCGCAGCATGACCGCCTCGGCGCCGAGGGAAGTGACGCTCGCCCGCTCGCGGTCGACCGTCTCGGCGAGCCGCTCCACGTCGGCCTCGAGCTCGCGGAGCTGACGCTTGCGCGTCAGCAAGGACTGGGGCAGCGCCGCGGTCTCGGAGCCACCGCGCAGCCGCCCGGTCGGTGAGAGAACTTCCCCGCTGGGTGTCACGTAGGTGGCCACCACGCCGTTGCGGCGCCAGAGCGCCTCCGCCTGGTCGAGGTGCTCGACGACCGCCACCTGCCCGAGCAAGTCCTGCACGAGGCCCGGAGTCCGGGCCGCGACGTGGTCCGCGACCCAGCGCAGATCGGCGCTGGGGGTGCTACCGCGCGCGGGCCCCTGCCCGAGCTTCTCCAGCGGTAGGAACGTCGCGGACCCCGAGCCGCGCTCGCGCAGCCACGCGACCGCGGCCCGGGCGTGCTCGAAGCGCTCGACGACGACCCACTGCAGCCGCTCGCCGAGCACCGCCTCCACCGCCCGCTCCAGCCCCGGCTCGACCTCGAGGAGATCGGCCACCGTGCCGACGACGCCGCCGGGCGCCGGAACGCTGCCCTCGGCGAACACCGCCCGCACGCCGGCACCATAGCCCTCGCGAGCCACCTCCAGCTCGCGGACGGCGTCCCGGCTCGAGCTGCGGGACGCGAGGTCCAGGCGCGTCCGGGCCAGGCGCGCCTCCGCCTCGGCCAGCCGGCCCTCGCAATCGGTCAGCGCCTCCGCCAGGCGTGCACGCTCGCCGGCCAGCGACGACAGCTCGGACACGGCACGATCGTGCGCGGATTCGAGCGTCGCGCGCTGCCCCGTGAGACGCGCCGCCTCGGCCTGCGCCTCGGCCAGCTCCCGGGCCAGGCGCTCGCCTCGCCGCCCGAGCTGGGCCTGGCGCTCGCGTAGCTCACCGGCCTGGCGCATGAGGTCGACGCGCTCGGCGGCGACGCGGACCTGCTCCAGGCGCAGCGCCTCGAGACGGTCCCGCTGCGCCGCCAGCCCGGCGCGATGGCGCTCGACCTCGGCCTGGAGCGCCTCGACGCCGGCCGACCGCTCGCCGCGCCGGCGCTCGGCCTCGGCCAGCGCCCCCAGCGCCGTCTCGCGCTCGGCCACGATCGTTCCCAGCCGCTCGGTCGCGAGGCCGACCTCCTCGGCGAGCCGGGCGGACTCCTCGCCGAGCTCCTGGAGCTGGACGCCCATCTGCTCGCGCCGCTCCAGCAGCCGCTCCAGCTCGCCCTGGATCTTCTGGACGGACTGCCGGAGATCACCCAGGCGGTGCTCGCTCGCCTGCAGCGCCTCGCGCTGGCGCGCCTCGCGCGCGGCCAGGCCGGCCAGCCTCGTACGCACCGCCTGCTCGGCGTCGCCCAGTCGCGTCAGCTCCTGAGTCAGCGCCTCGGCCTGGGCGGTGAGCCCCGCGAAGTCCGCCGCCACCAGCGCCAGCGCCAGCTCGCGCCGCTCGCCCTGGAGCGCCTTGTACTGCTGCGCCTTGCGCGCCTGCCGCTCCAGGGAGCCGAGCTGGCGGCGCACCTCGTCCATCACGTCGCGCACGCGCACGAGGTTCTGGCGGGCGCCGTCGAGCTTGCCCTGGGTCTCGCCGCGCTGCTGCTTGTAACGTGCGATGCCGGCCGCCTCCTCGATGAACACGCGGCGCTCGTGCGGCTTGGCGGTGAGGACGTGGTTGAGCTTGTCCTGGTCCATCACCGAGTAGGCGCGCGGGTTGGCTCCCGTACCGGCGAACATGTCGAGGATGTCGCGCAGCCGCGCCGGCTGCCTGTTCAGCAGGTATTCGCTCTCGCCCGTGCGGTACAGCCGCCGGGCGACCCCGATCTCGCTCCACGGCACCGCCAGCGTCCCGTCGTTGGAGAAGGTCAGCTCGACCTCGGCCAAGCCGACGGCTTTGCGGGAGGCGGTGCCGTGGAAGATCAGATCTTCCATGCGCTGGCCGCGCAGCGACTTGGCGCTCTGCTCGCCGAGGGCCCACCGCACGGCCTCGCTGATGTTGCTCTTGCCGGCCCCATTCGGACCGACGATCGCGGTGATGCCGGGCAGGACCTTGACGACCGTCTTCTCGGCGAACGACTTGAAGCCGTGGAGAGTGATCGCTTCTAGACGCATGGGCGATCTTTGCACGGCACCGCGGAAAAGGCCAAAAAGAAAACACCAGCCGTGGGGGGAGGCGGGGCGCTTTCCCCCAGATATCGAGCTACCTGACGCGTGCGAAGCACCAGCAGTCCCGGGGCTCCGGGCTCAGGCTCGGGTGCACCAGCCAGCGCCGGAGCAGGCCCTCGCGCTGCATGCCGAGTTTTTCCAGCACGCGGGCCGAGGCCCGGTTGTCCACGTCGGTCACTGCCCACACGCGAAAGATCAGGGGTTGCGCGAGGCCCCATTCGACGACGGCGCCGGCCGCCTCCGTCATGAGGCCCCGACCCCATCGGTCCCGCGCGAGGACGAAGCCCAGTTCGGCCCGGTGACCGGACGGCCTGAGCTCGACCATCCCGACGGGGGCGCCGTCGTCGCGCTCGGTCAATACCCAGGGGAGGACCGACCCGTCCTCGATCCCGGCCTGGCACCGGCGCAAGAACGTGCGCGTGTGCTCCACGGTGTCGTGGGGCCGCCAGGTCAACTGGCGCGTGACGAGCGGGTCCTGCGCGTAGCGGGCGAAGAGAGCGGGCGCATCGGCGAGCGTGGGCGGGCGCAGTCGTAGTCGCGGCGTGTCGAGGACGGGAACGGAGCGTGGAGGGGGCCGGCGTCAGCGCCGGACGTGGGACGGGGCCCCGGCGGTCATTGCTTGAAGAGGTTTCCGAAGGCACGGCGCGCACCGTCCTGTCGCACCGCGCCTCCTGAGGTGTCGCGCTCGACCGTGACCATCAGCGAGAAGAGCGGGCAGGCGTTGAGCGCCCGCTTGTCGGCGATGCGCGCGGCGACGCTCTGGGTGCACTCGAAGCGGCGCGCGGGATCGAAGTGCGCGCACTGTCGGCAGGCGTGCAGCTCGGCCCGGCACTGCGGGCACTGGGCCAGCGAGTCGGCGGTGACGGGGAGCACCACGCCGCACTCGGCGCAGCGCGAGGTGGGACGGTTCTTGAGGATACCGAAGGTGCCGCTCGGGGGCCGGGGTGGCTCGCGTCGCTCGGGGCTCCCACCGCCCCCGCCGCCGCGGTAGCCCTGCTGGCGATATCGCCGGTCGCTCACCCTAGCCCTGCTGGAGGAGGTGGCACTTCTTGTACTTCTTGCCCGAGCCGCAGTAGCAGGGGTCGTTGCGGCCGATCTTCTGCCCGCTCGGCGTTCTCGGGGCCGGGCGCGGAGCGGCCACGGCAACGGGTGGCCCGCCGCCCGCCCGCTCGCCCCCCGGCATCTCCCCCCGGAACTCCTGGGTTCGGGCCCAGGCGGTGACGGCGGGGAGCTCCATCGGGGCGTCGCGGACCACCTGCACCTTGAACAGCCGCTCGACGACCGCCGCCTTGACCCGCTCCACCATGTCCTGGAAGAGGTCGAAGGCCTCCTTCTTGTACTCGGTCAGCGGGTCGCGCTGGCCGTAGCCGCGCAGCCCGATGCCTTCCTTGAGGTGGTCGATCGACAGCAGGTGGTCCTTCCACTGCGTGTCGATGACGATCAGCATCTCGTGCCGCTCGAGCGCGCGCAGCAGGTCCGTGCCGAGCTCCCGCTCGCGCTCCGCGTAGCGCGCCTTGACGGCCTCGCCGACCAGCTCGTCCAGGCCCGCCCGCGAGGTGACGTCCTCGTAGCGCGCGGCCGGAAGGCGCAGGTCGAACTGCCGGTGGAGCGCCTCGCCGATCGCCGCCACGTCCCACTCCTCGGGGTGGGAGCCGTCGGGGGCGTAGCCGTCGAGCGTGCCGGCGACCATGTCCTCCATCCACTCGGCCACGGTGTCGGCCTGGCTGGCGCCGTCGAGGATCTGCCGGCGCATGCCGTAGATGATCTCGCGCTGCTTGTTCATCACGTCGTCGTACTCGAGCAGGTGCTTGCGGATCTCGAAGTTGTGCGTCTCCACCCGCTTCTGGGCGGTGGCGATCGCGCGCGTCACCAGCTTGTGCTCGATCGGCTCGCCTTCCTCCATGCCGAGGCGGTTCATGATCGACTGAATGCGCTGGGAGCCGAAGATGCGCAGCAGGTCGTCCTCGAGCGAGAGGTAGAAGCGCGAGGAGCCGGGATCACCCTGGCGGCCCGAGCGGCCGCGCAGCTGGTTGTCGATACGGCGCGACTCGTGGCGCTCGGTGCCGACGATGTGCAGTCCGCCCCGCTCGACCACCCGCCGGTGCTCGGGCTCGGTGATCCGCCGCGCTTCCTCCACGGCGGCCGCCCGCGCCTCCGGCGAGGCGGTGGCCGGGTCCAGCCCCTTCTTTCGCAGGATCTCCTTGGACAGGAAGTCCGCGTTGCCGCCGAGCAGGATGTCGGTGCCGCGGCCGGCCATGTTGGTGGCGATGGTGACGGCGCCCTCGCGCCCGGCCTGGGCGACGATCTCGGCCTCCCGCTCGTGGTACTTGGCGTTGAGCACCTCGTGGCGGATGCCGCGCTTCTTGAGCAGCGTCGACAGCCGCTCGGACTTCTCGATCGACACGGTGCCGACCAGGATCGGCTGCCCCTTGTCGTTGCGCTCGCGGATGTCGGTGACGACGGCGTCGAACTTCTCCCGCTCGGTCTTGTAGACGACGTCGGGGTTGTTCACGCGCCGGAGCGCCTGGTTGGTCGGGACGACGGTGACGTCGAGCTTGTAGATCTTGGCGAACTCCTCCGCCTCCGTCTCGGCGGTGCCGGTCATGCCGGCCAGCTTGGCGTACATGCGGAAGTAGTTCTGGAAGGTGATGGTGGCCAGCGTCTGATTCTCGCGCTCGATCCGCACGCCTTCCTTGGCCTCGACCGCCTGGTGGAGGCCGTCCGACCAGCGCCGGCCTGGCATGAGGCGGCCGGTGAACTCGTCGACGATGATCACCTCGCCGTCCTTCACCATGTAGTCCACGTCGCGGCGGAACAGCGAGTGGGCCCGCAGCCCCTGCTGGATGTGGTGGAGGGCGTCGATGTGCTGGGGGTCGTAGAGGTTGTCGATGCCGAGCAGCCGCTCGCAGGAGGCGATCCCCGCCTCGGTGAGCGAGACGGTCTTGGCCTTCTCGTCGACGATGAAATCGCCCTCCTTCTGCTCCTCGATCTCCGACAGCTTGCCCTCGACGATCGTGGCCGCGCGCTTGAGCTTCGGGATGATGCGGTCGATCTTGAAATAGAGGTCGGTCGACTGCTCGGCCGGACCCGAGATGATCAGCGGCGTGCGCGCCTCGTCGATCAGGATCGAGTCGACCTCGTCGACGATCGCGTAGTTCAGCTCCCGCTGGACCAGCTCGTCGAGCGTGAAGCGCATGTTGTCGCGCAGGTAGTCGAAGCCGAACTCGTTATTGGTGCCGTAGGTGATGTCGCAGGCGTACGCCTCCCGCCGGCCGATCGGTCGCAGCGCGGTCATCCGGACGTCAGGGGTGACGTAGGCGGGGTCGTACTGGAACGAGGCCTCGTGCTGGATCACGCCCACGGTGAGGCCGAGCGCCTGGTAGATCGGCCCCATCCACTGGGCGTCGCGCTTGGCCAGGTAGTCGTTGACGGTCACGATGTGCACGCCCTTGCCCGAGAGCGCGTTGAGGTAGGCCGGCAGCGTGGCGACCAGCGTCTTGCCCTCGCCCGTGGCCATCTCGGCGATCTTGCCGTCGTGCAGCACCATGCCGCCGATGAGCTGCACGTCGAAGTGGCGCATGGTCAGCCGGCGGCGCGCCGCCTCCCGGCACACCGCGAACGCCTCGGGCAGCAGCTCGTCCAGCTCCCCGCCGTCCGCCGCCCGCTTGCGCAGCTCGTCGGTCTTCGCCGCCAGGCCCGCGTCGTCGAGCGCGCCCATCTGGGGCTCCAGCGCGTTGATCCGGGCCACGACGGGTTGCATGCGCTTGACGTCGCGGGCGTGCTTGGTGCCGAACACGGTGCGGAGGATCGCGGAGATCATCTTCTCGCGCCCATTATACAGGCCGGGTTCGTGCCGCCCTCAGGCTCCACCCGCGCGGACGGCGCCCCGGCGGCCGCCGAGCAGCGTGCGGGCGTGCTCGCGGGCGGTGGCGGCCGGCCCGCCCAGCATGCGGGCGACCTCCTCCACGCGCTCGGCGCCGTCGAGCGGCGCCGCCACCACGCGGGTGCGCCCGCCGCGCACGCTCTTGCTCACGCGCAGGTGGTGGTCGGCCAGGGCGGCGATGGGGGCCAGGTGGGTCACGCACACGACCTGCCGCCCGTGAGCGGTTGCCGCCAGCGTCTGGGCGACCACGGAGGCGACGCGTCCGCCGATGCCGGCATCGACCTCGTCGAAGATCAGCGTCGGCACGCGGTCGGCCCGCGCCAGCACCGACTTGACCGCCAGCATGGTGCGGGACAGCTCGCCGCCCGAGGCGACCCGGGCCAGCGCCTTCACGTCCTCGCCGGGGTTGGTGGACAGCCGCAGCTCGACGCGGTCGACGCCGCGCGGGCCGACCTCGGGCGCGCGCTCCAGCGCCGCCTCGAACACCGCGCGCTCCATGCCGAGCGCGCGCAGCCCGCGCTCGACCAGGCTCGCCAGCCGCGCGGCCGCCGCGCGCCGGCGGTCGGACAGCACGGTCGCCGCCTCCGCCAGCTCGGCCTCCAGCTCGCCGAGCACCCGCGCCTGGTCGGCGGCCAGCTCCTCGTGACGCTCCAGGCGCTCCAGCTCGCGGGCGGCCTCGGCCCGGAAGCGCAGCATGGCCTCCTCGCCGTCGCCGTACTTGCGCGCCAGCCGGACCAGCGCCTCGAGCCGCTCGTGGATGGCGTCCAGGCGGCCGGGCTCGACGACCATCCCGTCGCGCAGCCGGCGGATGCCGGTCAGCGCCTCCTCGAGCTGGATGCGCGCGGCTTCGATCGGCTCCCCGGCCGCGGCGACGGCGGGGTCGAGGCGACCGAGGTCCTGGAGGATCCGGGCCACGCGGGCCAGCCGCTCGGCCGCCGAGTGAGGGGCCTCGTCCAGCAGGCCGGCCGCCTCGGCCAGTCCGGTCGTGAGGCGCTCGGCGTGCTGCTGCCGCCTGAGCTCGGCGCGCAGCTCCTGCTCCTCGCCGATCCGCAGGCGGGCGGCGTCCAGCTCGCGAACCTGGAAGCGCAGCAGATCCTCGCGCTGGGCGCGGTCGCGCGCGGCGCCGCGGAGGCGCTCGGCCTCCTCGCCGGCGGCCCGGTACTTGGCGTGGAGCGCCGCCACTCGCGCGCACGTCTCCTCGGTGTCGGCGAAGCGGTCGAGCAGCTCGAGCTGGCGGGCGGGCTCGAGCAGCCGCTGGTGCTCGTGCTGGCCATGCACCTCCACCAGGGTGTCCCCCAGGCGCTCCAGCAGCGTGACGGTGACCGGCGAGTCGTTGACGAAGGCCCGGTGCCGGCCCGAACGGGCCAGCTCGCGGCGCACGACGATCTCGCCGTTGTCATCGGCGGTGAGGCCGGCCTCCTCCAGCGCGGCGCGGGCACCGCCGGCGGCCTCGAACACCGCCTCCACCGTCGCCGTCTCGGCGTCGGCGCGGATCACGTCGGCCTGGGCACGGGCGCCGCGCACGAGCACGAGGGCATCGATGAGGATCGACTTGCCCGCTCCCGTCTCACCGCTGAGCACGTTCAGGCCCGGCGCGAACGGAACCGTGACGGACTCGACCACGGCGAAGTTCCGGAGTCGCAGCTCCCGCAGCATCGCCACGATCCTAGGTCAGCGTAGAGCAGGTCTCAAGCGGTATCCGTAGCGATACGCCTCTCGCGCGCCGGCGTCGCCGGCGCAATCCGCTTCCGGGGAGAACTCATCTTTCGCCCCACTTGAGCTTGGTGCGCAGGACGGAGAAGAAATCCCGCTGGGCGAAGCGGAGCAGCCGGATGCGGGCGCGGGCCTTCTCGACCTCGACCACGTCGCGCTCGCGCAGGTGCACGCCGACCTGACCGTCCATCGTCAGCATCACCTCCTGGTCGCCCCGGAGCGTGACCTCGATCCGCTGCGCGCCCGGCAGCACGATGGGCCGGTTGCTCAGCGTGTGCGGCGCGATCGGCGTCAACACGACCGCGTCGAGCGTGGGGAACAGGATCGGCCCCCCGACCGAGAGGTTGTAGGCCGTGGAGCCGGTCGGCGTCGAGATGATGAGCCCGTCGGCGCGGTAGCCGGTGGCGTGGCGGCCGTCGACGGAGACCGAGAGATCGATGATCCGGCTCATCGCCGACTTGGTGATCACCACGTCGTTGAGCGCGATGTGCTCGCTCACCGTCTGGCCGGCGCGCAGGAGGCGGGCGCCGAGCATCATCCGCTCCTCGATCGCCATGCCGCCGGCCAGCAGGCCCTCCAGCGCCGGCAGCATCTCGTCCAGCGTGGTGGCGGTGAGGAAGCCGAGCCCGCCGAGGTTGACGCCGAGGATGGGCACGCCCAGGTCGCCGACGGCCCGGGCCATCGACAGCAGCGTACCGTCGCCGCCGAGGACGACCAGCGCGTCCACCTGGCCCGGGAGGTCGCTCTTGCGGGCGGAGGGGACGGCGGCCGCGGGCACCAACCCCGCGGTCTCCTTCTCGAGGACGACCGTCAGACCGCGCACGCCGAACCAGTCCAGGAGCTGCGAGACCACCCGCTGCGCTTCGGCCGCGTCGGGCTTGGCGACCAGCCCGACGCGGGTCACGCAAGGGCCTCCACGACGCTGCGCTCGATCAGGCTTTCGAGGTTGGCCGCCGTGCGGCCCTGGGCGGAGAAGTGCAGGAAGAACTCGCGGTTGCCCTTGGGACCGCGCAGCGGCGAGGCGGTGACGCCGAGCACGTGCCAGTTGCGCAGGATCGCATAGCGGGCCAGCCGCTGGACGACCGCCCGGTGCTGGGCCGGATCGCGCACCACGCCCCCCTTGCCGACGTGCTCGCGGCCCGCCTCGAACTGCGGCTTCACCAGCGCGATGATCTGGCTGCGGGGGGCGAGCACGCCGAACACGGCCGGCAGGATCTTCTCGAGCGAGATGAACGAGACGTCGACGACGGCCAGCGAGGGCTGCTCGTCGAAGACGCGCGGATCGAGGGCGCGCGCGTTGGTCTGCTCCATCACGACGACCCGGGGGTCCTTCCGCAGCTTGACGTCGAGCTGAGCGGTGCCCACGTCCACGGCGAACACGCGGGTGGCGCCCTTCTGAAGCAGGCAGTCGGTGAAACCGCCCGTCGAGGCGCCCACGTCGATGCAGACGCGGCCCTTGACCGACACGGCGAAGTGCTGCAGCGCATGGACGAGCTTCTCGCCGCCACGGCTGACGTAAGGCGACCGGCCCCGGAGGTCGATGTCGGCGTCGGTCGGAACGAGCGCTCCGGCCTTGTCGACCCGCTGGCCGTCGACCATGACCTCGCCGGCCAGGATGAGGCGGGCCGCCTTCTCGCGGCTCTCCACGAGCCCCTTGTCGACCAGCAGCCGGTCCAGTCGCGCCCGCGAGGTCATGCCGTCGATTATAGGCGAGCGCTTCGCCGCGTCCGGAGCAGAAACAGGAGCAGCATGCCTGCGAGGAATCCGGCGATGTGAGCGAACCACGCGACGCCTCCGCTTTCTCCGCGCCCGAGCGCCTGGGCGCTGAATGTGATGTAACCGTTCAGGAGCTGCACGACGATCCAGAAGCCCAGCACGATCATCGCCGGCACGTGGAGGAACCGGACGAAGAAGCCGAAAGTCACCAGCGTGAGGATGGTGGCGTACGGGAACAGGAGCAGATAGGCGCCGAGCACGCCCGAGACGGCGCCGCTGGCGCCGATCATCGGGATGTGCGAGGACGGGTTCACCAGGGTCTGGCCCACCGCCGCCGCCGCGCCGGCCGCCAGGTAGAAGAGCAGGAACCGCCCGTGGCCCAGCCTGTCCTCGACGTTGTTGCCGAAGATCCACAGGTAGAGCATGTTGCCACCGATGTGGAAGAGCCCGCCGTGCAGGAACATCGACGTGAGGATCGTCACCCAGGGGTGGGGGAAATCGCCGACGGCGCGCGCCAGCGGCGCCTGGCAGGTGCCGGTGAGCCGGCACGGGATGACGCCGAACTCGAAGACGAAGGCCTCGGCCGCCCTCGGCTCCGGCCCGGGCGTGTCGAGCCCCAAGGAGACCTGGTAGACGAAGGCCAGCACGTTCACCCCGATGAGCCCGACCGTCACGACGGGCACCGAGCGGCTGGGGACGTCGTCCTTGAGCGGGATCATCGCGCCTCCGCCTTCGAAGGCTGCAGCACGACGACCGTCGGTCGCGTGAGGTACCGCTGGGCCGCGCGGGCGACGTCGGCGGCGCTCACCGCGCCCACGGCCCGCGCGTAGCGCTCGGGGAAGTCCCAGCCGGCGCCGATGACCTCGAAGAAGGCCAGGTACCAGGCGTGACGCGCGGTGGTGCGTCGGTCCATGGCGAGGTTGCCGAGCAGGTAGGCCTTCGCGCGGGCGAGCTCGCGCTCGCTCACCTGCTCGTCCCGGACCCGGTCGATCTCGGCCAGCACGCCGGCCTCGGCCGCCTCCGCGTTCGGGGGCGCGGTGCCCAGATAGGTCACGAGGAACGACGGACCCGTGCGGAAGGTGCCGAGGGTGCCGACCGAGTAGGCCAGGCCCCGGCGGTCGCGTAGCTCGGTGAACAGGCGCCCCGACATCCCCCCGCCGAGGATGGTGCCGAGCACGCGGACGGCTGGGTAGTCGGGCGCCGTGAGCGAGGGACCGAGGTAGGCCACGAGAATCTGCGCCTGCTGGACCGGGCGCTCCACCACGCGGCGATCCAGCCGGGGCGTCGGCCCGGTCGCGCCCGCGGTCGCGGCGCCGGCCGCCGCCCGCATTCCCCCGAACAGTCGGTCGGCCGCCTTCACGACTCGGTCGGCCGGGACCTGGCCGCTCACCGCCAGCACCATGCGGTCGGGACGGTAGATCGCGCCGTGGTGCGCGAGCAGCTCGGCCCGGTCGATGCGCCCAACGCTCTCGCGCCGCCCCAGGCTCGGCCACGCGTAGGGGTGCAGGCCATACAGGTCGTGCAGGACCGAGTCGAAGGCGCGCTGGAACGGCGTGTCCCCGCGGCTCTGGATGGCGCTCTGGATCAAGCGGCGCTCCCGCGTCACCTCCTCGGCCGGCAGCGTCGGGTGCAGAGCGACCTCCGCGACGAGCCCGAGCAGCGCCGCCCAGTTGCGCGCCAGCGTCGTCCCGCGCACCTCGGCGTACTCGACGTCGCCGGACGCGTCGAGCGAGCCCCCGAGGTCCTCGATGGCCTCGCTCAGTTGCCGGCCGTCGTAGCGCTTCGTCCCCCTCAGCATCACCCGGTGCAGGAAGTTGGTGATTCCGGCCGTCTCGGCCGTCTCGAAGAGCGAGCCCGCCCGCACCTGCAGCGACGCCGCCACGACGCCGACCGAGGCATCCTCGCGCACCACCACCGTGAGGCCGTTGGGCAGGACGTGGCGGACGACCGCCGGCGCCGGCGCGGCGTCCGCCAGGCCCGCCGCCGCGAGCAGCGCCAGGGCGGCGAGGAGCCGGCTCATGGCCCGGGTGGCGCCAGCGCCACCCGCACGTAGCGGTCGGGGTCGAGATAGCGGCGCGCCGCCGCCTGCACCTGGGTGGCCGTCACCGAGCGGATGCGGTCGACGTAGAGCAGCTCTTCCTCGAGCCGCCAGATCGTTTCGGCCTGGCCGTAGGCGCGCGCGCGTCCCTCGGCGGTCTCGGTCGCGAATTCGTGATCGAGCTCCGCCGCCGTGATGGCCCGCTTCAGCTCGGCCGCGGTCACACCACTGTCGCGGACGCGCCGGAGCTCGGCGAGGATCTCCTCCTCGGCACGGACCAGATGCTCGGGCGGCAGCTGGGCGGTGACCATCACGAGTCCCCCGCCCTCCATGGCGCTCAGGTTGCTGCTGATGGTGCTGACGATGCCGTGCCGCTCACGTAGCGAGGCGACGAGGCGCGAGGCCTTGGTGCGCCCGAGGATCGACATGAGCAGGTCCAGCGCCGGCGTGTCGGCGTGATCCAGCTTCGGCGCCTGCCACGCGAGCCCCAGGTGGGCCTGGGCACTGGGCCGCGTGAGATCGAGGCGTGCCATCCGGGCGGCCGGAAGCGGGGGCGGCGGCAGGCGCCGGTGGCCGCTGCGCGGCAGCCGGCCGAGCGTTTCGCGCGCGACGCGAAGAACCTCGTCGGGCTTCACCGCGCCGACCACCACCAGCGAGAACATCTCCGGGACGTAGTGTCGCCGGTAGAACGCCACCAGCGTGTCGCGGCTGAGCGCGTTGATCAGCTCGGGCCGGCCGAGCACTGGCCGGCCGTAGGGATGCCCGTCGTAGGCGGCGGCGAACAGCTGCCGGACGAGAAAGCGTCGCGGGTTGTCCTCGTTGAGTCGCATCTCCTCGAGCACGACCTGCTTTTCGGCTTCGAGGAGGTTCGCCTCCAGGCTGGCGTTCACCGCGACGTCGGCGAGCATCTCGATCGCCGCCGCGGCGTGCGGGGCCGGGAGCACCGTGTGATAGAAGGTGTAGTCCCACGACGTGCCGGCGTTGATGCGGCCGCCGACGCCTTCCACGTCACGCTCGACGTAGCCCGGCGGTCGCGTCGCCGTCCCCTTGAAGAGCATGTGCTCGAGATAATGGGCCAGGCCGAGCTCGCTGGGGGTCTCGTGCCCCCCCCCCCCCC
>DASTOJ010000154.1:0-8744 GCA_035762565.1 Candidatus Methylomirabilota bacterium | reverse complement strand
ACGCCCGGGGCAGGCCGAAGTCCTCCGGCCGCACCGTGAACGTCCGCACCAGGCCCTCCCGCACCTCCGACACCCGGCTCTCGCCGGTGTTGGAGATCTCGTCGAGGTTGTCGCTGCCGTGCACCACGAAGGCGCGGACGGTGCCCAGCTCGGCCAGCACGTGCGCCAGCGGCTCCGTCAACGCCGGCGAGTAGACGCCGATGACCTGGGCGTTGGCGCCGGCCGGGTTGGTCAGCGGGCCCAGCATGTTGAACACGGTGCGGATGCCCATCTCGCGGCGCGCCGGCATCACGTGCTTCATGGCGGTGTGCAGCAGCGGGGCGTAGAGGAAGCCGATGCCGGCCTCGTCCACGCAGCGGCCCACCTTCTGCGGCGTCAGCTCGAGGCTGATCCCCAGCGCCTCCACGACGTCGGCCGAGCCGCACAGCGAGGACACCGAGCGGTTGCCGTGCTTGGCCACCCGCAGACCGGCGCCCGCCACCACGAACGCGGTGGCCGTCGAGACGTTGAAGGTGCCGGTGGCGTCGCCGCCGGTGCCGCAGGTGTCGATGAGCATCTCGCGGTCGGTGCCGGTGAGCGCAGCCATCTCCTCGCCCCGCGTGCGGATGCGCACCACCTTCTGGCGCATGACCTGGGCGAAGCCGATCAGCTCCTCGACGGTCTCGCCCTTCATGCGCAGCGCGGTGAGGAAGGCCGCGATCTGGGCGTTGGTGGCGGCGCCGGACATGATCGCCTCCATCGCCGCCGCCGCCTCGATGCGCGACAGGTCGCGACGCTCCACCAGCGCCCGCACCGTCTCGGTGATGATCGGAGAAGTCATATCGTCGCGCGCCGGTCGGCGCGCTCCTCCCTGCATCCCCCAGGAGCGGATGACGACGGCAAAGCCGCCGCTCGAAAGCGGCCATATTCTACGCCAGGTGGTAAGGTTGGACGGCCAGGAGGGGGTGTCATGAGGGGGATCGTGTTTCTGGGCCATCGGAAGCTGGAGCTCAGGGAGTTTCCGGATCCGACGCCGGGGGCGGGCGAGGTGGTGCTGGCCATCAAGGCGTCGGGGATGTGTGGCAGCGATTTTCATGCGTACCGGGCGACCGGTGACGCGGCGGCCGGACTGGGGCTCGGCAGCGGCGGGGGGCCGGTGATCGCGGGTCACGAGCCGTGCGGCGTCGTCCACGCGGTCGGCGCCGGCGTGGACCCGGCGCTCGTGGGGCAGCGCGTGATGAACCATCACTACAAGGGCTGCGGGCGGTGCACGCACTGCCGGGGCGGCTGGTCCCAGCTCTGCCGCGGCGGCATCACGGTCTACGGCGTCACGGGCCACGGCGGTCACGCGCCGTTCATGCGGGCGCCCGCCGCCACCTGCGTGCCGCTGCCGGAGGCGTTGTCGTTCGAGGAGGGGGCCGCCGTGTCGTGTGGGACGGGCACCGCCTACGGCGCCCTCCGGCGCCTGGACGTCTCGGGCCGCGACACGCTCGCCGTGTTCGGTCAGGGGCCGGTCGGCCTCAGCGCCACGCTGCTGGGCCGCGCGATGGGCGCCCGCATCATCGCCGTCGACGTGTCGCCCGAGCGGCTGGCCCTGGCCCGTGAGCTCGGCGCCGAGCACACGCTCGACCCGCGGCAGACGGATCCCGTGCGCGCCATCCACGACCTCACCGGCGGCCAGGGCGCCGAGACGACCATGGACTGCACCGGTCACCCGGACGCGCGCGTGCAGGCCGTCAAGAGCGCGGGCACGTGGGGCCGCGTGGCGTTCGTGGGCGAGGGCAACACGGTCACGCTCGACGTGAGCCGCGACCTGCTGCGGCGACAGCTCACGCTCCACGCCTCGTGGACGTTCTCGAACACGGGCCAGGAGGCGTGCGCGCGCTTCGTCGCCGACCGCAAGGTCCCGCTGGCCCGGCTGCTCACCCACCGCTGGGGCCTCGACCAGGCGGAGGAGGCCTACCGGCTGTTCGACACGCAGACCACCGGCAAGGGCGTGTTCGTGTTCTAGCGAACGACAATCAACACCACGTCCAACCCGCCGCTTTCGAGTCAGCTCCCCAGATACGCCCGCCTGATGCGCTCGTCGGCCAGCAGGGTAGCGCTCGAACCGCTCAGGGCGACCGAGCCGTTCTCCAGCACGTAGGCGCGGTGGGACAGGCGGAGCGCGCGCAGGACGTTCTGCTCCACGAGCAGGATCGTGAGCCCATCGCGGTTGATCGCGGTCAGGTTGGCGAAGATCGAGCCGACGACGACGGGGGCCAGGCCCAGCGAGGGCTCGTCCAGCATCAGCAGGCGCGGCCGCGCCATCAGCGCCCGCCCGATCGCGACCATCTGCTGCTCGCCGCCGGAGAGCGTGCCGGCGAGCTGCCGCCGCCGCTCGGCCAGCCGGGGGAACAGCTCGAAGACCCGCGCCAGCGTCTCGGTCCGGCGCGCGCGTCCCTCCGCGGTGCGGGCGCCCAGCTCGAGGTTCTCCCGCACGGGCATGGTCGGGAAGAGCTGGCGGCCCTCGGGCACGTGGGCGACGCCGGCGGCGACGACCGCCGCCGAGCCGAGCCCGCTGATCCGCCGGCCGTCCAGCTCGACGCGGCCCTGCCGCAGCGGCAGCAGCCCCGAGATCGCGCGCAGCGTCGTCGTCTTGCCCGCGCCGTTGGCGCCGATGAGCGCGACGATCTCCCCCGCCCGCACCTCCATCGACACGCCCCGCACGGCGGTGACATCGCCGTAGCCGGCCTCGACGCCGTCAAGCCGGAGCAGAGGTGACCTCCTCGTCGCCCAGGTAGGCCTCGATCACCCGGGGGTCGTTGGCGACGGCCTCCGGGCGGCCCTCGGCGATGCGCTCGCCGTAGTTCAGCACGACGATGCGCTGGGCCAGCGACATCACCGCCCGCATCACGTGCTCGATCAGGAGGACGGCCACGCCGCGGCGGTTGACGGCCCGCACCAGCTCGACGATGCGGCCGGTCTCGGCCTCGGTGAGACCGGACATCACCTCGTCGAGGAGCAGGAGGACCGGCTCGGTGCCGAGCGCGCGTGCCAGCTCCAGGCGCTTGCGCTCGGCCAGCGTGAGGCTCCCGGCCGGCGCCTCGGCCTTGGCGCCGAGCCCCAGCTCGTCGAGGACCGCGCGAGCGCGCCGCTCCGCCTCCGGGGGACGGGAATGGCGGCCGAGCGTGGCGATCATCACGTTGCGCACGACACTCAGCCGGGGAAACGGGCGCATGATCTGGAACGTGCGCGCCATCCCCAGCGCGTTGACCTCGTGCGGCGGCAGGCCGCGGAGATCCCGCCCGCGGAAGCGCACCTCGCCGGCATCGGCGGCGAGGAAGCCCGAGAGCAGCGCGAACGCGGTCGTCTTGCCGGCGCCGTTGGGCCCGATGAGCGCGACGATCTCGCCCTCGCCGACGGTGAACGACAGGTCCTTCACGGCCTGCACGCCGCCGAACCGCTTCGACAGCCCGGAGACGGCCAGGAGCGGCGTCATGCGGCGCGGCGCCGGAGGAGGCGGCGCAGGAAGGGATAGGCCCCCTGCGGCAGGAACAGCACGACCGCCACCAGCAACGCCCCGTAGACGACCAGGTGGGCGCCGTGCAGCCCGCTCTGGCCGAAGTACTGGCGGGACAGCTCGGCCAGCGGGGTGAGGATGAACGAGCCCAGGATGGGCCCCGGCAGGGTCCCGGCGCCGCCGATGATCGCGCGGATGATGATCTCCACCGAGAACGGGATGCCGAACACCGCGCCCGGCTGGAGCGAGAAGTTCTGGAAGGCATAGAAGGTCCCGGCCAGGCCGGTCAGGAACGACGACACGACCATCGCCAGCATCTTGTACTTGAACGTGTCGACGCCGAGCGCCTCGCACGCCGTCTCGTCCTCGCGGATGGCGGTCAGGTAGATGCCCAGGCGCCGGCGCTCCAGGAGCGCCACGACGCCGGTGGCCAGCAGCATGAAGGCCAGCGCGATGTAGTAGTAGGCGCGCTGGTCCCGGAACTGGAACTGGCGGGGATCGCCGGTGAACGTGATGTAGAGCCCGATGGCGCCCCCCACGGCCTCGATGTTCGAGGCCAGGATGCGGCAGACCTCCGCGAAGGCGACCGTGAGCAGCACGAAGTAGAAGCCGCGCAGGCCGAAGCGGAACCCCAGGTAGCCGATCACGGCGCCCAGCGCCGCGGCCAGCGCCGCGCCCACGAACATCCCGATCCACGGCGTCACACCCCGCTCGAAGAGCAGCGCCGAGGTGTAGCCGCCGATCCCGACGAACGCCGCGTGGCCGGCCGAGAGCTGGCCGGCGTAGCCGCCGAGGATGTTCCAGGCCTGGGCCAGGTAGGCGTAGAAGAAGATGAGGATGAAGATCGTGAGCGCGTACCCGCTCAGCACCGCCGGCAGCGCCAGCAGCACGGCGACGGCCACCCCCGCCGCCAGCGCCTTCACGGGACGCGCTTGCCGAACAGGCCGGCCGGGCGGAACAGGAGGATCAGGATCAGCAGCGAGAAGCTGAACAGCTCCTTGAGCGACGGTGTGAGGAAGACGGCGCCCAGTGACTCGGCCACCGAGACGAGCAGGCCGCCGATGAAGGCGCCCACCAGGCTGCCCATACCGCCGATGATCACGATGTTGAACGAGGTCACCGACAGCGACAGGCCGGTGACCGGCTGGAAGGGCAGGATCGGCGACACCAGCGCGCCGGCCGCGCCCACGCACGCCGCGCCGACCCCGAACGCCGTGGCGTAGATCCGCCGCACGTCCACGCCGATCACCAGGGCGCCGTAGTGGTTGTCGGCCGAGGCCCGGATCAGCCGGCCCAGCTCGGTGCGGAACAGGAAGAGCCAGAGCGCGAGCGTGAGCAGGATGGCCACCGCGAACGTGACGAGGCGGGCCACGTCCACGTAGAGCGGCCCCAGCTCCCACGTGAGCCGGACGAGCGGCGAGCGCACGCGCGCGGGCTCGGGGCCGAACGCCAGCAGCGCGAGGTTCTCGAGCACGAGAGCGACGCCGAGCATCAGGAGGATCTGCATCTCGTGGGGCGCGTCGACGATGCGGTCGACGAGGCCGCGCTGCACGACCACGCCCAGCCCGAACAGGGCCGCCGCGCACACGACGAAGGAGAGGTACGGATCGACCCCGGCCCGGGTGGCCAGGAGGAAGGCCAGGTACATCCCCCACACCATCATGTCGCCGTGGGCGAAGTTGACCACCCGCATCACGCCGAAGATCAGCGTGAGCCCCACCGCCATGAGGCTGTAGACGCCGCCGAACAGCAGCCCGCTCAGCAGGCCCTGGGCGACGAGGACCGGATCGATCGCGCTACGCCTTCGGCCGCGGGAACGCGAACTTCTCCAGCGCGGCGTCCTTCGGCCACACCGCGACCGGCTTCTGCTTGAGGATCTGGATCATGGTCGGGATGGCGTTGGGATTATCGCCGATCTCGTTGAAGACCACCGGCCCGCCGTACTGCATGAGCCCGCCGGTGTAGTTCGTCTTCCGCAGGGCATCGACGATGGCGTCGGGATCGTCGAGCTTGGCCGCCCGCTCCAGCACGTCGGCGATGACGAAGATCGCGTCGTAGGAGTACCCCGAGTTGGTGTCGAACGTCTTGCCGCTCGAGCGCTTCCGGTACTCCTCGGCGACCGCGTTCGTCTTCGGGTTCTTGAAGTTGGCCCACGGCACGCTCGTGAGCACGTACTCGAGGTCTTCCCGCAGGGCGGCCAGCTGGCCCGCCTCGTAGAGGCCGGGGCTGCCGGGGCCCACGATGCCGAGCGACTCCACCCGCTGCTTGCGGATCTCGGGCAGCAGCAGCTGGGCCGAGGCCGGCCGCGTGATGGGCGCGATGACGTCCGGCTTCAGCGACTTCAGCTTCGAGACCTCCGTCGAGAGGTCCGAGGGCGGCTCCGGCCACGCGATGACCTCGTCCTCCAGCAGTGTCCAGGCCGGCCTGGCCGCCTTGTAGGCGGCCAGGAATCCGCGCGACTGGCTCTGGCCGAAGAGATCGTTGCAGTACATCAGCACGACCCGCTTGGGCGTGACCTTGACCTCGGCGAAGATCTCGGTGAAGTACTGCACTGCCCTGCGTCCGAACGACGAGCCGGTCGGGAAGTTGCGGTAGACGTACTGGACCTTCTGCTGTCCCTCCCGCACCGACTTCGCCACGTTGGCAGTGATCGGATCGGCGGCGGCGATGTCGACCAGGAACGGCACGCGCCGCTGCTGGGCGACCGAGACCATGGCGGCGGTGCTGCCCGAGTCGAACGAGCCCAGCAACATCTGGGCGCCCTGGCTGACGACCCGCTCGGCCTCCACACGCCCGTTCTCGGGTTTGGTCTGCGTGTCGCCGACGATCAGCTCCAGGCGCAGGCCCCCCTTGCCCTTGATGCCGCCGGCCGCGTTCACCGCGTCGACGGCCATCTGCGCGCCGAGCCGGCACGCCTGCCCGGGCTCGGCCAGCGGGCCGGTGACCGGATGGACCGCGCCGATCTTGAACGTCCTGGGCTGCCCGCGCAGCGGCAGCGGAAACCCGGCGACGGCGGCGCCGGCGACGGCGGTCGTGAGGAACGTCCGGCGGGTGAGTCGCGTGCTCATCGAGGCCTCCTTGTGAAGTATGCGGATTGTAGACCAACCCCGCGCGAATTCGCAGCTGGCGTGAGGCCGAAAGACTTTCGGACGGGCGGGACAGGCGCGCGCTAGACTGCGTCAGCCTCAGCCCTCTCGCGCAGGAGGCAGACGTGGAAGCACAGCCATCCGCGGCGGGTCGCGTGTTCCCGTGATCACCCAGGCCGGCGTCGAGCGGATTCCGGGGTACTGTGCACTCTGCATCTCGCGGTGCGGCTCGATCGCCGTCGTCGAGAACGGTCGCTTCGTCGCCCTGGAGCCGGATCCGTCGCATCCCACCGGCCAGGCGCTGTGCGCCAAGGGGCGTGCCGCGCCGGAGCTCGTCTACCATGCGGACCGGCTGCTCCATCCGCTGAAGCGGACGCGCCCGAAGGGCGATCCGGATCCGGGCTGGCAACGGATCAGCTGGGACGAGGCGCTCGATCTGACCGCGAGCCGCCTGCGGCAGGTGGCCGAGCGGCACGGCCCGGAGAGCGTCGTGTTCAGCATGGTCTCGCCGTCCACGTCGGCCATCGCGGACGCGGCGGTGTGGGTTCAGCGACTGATGCGCGCCTTTGGCAGCCCGAACCTCTGCGGATCGATGGAGCTGTGCGGCTGGGGTCGCACCTACGCCACGCGCTTCACCTACGGTACCGGCATGGGCGTCGCGGGCACTCCGATGCCGGATCTCGAGAACGCCGGCTGCATCCTGTTCTGGGGGTACAACCCGAGCCTCGCCCGCCTGGCCCACGCGACCACGACGGTGGCCTCGCTCCGACGCGGAGCCCGGCTGATCGTGGTCGATCCGCGCCGCGCCGGGCTCGCCAGCAGAGCCGACGTCTGGTTGCGAGTGCGGCCTGGTACCGACGGGGCGCTTGCCCTGGGAATCGCCAACGTCATGCTCGTGCGGGACTGGTACGATCGCGCCTTCGTCCGCGACTGGACCAACGGCCCGCTGCTCGTACGGTCGGACAACGGACGACTGCTCACCGAGCGCGACCTCTCGGCCGAGGGAAGCGCGCAGAAGTACGTGGCCTGGGACGCCGCGACGGGGCGTCCCCTGGTTTATGACCCGGCCCGGCGGAGCTACGAGCGGGACGGCGCCGAGCCCGCCCTCGCCGGCGAGTACAAGATCGGCGCGCAGCGGGGCGACATCCGGTGCCGGCCCGTCTTCGAGCTCTACACCGAGCTCTGCCGGCGATACTCCCCTCAAGCGGTCGAGGCGATCACCGGGGTCCGGCGCGATCAGGTCGAGAGCGCGGCGCGGCTGCTCTGGCACTCGCGACCCGTCGCCCACTACGCCTGGAGCGGCGTCGAACAACAGAGCAATGCCACCCAGATCTTTCGGGCCATCTCGCTGCTCTACACCTTGACCGGCAGCTTCGATGCGCAAGGCGGCAACGTGCTCTTCCCGGCCGTGCCGACCGCGAATGTCGCCGGCGATGATCTCGTGTCGGCGGATCGACGTGTCCGAGCCCTCGGCCTGCCCGAACGGCCGCTGGGCCCCTCCCGCTGGGAGCACGTCACCTCCGACGAGGTGTACCGCGCGATCCTGGAGCAGCGACCCTACGGCGTGCATGGCATGGTCGGGTTCGGCGCCAACCTGCTCCTCTCCCATGCCGACGCTCGACGGGGACGAGAGGCCCTGGCGGCGCTCGACTTCTACGTCCACGCCGACCTGTTCATGAACCCGACGGCCGAGCTCGCCGACGTCGTGCTCCCGGTCGCGAGCCCCTTCGAGCGCGAGGGGCTCAAGGTCGGCTTCGACGTGAGCCCGGCAGCGCAATCACTGGTGCAGCTGCGGCGGCGGGTGGTTGACCCCCGCGGCGAGGCCCGCTCCGACACCGAGATCGTGTTCGACCTGGCGTGCCGTCTCGGCCTCGGCGCTCACTTCTGGGGCGGTGACGTCGCGAGGGCCTACCGTCACCAGCTCGGCCCGTCCGGCGTGTCGCTCGAGGCGCTCCGCGAGAACCCGGGTGGGGTGCGGGTGCCGCTCCAGACGCGCTACCGGAAGTACGCCGAGCGGAAGGACGGCATACCGAACGGCTTCGCCACGCCGACGCGCAGGATCGAGCTCTACTCCGAGACCTTCCTGGAGCACGGCTACCCGCCGCTGCCGGACTTCGAGGAGCCGCTCATCAGCCCCACCTCCCGCCCGGACCTGGCCGCGCGCTTCCCCCTGATCC
>DASTOJ010000153.1:0-8451 GCA_035762565.1 Candidatus Methylomirabilota bacterium | reverse complement strand
GCCGGTGGTGACGGGCTCGTCCTGCAGCACGAGCGGCCGCTGGGCCGCCTGCGCGACCGCCTGGTAGTACTCGGCCACCGCATCGAGATTGCGGGCCCCGCTGGGCGGCGCCACCATCATCGCGTCGGCGCCGTGCTCGCGGGCCATCGCGGCGAAGCCGGCCGCCACATGCGTCCCTCCCGCCGAGACGCCGACGACGACCGGCACGTAGCCACCCACCGCCTTCACCACCGCGTCCACGACGCGGCGGCGCTCGTCGTCGCCGAGGCGGTGAGCCTCGCCGGCGATGCCCAGGATGGTGAGCCCGGTCACGCCGGTCGCCAGCACCGCCTCCACCAGGCGCGGCAACCCCTCGACGTCGAGCGCGCCGTCGTCGGTGAACGGCGTGGCGAGCACGTGGAAGATCCCGGACCAGTCGATCATGGCCGCCCTATAGTGCCACGACTTCCGGGTATCGAGGAGCGCCCGGTCTCAAGGCGACTGACGGGGCAGCGGCCCTGGCCCTCCGCCCGGCGCAGCGTCGCGACCGCCGCGGCGGTCGGGCGGGCGGGCGGCCGCCTCGTCCTGCTTCGCCCGCAGCGCCCTCACGAGCCCGGCGTACGAGCTGCGCTGGATCAGCGCGTTGAACTGGCTCCGGTAGTTGGCCACGAGGCTGACGCCTTCGATGCTCACGTCGTAGGCGCGCCAGCGGGGACCCTGCTGGAAGACGCGGTAGTCCACCGGCGTCTCCACGCCCTGCTTGCTCACGATCCGGGTGCGCACGGTGGCCAGCTCCCCGTCGAGCGTCTCGCCGGAGAACGTGATGCGCTCGCCGGAGTAGCCCTCGATCTTCGAGACGTAGGAGCGCTCCAGGAGGTCGGTGAAGAGCTGCGTGAACTCCTGCCGCTCGGCCGGGCTGCGCTCCTGCCAGTGGCGGCCCAGGCTGCGGCGCGAGATCTCGCCGAAGTCGAAGATCTCCTCGGCGATCCGCCGGATCGCCGCCCGCCGCTCGCGCTCCCGGGCCCCCTGGCGCAGCGCAGGGTCGTCCAGGATCTTCAGGATCTGCTCCACGTGGCCGCGCAGCTGGTCGGTCGGCGGCCCGGCGGCGGCGGGCCAGGCGGCGACGACGACGAGGGTCGCCGCCATGAGGCGGCACCAGCGAGCCCGCATCAGATCCGCGACCGCGTGAGCATGGACGCCCTCCTGGAGTCGAAGCCGCCGCGAATCTAGGCCGAGGCCGGCGAGGTTGTCAATGCGAGCGGCGCCGTCGCGACGGCGCCCCTTGCGGGGCCGATGCCGGCGCGGTACGCTCCCCGACCATGTCCATGCGGATCGGCATCGTGGGAGCGGGGGCCATCGGGTGCGTCGTGGGAGGGATGCTCACGCGGTCGGGGCACGACGTGACGCTGATCGATCAGTGGCCCGAGCACGTGGAGACGCTCAAGCGCGACGGTTTGCGGCTGTCGGGGACGCTCGGTGAGCACACGATCCCGGTGCAGGCGCTGCATCTGCACGAGGTCCAGAAGATCACCCGGCCGTTCGACGCCGCGTTCGTGGCGGTGAAGTCCTATGACACCGAGTGGGCGACGGCGCTGGGGTGCGCGTACCTCTGCCGCCCGCACGGCGTCGTCGTCGACTTCCAGAACGGGATCAACGACGCGCGGGTGGCGGCGGTGGCCGGCCCCGACCGCACGCTCGGGTGTGTGATCCTGATCGCCGCCGGGATGTACGAGCCGGGCCACGCCGTCCGCACCGACGCCGGCAGCGCCGGTTTCAAGATCGGCGAGCACGACGGCCGCGACACGCCCCGGGCGCGCGCGCTGGCCGAGACGCTGAGCGTGGTCGCGCCCACCGCCGTCACGACCAATCTGTGGGGTGAGCGGTGGTCCAAGCTCGCGCTCAACTGCATGGTGAACCCGGTGGCCGGCCTGAGCGGCCTCGGCACGACCGAGGTGCGGACGGAGCCCGGCCCGCGGCGGCTGGCGGTGGTCCTCGCCGCCGAGGCGATCAGCGTGGGCCGCGCCCGCGGGTTCGAGGTGGAGCCGCTCTGGGGCATCGCGGCCCAGCGCTTCGTCGACGCAGCGAGGGGCCGGGGAATGGCCGAGCTCGAGGCCGACATCGCCCGCGACGCCCAGTCGCGTGCCGGGGGCCGGCCTTCTCTCCTGCAGGACGTCATGCGCGGGCGGCGGACGGAGATCGAGTACCTCAACGGCTACGTCGTCGCCGAGGGGCGCCGGGCGGGCGTCGCCACGCCCCTGAACGAGGCCATCGTCGACGTCTATCGCCGCCACGGTGTCGGCGCGTTGAAGCCGGACCCGAAGCACCTGGAGCCGCTGCTGAAGCTGCTGCCGTCCTGATGCGCGTCGGCGTCTCGGAAGCCAGCGCCCGCACGGTCCGCGACCCGCGCGAGGGCGCGCGCTGGATGGTCGAGCGCGCGGCGGCGGCCCGCCGGGCCGGCCTGGACTCGCTCTTCGTCGGCGATCACCACGCCACGCCGGGGCCCTACTACCAGAACGTGCCGATCACCGCCCGCATGCTCGCCGAGTGGGGCGACCAGCCGGCCGGCTGCCTGTTCCTGCTGCCGCTGTGGAACCCGGTGCTGGTCGCCGAGCAGGTCGGCACGCTGGCGGCCATCGCGGGCGGCCGCTTCATCCTCCAGGCGGGCCTCGGCGACGACGAGGCACAGTTCGCCGCGATGGGCACGACCGTGCGGGCGCGGGTGTCGGCCTTCGAGCAGTCGCTCGACGCCGTGCGCCGGCTGCTGGCCGGCGAGGTGGTGAGCGCCAGCGGGCGCTTCACGTTCCGCGAGGCGCGGGTGGCGCTGCGGCCGGCGGAGCCCGTGGAGGTGTGGATCGGCGCCAGCGCCCCGCCGGCGATCGACCGCGCGGCCCGCCTGGGCGACGGTTTCCTGGCCGCGCCCGGCGGCACACCGGCCCAGGCGCGCGCGCAGGTGACGCACTATCTCGAGCGCTGTGCCGCCCACGGCCGCACGCCGAGCGCCATCGCCGTCCGGCGCGACGTCTACGTGGCGGACTCGCGGGCCGACGCCGAGGCCGTCGCAGGGCCGATCAGGACCGGCGGCTACCGCGGCTTCGATCCCGCGGCGCTCGTCATCGGAACGGCCGACGAGGTCGTGGAGAACTTCCGCGCCCTCGGCGGGATGGGCTACACCGACGTGATCGTGCGCCACGTCATCGACGACCAGCCGCGCGTGCTCGCCTCGCTCGCCCGCCTCGCCGCGGTGCGCAAGGCCCTGGCCTGAGCGTGTTATCGTCGGCCCGGGATGGTCTCCGCCATCGTCTCCGCGCTCCACGTGCTGGCCCTGGCGCTCGGCTTGTCCGGCGTGTTCCTGCGCGGGCGCTCGCTCAAGGGAACGCCTGACCGGCAGGAGCTGCACCGGCTCTTCGCCGCCGACACCGTCTGGGGTATCGCGGCCCTGCTCTGGCTCGTCACCGGGTTGCTGCGTGCCTTCGCCGGTCTGGAGAAGGGCACGGCGTTCTACCTGGCATCGCCGCTGTTCTGGCTGAAGCTGGGGCTGTTCCTGCTGGTCGTCGCGCTCGAGATCCGGCCGATGGTCACCTTCATGCGCTGGCGGATGGCGCTCTCCCGCGGCACGATGCCCGATACGTCGGCGGCCCGCGCCCTGTACCTTCTCAACCACATCGAGCTGGCGCTGGTGGTCGTGATCGTGTTCATCGCCGCCTTCATGGCCCGCGGCTTCGGCGTGCGCTGAGCCGCCCGTCCTGCCGGGCGACTCGAAGGCGGCCCACCTTCCAGGCCGCGGGCTTCCCGGGGTGATCAGTTTCTCGCCGAGCCGGGCCTCGAGCCATGGTCATAAAGAGTCCATCGGCTTCCGGGGATGCCGTCAAACATATTGAGATTGCTGAGGTCGTGGAGCGGTCGAACCGGGCACAGAAGTTGCGGGAGCCGCGACAGCGATGAGCCCAGCTGGATCGCTTCTCGTGATCGACGACGAACCGCAGGTCGCGGATCTCCTGCGCGACTACTTCGAGGAGCGGGGCTACGCCGTGATGTCGGCGCTGAACGGCCGCGACGCCCTCGTGCTGGCGTCTCTCAGCCGCCCGGACGCGGTGCTCCTCGACATCCGGATGCCCCAGATGCAGGGGCCCGACGTTCTGCGCGAGCTGCACCGGATCGACGACTCGATCACGGTGGTCATGCTCAGCGGGACCGACGACGAGGGCCTGGCGCGCGAGCTGCTCAACGCGGGCGCGTTCGACTACGTCCGCAAGCCCTTCCTGTTCGACAACCTCGACACGATCGTCCGCCTGGCCGTCCTGGTCGGCCGGCGCGCGCCGGTCCGCGACCTGCCGGCCTCGCGCTCGATCGAGCCCGTCGACGACCTTGAGGACGCCGGAGCGGGTACGTGCTGCGTGCGTTGCCAGGCGCCGATCCTCGCCACCGACACCACCGCCGTTCGCGAGCGGAGCGCGATGTACCACGCCGCCTGCTGGCTGAACCACTCCGCCGCCACCGCCGGCCGCCAGCTCGCCAGACTTTAAGAGTGAGGGGCCCCGACATGGCCCCTCACACTCCCCCGGCGCTCCTCGATCCTGCCGTCAGCCTCTGTAGCGCTCGTCCAGCTTCAGGTAGTCCGGTGTGCCCACGATGGCCTCGCGCTCGGTGAAGGTCGCCATGCGATCGGCCAGGGCGCGGCTGCTGCCGTCCCGCTTGATCGCCGCCAGGGCGTCCTGCATCGCCCGGATGGCCGCGCGCTGCAGGTCCGACGGAATGATCACGATCCGATAGCCCAGCGCCTCCAGCCGCCCCAGCGGGACCAGCGGCGTCTTGCCGCCCTCGAACATGTTGATGAGCTTGGGGCCGGCCACGCGCCGGGCGATCGTCTCGATCTGCGCCTCGGTCGCCGGCGCCTCGACGAAAATCACGTCGGCGCCGGCCGCGGCGTAGGCGTGGGCGCGGGCGACGGCCGCCTCCAGGCCCTCGACCGCGAGGGCGTCCGTGCGCGCGATCAGCACGAGATCCGTGTCGCCGGCCGCGTCGCGCGCCGCGCGCAGCTTCTGGGTCATCTCGACGATCGGAACCACCGTCTTGTCGTCGAGGTGGCCGCACCGCTTGGGGAAGGTCTGATCCTCCAGGTGCAGCGCCGCCACGCCTGCGCGGGCGAACTCCCGGACCGCGCGCCGCGTGTTCAGCGCGTTGCCATAGCCGGTATCGGCGTCGGCGATGACCGGCACCCCGGCGTGCTCGACGATGGCGGCCACGCGCTCGACGACCTCGGTCATCCCGAGCAGCCCGAGGTCGGGATACCCCATGCTCCGGGCGATGCCGCCGCCCGTGGCGTACACGGCCGCGAAGCCGGCGTGCCGGGCCAGGCGCGCCGACAGGCCGTCGTAGACGCCGGGCGCCACGACGATCCCGCCGCCCTCGATCAGCCGCCGCAGCGCCGTGGCGGGCTGCACGCTCACTCGCCGGCCGCGCTCGCGCCCGCGATCCGTCCGAACACCGCGCCCGACATCAGGCCGGTGCCGCCCGGATAGTTGCCGTGAAACAGGCCGCCGACCATCTCGCCGCAGGCGTAGAGCCCGGGGATCGATGCCCAGCTCGTGCTCTGCACCTGGGCGCGGGCGTTGACCCGCACGCCGCCAAATGTGAAGGTGATCCCGCCCGTCACCGGCCAGGCGGCGAAGGGAGGCGTGTCCAGGCGCTGGGCCCAGTTGGACTTGGGCAGCGCCAGGCCCTTCGTCGCCAGCCCGTCGCGGACCGTCGGATCGAAGGCGCCGGGCACGACCGACGCGTTGTAGGCCTCGAGCGTGGCCAGGCACGCGGGGCGATCGACGGGGAGCTGCTCCACCAGTGCGGCCAGCGAGTCCGCCACGATCGGCGTGCCGGTCTGGTAGCGCCCCTCGAGCAGGCCGGTCGCCTTGTCGTCGAAGATCTGGAACGCCACGCCGCGCGGCTGGTTCAGGATGATGCCGCCGAGCTTGGCGTAGGTATAGAACTGGAAGTCCTCGCCCTCGTCGAAGAAGCGCCGGCCCGTCACGTCGACCAGCACCCCGAACGGATAGGACAGGCGGTTGGTCTTGTCGGTGAGCTTGCGGTCGCCGTGCGGCGGCGCGCCGGCGTCGATCGGCGTGGAGTGGCAGCCGGTCCACTGGCCGTGCGGCAGCGCGCCGATCTCGAGCGCCATGCGCAGGCCGTCGCCGGTGTTGTAGCGGGTGCCTCGCACCTTTGCGTGGTCCCACGGCCGGCCGAGGTACCGGGCGCGCCACTCGGGGTTGGCCTCGAACCCGCCGCACCCGAGCACGACGGCTCGGGCCGTGACCTCGGCGAAGCCCTCGCCGTCGCGCACCCCGACGCCCGTCACGCGGCCCCGGGCGTCCTGCAGCAGGCGCACGGCGCTGGTGCCGTAGCGGATCTCCACGCCGCGCGCCTGGGCGGCCTCGAACCACATCGCCGACAGGCCGACCCCCTCGTGGCGCGCGCGGATGACTGCGCCCGGCGACCACTTGATCGTGTTGCCCACCCGCACGCCGCTGAGCGAGACGGCGGCCTCCATGGCGATGCCCTGGCGGGCCATCCAGCGCACGGTGTCGTAGGAGCGGCCGATGAGGACCTCGGACAGCTCGGGATCCGAGCGGCCCTCCGTCACGCGCTCGAGGTCGCCATGGAACCGCTTCAGCGGGTAGGGTTCGACGTCCGTGAGGAAGCCCGGCACCTGCTGCTCCACGTCGGGGACGAGCGGTAGCAGGTCCTCGGCCCGGTCGTAGGCGAAGCGCAGGAGCCCACCGCTGTAGTGCGTGTTGCCGCCCCGCAGGTCGCGCGGCGCTTTCTCGAGCGCCACGACCCGGCCGGCACCCTGCTCGCGGGCCGAGACCGCCGCCGCCAGCGCGGCGTTGCCGGCCCCGACCACCACGACGTCGTAGTCAGGCATCGTGCAGGTACCGCTGGAAGACCGGCTTGAGCTCCCGGCTCGGCACGGTGTCGCGCACCCAGGTGAAGCCGCCGTGCTCCTTCATCTCGCGCGCGCCCCTGAGGAACGCCGCCAGCGCCAGCCGCGACAGCGCGCCGCCGACGCTGATGCGCTTGACGCCGGCCGCGGCCAGCTGCTCGACGGTGAGCGCGGGGTCGGCGGCGCCCATCACGACGTTGAGCGGCTTGCCCACCGACGCGGTGACGGTGCGAATCGTCGCCAGGTCTCGCAGGCCCGGCGCGTAGAGCACGTCGGCGCCGGCCTTCTCGAAGGCCTGCAGGCGCTTGATGGTGTCGTCCAGGTCGAGCCGCCCGTGCAGCAGGTTCTCGGCCCGGGCCGTGAGCACGAACGCGAACGGCAGCGCGCGGGCCACCTCGACTGCGGCGTGGACCCGCTCCACGGCGAGCGCGAAGTCGTAGATCGGGTTGGCGGAATCGCCGGTGGCGTCCTCGATCGAGCCACCCACCACGCCGGTCTCGGCCGCCAGCCGGATCATCTCGGCCGCCGCCCGCGGCTCGTGCGCGTAGCCGTTCTCGAGATCCGCATTGACCGGCAGGTGCGTGGCCTCGGCGATCATCCGGCAGTTGTCGAGGACGTCGCGGCGGCTCACCGCGTTGGCCCCATCGGGGCGCCCGAGGCTGTTGGCCAGGCCCAGGCTGGTGGTGGCGAGGGCCTCGAAGCCGAGGGAGGCCAGCAGGCGGGCCGTTCCCGCGTCCCAGGGGTTGGGAATGACGAACGCGCCCGGACGCTCGTGCAGCGCCCGGAAGGCCGCCGCCCGCGCGGCCTGGCGAGCTAGATCCGGACCCGCCACTTCGAGGTGGCGATGAGGCGCACGCTGTCGTCGCTGGCCCGCGCGAGCATCCGGCGGCCCATCCCCAGCAGCCGGCGCGCGCGGTCGACGTCGGCGCCGGCGCCGCGGACGATGGCGAAGGCCGGCGCGGCCTCGTCGGCCAGAAGCGCCATCACCAGATGCTCGGTACCGACGCGGCGGCGGCAGTGCTGGGCATCGATCGCGAGCGCCGCCTCGAGCACGCGCTTGAGCTCCTCGGAGACCTGGACGTCGCCACCTGCCGCCGGGATCGCGTCGAGCGTCCGCTCGGCCTCGGCCTTCAGCGCGTCGCGGCTCACGCCGAGCTGATCGAGCACGAACACGGCCATGCCCTCACCGTCACGGAGGATGCCCATGAGCAGGTGCTCGGGGGCGACCGCGCCATGCCCCCGGCGCCGCGCCTCTTCTGACGCCAGAACGACCACTCGCCGCGCCCGGTCGGTAAACCGCTCCAGCATGCCGTTCTCCTTACATGGGGGCCCCGACATGGCCCCCAAACCCCCCGACGCTCGTCGCGCCCCGGCGCAGCCGTGGCGCTCCTCGATCATCCGCGGGGGCCTCGTGGTGGCCGCATGCCCGAGCACCCCCCGACGCTCGTCGCGCCCCGGCGCAGCCGTGGCGCTCCTCGATCATCCGCGGGGGCCTCGTGGTGGCCGCATGCCCGAGCACCCCCCGACGCTCGTCGCGCCCC
>DASTOJ010000152.1:0-12140 GCA_035762565.1 Candidatus Methylomirabilota bacterium | reverse complement strand
CCGGCCGGCGCCGTCGTTCGAGGACCAGTCGACGAAGGTCGAGATGTTCGAGACCGGCATCAAGGTCGTCGACCTCCTCGAGCCGTATACGAAGGGCGGCAAGACGGGGCTGTTCGGGGGCGCGGGCGTCGGCAAGACGGTGCTCATCCAGGAGCTGATCAACAACATCGCCAAGCAGCACGGCGGGATCTCCGTCTTCGCCGGGGTGGGGGAGCGCACCCGCGAGGGCAACGACCTGTACCACGAGATGAAGGAGTCGGGCGTCCTCGCGAAGACGGCGCTCATCTTCGGCCAGATGACCGAGCCGCCCGGCTCACGGCTGCGGGTCGCGCTCACCGCGCTCACGGCGGCCGAGTACTTCCGGGACGACGAGGGCCAGGACGTGCTGCTGTTCATCGACAACATCTTCCGGTTCACGCAGGCCGGCTCGGAGGTCTCCGCGCTGCTGGGCCGGATGCCCTCGGCCGTCGGCTACCAGCCGACTCTGGGCACCGAGATGGGGCAGCTCCAGGAGCGGATCACCTCGACCAGGAAGGGCTCGATCACCTCCGTGCAGGCCATCTACGTGCCGGCCGACGACATCACCGACCCGGCGCCGGCCACCGCGTTCGCCCACCTCGACGCCACCACCGTGCTCTCGCGCCAGATCGCCGAGCTGGGCATCTACCCGGCCGTCGACCCGCTCGCCTCGACCTCGCGGATCCTCGACCCCAACGTCATCGGCGAGGAGCACTACCAGACCGCGCGCGCCGTGCAGTCGATCCTCCAGCGCTATCGGGATCTTCAGGACATCATCGCGATCCTGGGCATGGAGGAGCTGTCGGACGAGGACAAGGTGGTGGTGGGGCGCGCCCGCAAGATCCAGCGGTTCCTCTCCCAGCCGTTCTTCGTGGCCGAGCAGTTCACCGGCTCGCCCGGGCGGTACGTGAAGATCGCCGACACCGTGAAGTCGTTCAAGGAGATCGTCGAGGGCAAGCACGACGAGCTGCCCGAGCAGGCGTTCTACATGGTGGGCGACATCGGCGAGGCGATCGACAAGGCCCGCAAGCTCCGCGAGGTTGCCTGAGTGGCCGACCGGCTCACGCTCGAGCTGGCGACGCCGACGCGGCTGGTGGTGACGGCCGAGGTCGACGAGGTCGTCGTCCCCGGCAGCCTCGGCTACTTCGGGGTGCTGCCCGGCCACGCGCCGCTGCTCGCCACGCTCGGCATCGGCGAGCTGACCTATCGGATCGGCCGGGAGGAGTATCACGTGGCGGTCTCGGGCGGCTTCGCCGAGGTGCGCAACGACAAGGTCATCGTCCTCGCCGACGTCGCCGAGACGCCGGCCGACATCGACCGGACGCGTGCCGATCGCGCGCGGGAGCGGGCCGAGTCGCGGCTGTCGGGCCGGAGCCAGGAGGAGATCGACTACACGCGGGCGGCCTGCGCGCTGGCCCGCGCGCTGACGCGCCTGCAGGTGGCCGGGCGGGGCAAGTAGGAGTTCACCGCGTCGTCATATCCGAGGGCCGCCGGGAACCGTAGAATGCGGCAGAGCGTTGGCACGGTGCCCCGGCCGCCGTATCGCGCCACCCATCCACGCAAGGAGGCCCGCATGAAGCTCCCGCATCGACTCCTGACGCTCGTTCCGGTCGCCGCCGTCACCCTGGCCGCGCTGGCGGTGCCCGGCGCCGCCGGTCCCGACAAGGTCAAGTTCCCGGCGAATTGGAAGGACCACGTGCTGTACACGACCGTCGACCGGTACGACATCAAGCAGCACCGGGAGCTGTACGCCAGCACGCAGGCCGCCGTGGACGCCATGAAGGCCGGCCGGCCGCTGCCGGATGGGACGGTGCTGACGCTGATCCAGTACAAGGCCCAGGTCGACGCGGCCGGCACCCCGGTCAAGGATGCCAAGGGCCGCTTCGTCAAGGGCGACCTGATCGCCCACACCGTCATGGAGAAGCGCAAGGGGTGGGGGACGGAGTACCCCGCCGAGTGGCGCAACGGTGAGTGGGAGTACGCGGCGTTCAACGCCGCGGGCGCGCTGAACGAGAAGGCCAACTACAAGGCCTGCTTCGAGTGCCACAAGCCGCACGAGAAGGCCGACTACGTCATCTCGCTGGCGGCGCTGCGCGGCACCGCCGGCGCGACGACCGCGCCCCGGGCGGACATCAAGATCGCCAACTTCGTGTTCGGCCCCAACAAGCACACGGGCACGGTGGGCCAGCCCATCACCTGGGTCAACGAGGACGCCTCGCCCCATCAGGTCACGATCGTCAGCACCAAGGAGCGCTCGCCGATCCTCCTCAAGGGCCAGAGCCACGTCATGGGCTTCAACACGGCCGGCACCTATGAGTACATCTGCGGCCTGCACCCCAGCATGAAGGGCTCCATCGAGGTGAAGTAGCCCGCTGCCCTGCGGAGCGGGCAACCCGCCCGCTCCGCGGGGCACGGCCACCCTCCCCCGCCGCCCGAGCCCGCACTTCGCCGCGCCGCCGCCTGGCGTGGGCCTTGCTCCGCGAGCGGGCATGCTCACGATCCTCATCGCCGACGACGAAGCGCACGTGGTCGAGCTGGTCCGGGTGACGCTGGAGGACGGCCGGGTCCGCGTGGTCGAGGTCGCCGACGGCCTCTCCGCGCTCGCGCGGGCCTCCGAGCTGGAGCCCGAGCTGATCTTCCTCGACGTCAACCTTCCGGGCCTCAGCGGGCTCGAGGTGTGCCGCCGCCTGCGCCGCGATCCGCGCCTGGCCGGGGTGCACATCGTCATGCTCACCGCCGCCGCGCAGCAGGACGACGTCGCCCGGGGCCTCGCCGCGGGCGCCGATCACTACCTGACGAAGCCCTTCTCGCCGGTGCGGCTGCTGTCGCTGGTCGAGGGGCTGCTGCCGCGGGTCGCATGGCTGCCCGAGTGACGTCCGCGGGGGCGGGGGCCGTCGCGCGGCCGCCGGGCGCGCTGCAGCTGCAGACGCTGCGCTACGCCGAGGACGTCCGGCGGCTCTACCAGCAGCTGCAGCGCGCGATCTGCCAGTCCCTGCTCGGCCTGGCCAACGCGCTCGAGGCCAAGGACCCGTACACGCGCGGCCATTCCGAGCGGGTCGGCGCGTGGGGCGGCCGGCTCGCCGCGGCGCTCGGGCTGGCGGTGGCCGAGATCGACATGGTCACCCAGGCGGGACTGCTGCACGACATCGGCAAGATCGGCGTGCCCGAGTCGGTCCTGCGCAAGCGCGGCCCGCTCGATCGGGACGAGTGGGCGCTCATGCGCAACCATCCCCTCGTCGGCGCCCAGATCGTCGCGCCCTTCGAGTTCTTCGCGGGCGGGGCCCTGGTCGTCCGCCATCACCACGAGCGGTGGGACGGCAGCGGCTATCCGGACGGGCTGAGCGGCGCGGCCATCCCGCTCGGCGCCCGCATCGTCGCGGTGGCCGACGTGTTCGACGCCCTGACCACGGACCGCCCGTACCGGCCCGCGCTCGCGCGCGACAGCGCGCTGGCGTACCTGGCGGCGGAGGCCGGGCACACGCTCGACGCCGACGTCGTCGGCGCCTTCCTGGACCTGCTGCGGCTCGACGAGCCGGCCTGAGGGGCGCGCATGCTGGCCCTCGAGGCGCCGCTGCCGCGGGATCGGCCCGGGTTCCTCCACCGCACGCCGCTGGTTGCGCTGGCGGCGCTCGCCGCCGCGTGGGCGGCGTCGGTCGCGGCGCTGCCGGACGCGGGCGCGCGCGTGGTCGGGCTGGCCGCCGCGCACGGGGCGCTCCTGGGCACCGCGCTGGCCTGGACGTCCGGTCGCGGGCAGCGCGATCGCTGCGCGCCCCTGGAGGCGGCGCTCCTGCTCGGCGGCGCCGCCACCGCCGCGCTGCTCCTGCCGTGGGGCGCGCTCGCCTACGCCGTGCTCCCGGCCTGGCTGGCCTGGCGGCGTCCCGCGTGGCTCACCTCGTTCGCGTCGCCGGCCGGCCCGGCCGTGGCCGGCGGCGTGCTCTTCGGGCTGCTGCTCGGCGCGCATCTGCTCGTGACCGGCTCGCTCACGCTCGGCTATCGCGTGCGCGCCGCGGCCTGGCCCGAGCTCGTCGGCTGGTGGGCCTACGACGTCGGGGCCAACGTGCTCGCCGCCGAGGCGTTCTTCCGCGGCGCGCTGTTCGAGCGCGCCCACCGTCGCTGGTCGTTCGCGGCGGCCGCCGCGCTGTCCACGACGGCATCGGTCGCGCGGTACCTCGTCGATCCGCTGCTGCCGCGCTCGCTCGAGATCGCCGCCGGCGCGGCGTTCTACCTGGTCCTGCTCGGCGCCGGCAACTGCTGGCTCCTGGCCCGCACCGGCAGCCTCGTCCCGCCGCTGGCCGCGGCGTCGGTCTTCTTCTGTGCGTATCGGCTCCTGGCGCGCTGAGCCGCGCGGGGCCGGGGCGATCGCGCTGGCGCTGGCCGCGATCACGCTGGCCATCGCGGAGTCGGGTGCCGGCCCCGCCTCGCTCTGGCGGCACGCCTACCACGTGCCCGTCGTGGCGGCGGCGCTGTGCTACGGCGGCGGAGGCGTGCTGGCGGCCGTGGCCGCCGTGCTGCTCTACGCGCCCTTCGTGCTGCCCGCGGTCGGGCGGACGGGGCCGGCGCCGGCGGTCCTGGAAGGGCTGCTGACGCTCGCGCTCCTGCTCGGCGGCGGCGTGCTGAGCGCCGCGCTGGCCGGCGGCGCCCGGCGCCAGCGCCTGCGGTACGAGACGCTGGCGGCCGTCCAGCGGGCGCTCGACGGCGACGCGCCGCTCGATCTGGCGCTCGCCCGCCTGCGCGCGTGCTTGCAGGCCCCGCTCGACGCCACCGTGGGCCTCGTGGTCCGTGACGGCTCGCGGCTCGCAATGGCCGGCGCCGCGACCGTGGTGCGGGGCTCGGCGGTCGCTCGCGTGCTCGCCGGCGGCGAGCCGCTGTTCGTCCCGGACCTGAGCGGCCGGGGCGCGCCCCGCCGCTGCTTCGTGGCGCCCCTGGGCGGCCGCGACGGCGCCGTCGGCGCGCTGGCTGTCGAGCGCGCCGGCGACATCGCCGCCGACGAGCGGCGGGCGCTGGTGGCGCTCGCCGCCCACGTCGGCCTCGCGCTGGACAACGCGCGGCTGGCCGCGCGCCAGCGCCGGTTCGCCGACGAGCTGGCCGAGAAGGTGAGCGCCGCCACCCGGCAGGTCGTGGAGATGGACCGGATGAAGTCCGAGTTCGTCGCCATCGCCTCGCACGAGCTGCGCACGCCGCTCACCGCGCTGCAGGGGTTCAGCGAGCTGCTGGTCATGCGGCAGTTCCCGCCGGCGGAGATCGCGCGGCTGGGCACCATCATGAGCGCCGAGGCGGAGCGGCTCGGCCGCATCGTGAACGACTTCCTCGACCTCGCCCGCCTGGAGCGCGGCCTGGCGCCGCCGCTGCGGCGGGCGCGCGTGGACGCCGGCGCGCTGGTGGCCGACGCGGTCGAGGTGCTGCAGCGGGCGCGGCCGACCCATCGCGTGGAGGTCGAGTGCGCGGCCGGGCTGCCACCGCTCGACGCCGACCCGGACGCGCTCGACCGCGTGGTGAAGAATCTCGTGGCCAACGCCGTGAAGTACTCGCCGCCGGGCAGCCGCGTGCGGGTGGTCGCGCGCGCGCAGGCCGAGCCGCCCGCCGTGGAGATCACCGTCGAGGACGAGGGCCCGGGCATCGCCGAGCCCGACCTCGCTCGCATCTTCGAGCCCTACTACCGCACGGCGGCCGGCGCGCGCGCCGCCGGCGGCGCCGGGCTGGGGCTCGCCGTGGTGAAGTCGCTGGTCGACGCGCACGGCGGCACCATTCACGCCGGCAACCTCGAGCCGCACGGAACGCGAATGACACTGATTTTCCCGGCGCTTCCTTGACACTCCGCGTCGCGCGCGTGTAGTCTTTCGATCGGATGTCACGCCGCGAGGAGATCGCCCAGCGCATGGCCGACGCCGTCGTGAAGCGGCTCACGACGCGCAAGGTCGTCGAGGTGCGCGGCGACGAGAACCACCTGCGGGCGGCGATCCGCCGCGTGGTGATCGAGAACATCGCCGCCGAGGAGCAGCTCGACGCCGACGCGCGCAAGCTGCTGCTCGAGCACGCCAAGATGATCAAGGACTCCGCCGCCGACTACCGCCAGCTGCTCGGCAAGGTGAAGGAGAAGCTCGCCCGCGAGCGGGGATTCATCCTCTGATGCGGATGAGCCGCGAGCGGATCTTCTACCTGGCCGACCTGATCCAGAAGGAGCTGGGGGCGGCCGAGGGCGTGCACGTGAAGGCCCCGGACGAGGTGCGCCCCGAGATCCTCCGCGCGCTGACCGAGGAGTCCAAGCTCGAGGAGTCGATCGACGCCGAGGTCCGCAAGACGCTGGCCTCCTACTCGCGCCCGATGCCCGAGGGCAGCCGCGAGTGGGAGGTGCTCTACCAGAAGACGCGGGAGGAAGTCTACAAGCGCCGGTTCCGGCTGTGACCCGGCTGGTCGTCGGAATCACCGGCGCCAGCGGCTCGATCTACGGCATCCGCCTGCTGGAGATCCTGCGCGCCACCACCGACATCGAGCTGCACCTGGTCGTCTCCGCCGCCGGCAAGCGCACGCTGATCGAGGAGACCGACTACAGCGTGGCGGCCGTCGAGGCGCTCGCCCATCACCGCTACGACGTGAAGGACATCGGCGCCACGCTGGCGTCCGGCTCGTTCCGGACGGCCGGCATGGTGATCGCGCCGTGCTCCATCAAGACCGCCGCGGCCGTCGCCGCCTGCTACTCGGAGGGGCTGATCGCGCGGGCGGCCGACGTCACGCTCAAGGAAGGCCGGCCGCTGATCCTGCTCGTGCGCGAGACACCGCTGCACCTGGGCCACCTGCGCGTGCTGACCGCGCTGGCCGAGATGGGCGCGGTGGTCCTGCCGCCGATGCCCGCCTTCTACAACCGCCCAAAGGAGCTGGACGACATCATCAACCACACGATCGCGCGCGTGCTCGACCGGCTCTCGCTGCCCCAGACGCTGGTCGGGGAGTGGCAGGGCACGAATCCGCGCAGCCCGAGGCCCGCCGGTGCTTGACCTGTCCGTCGTCATCCCCGTCTACAACGAGGAAGCGAACCTCCCGCACCTCTGGCCGGAGCTGCGCGGGGTGCTCGAGCCGCTGGGTCTGTCGTTCGAGGTGGTGTTCGTCGACGACGGCAGCCGCGACCGCAGCGCCGAGCTGATCCGCGGCTTCCGCGACGCCGATCCGCGCGTGCGGCTGGTCCGTCTCAAGGTCAACGCCGGCGAGACCGCGGCCACCGACGCCGGGTTCAAGGCCGCCGGCGGGCGCCTCGTCGTCACGATGGACGCCGACCTCCAGAACGATCCGCACGACATCCCGCCGATGCTGACCCAGCTCGAGCGCTGGGACGCCGTGACCGGCTGGCGGACCGACCGGGGCGACGGCGACGGCCCCGTTCGCCGGGTGTCCTCGCGCATCGCCAACCGCGTGCGCAACTGGCTCAGCGACGAGTCGATCCAGGACAGCGGCTGCACGTTCCGCGCGTTCCGGCGCGAGTGCCTGCGCGGCCTCGTCCTCTATCGTGGCTTCCACCGGTTCATCCCCACGCTGCTGCGGATGCGCGGCTACCGGGTCATCGAGCTGCCGGTGCGCAACCGGCCGCGGCGGTTCGGTCGCTCCAAGTACGGCGTCCTCAACCGGGTATTCGTCGCCACCGCCGACCTGCTGGTGGTGCGCTGGATGAAGAACCGGCTGCTCCGCTACGAGGTGGCCGAGAACCTGGGCGGCGCGCTGATCGACGAGTAGCGGCCGCATGAACGTCCTGCTCGTGGGCCTCGGCCGCTGGGGCGCCAACCACCTGCGCGTGCTCACCGGGCTCGGCGCCACCGTCTGGGTGGCCGACGTCGCGGCCGAACGGCGCGAGTGGGCCGTCCGGCAGGGCGTCGACCGGGCCCGGGCCGTCGCCGACTTCCAGGCGGCGCTGGCGCACGTCGAGGCCGTGGACGTCGTCACGCCGGCCGACAGCCATCGCGCCGTCGCCGAGACGTGCCTGGCCGCCCGCCGTCACTGCTTCGTGGAGAAGCCGCTCGCCGCCTCCGCCGCCGACGGCCGCGCGGTGGCGGCGGCCGCGCGGGCGGCGGGCCGCGTGGTGCAGGTCGGCCACGTGTTCCGCTTTCACCCGGTGACGGCGGCGCTGCAGGCCGCGCTGGCCGCGGGCCGGGTGGGCGCCGTGCGCTACGCGACGGGCCGGTTCTCGGGCTTCAAGCGGCCGCGCACCGACGTGGGGGTCACCCACACGGACGCGATTCACTACTTCGATCTGTTCGCCCACCTCCTCGGTCGGGAGGCGACCAGCGTGACGGCGCTCCAGCGCGATTACCTGGGCCGCGGGCTGGACGACATGTCGCTGACCACGGTGGCCTATGGCGAGGTGCCGGTCACCGTCGAGGCCAACTACTTCGTCCCGGGCACGCATCGCGAGTGCGTCATCGTCGGCGAGCGCGGCGCGCTGGTCGCCGACTACGGCGCGTCCTCCGTTTCCCTGCATCTCGCCGAGCACGTCCGGCGCTCCGGCGGCTGGGAGGCGGTCGACGCCGGCAAGGAAGAGCTGCCCGCGCGCGGTGACGAGCCCCTTCGGCTCGAGCTGGCGGCCTTCGTCGCCGCCTGCCAGGGGCGCGGAGACAACCCGGTCCCCGCCGAGGCAGGGGTTCATGCCCTGGAGGTCGTCGAGGCCGCCGCCCTCTCCGCCGGGCTCGCCCGCACCGTGACCATCTCCGAGATCCGCTGATCCGCTCGCCACGCAGTTCTTGCCCGATCCGCGTGGATCGCCGTCGATCTGAGCCTGGGGCATCATCCGCGCGCGGCCGGGGCGGCGATCCGGATTCCTGTGGAGCTCAGCCTTTTTCGGGACATGCCGGCGAGACTCGTCGCGCCGGACCCATGGCATTTCGATTGCAAATTTTGCCGCGCCTATGGCCGCTCTGGCAGTCTGTACTGCGGCTTCTCTCTTGACTGCAAAATCTGCCTCGACGAGACTCGTCGAGTGCCCCCGCACGTCGGCCGGGCAGCTCGACCTCCCAACCCCGCACCGATCCGGCGCTCATTTCGAGCGCGCTGCTGACGCCCGGCCGACTGGGTGATCGCGCGTCCTCGGCCCCGCTGGCTCGGCCTTCTCGGCGCCGCCATTGTCGTCGCGAGCGTAGCGGGCTCCGCTGCGGCGTCGGGCTCTGGATCCGCGGTGACTCCGGAGCTGCTGGCGAAGGCCCGGGACCGCGGCACCGTACGCGTGATCGCCCAGCTGCGGGTGGAGCTGGAGGCCGGCCCGACTCGAATCGAGGCGGCCAAGCGGGCGGTGCTCGCCGAGATCGCCGCCAGCCGCCATCGCGTGGTGCGCGAGCACCGTGGACTGCCGACCATCGCCCTCGACGCCTCGGAGGAGACGCTTCGCCTGCTGAGCGTCTCGTCCCACATCCTCCGCGTGCAGGAAGACGTCCTCGAACGCCCTCAAAGGTGATGAGCGCATGAGAACCCGGCTGATCTCACTGGCGGTCTTCCTCGCGATGGTGATGCTGGCTCCGGCCAGCCAGGGCGGGAGCGCCGAGCTGATGTCGCCGGTGTCCGACGAGCTGAAGCAGCTGGCCCAGACCAGGGGCAAGGTGCGCGTCATCGTCCACCTCAACACGCCCTTCGTGCCGGAGCCGGAGCTCGAGGACCAGAACCTCGTGGCGGCGCAGCGCCAGACCATTGCGGCCACCCAGGCGTTCGTCCGGTCGAGGCTGACGGGCGTGCAGCACCGCGTGGCCCGCCAGCCGAGCGGGCTGCCGTTCCTCGCGGTGGAGCTCGACGCCGACGGCCTGCGCGCGCTGGAGGCCCAGCGCGGCGTCGTGAAGCTGGTAGAAGAGGACAAGCTGGAACGCCCAGGGCTGTTCCAGTCCGTGCCGCAGGTCGGCGGAGCCGATGCGTTCATGAGACACGGCGTCACCGGGAGCGGGCAGGCCGTCGCGATCCTGGACACCGGCGTAGACAAGAATCACAACTTCTTCGGTGGTCGTGTCGTCCGCGAGGCCTGCTTCTCGACCAACCTTCCGCCCTTTCCGATCACCAGCGTATGTCCCGGCGGTCTGGAGACGGTGATCGGCAACAACGCCGGACTGAACTGCCCCCCCTTCGTCGCCGGGTGCGATCACGGCACGCACGTTGCCGGCATTGCCGCCGGGGGCAGCCCGGGCGTCTCTGGCTCGGGCGTGGCGCCCGGAGCCAAGATCATCGCGATCCAGGTCTTCTCGCGGATCGACGATGCGGGATTCTGCGCTCCAGATCCGTCACCCTGCGTCGCCGCGTTTTCATCGGACATCATCGAGGCTCTGAATCACGTTTTCAGCATCCGGAATCAGCTTGCCCCCGACGTCATCGCCGCAGTGAACATGAGCCTGGGCGGCACTGCGACCGCAGCGTCTTGCCCCCTGGACTCGCGGAAGCCGGCGATCGACCAGTTGCGGGCGGCGGGCATCGCGACCTTCATCGCCTCGGGCAACGAGTTCAAGACCGGCGCGATCTCGCCTCCGGCTTGCATTCCCACCGCGATCAGCGTGGGCGCTGTCACGAAGCAGGACGTCGTGGCCGACTACTCGAACTCGGCGTCGACTCTGGGCCTCCTGGCTCCAGGCGGGGCCGGGGCCCAGTTCGGTGTGCCCGAGGACGACATTCTCTCGTCGGTGCCTGGCAACCAGTTCGACTTCAAGGCCGGCACGTCGATGGCGTCGCCGCACGCGGCCGGCGCCTTCGCGCTCATGCGTGAGGCTCATCCGACGGCCTCGATAGACGTGCTGGTCGGCGCCATGAAGGCGGCCGGCGTCCCGGTCATCGACACCCGCCCCGGCGCCTCCAATCGCGTCAAGCCTCGGATTGACGTGGGGGCGGCGATCGACGCGGCGAAGGGCGATCTCGTCACCACCGTGCTGACCGGGCCGACCAACATCGCCGCTGGAGCGACGTACACCCTGAAGTTCTCCGTGAAGAACACGGGTCCGACCCCTGTGGACCCGTCGCTCCTGGGCCTCTTCATCTCGCCGGACAACACGATCACGCTCGCCGACGTGGCGCTGGGATCGACGCCGGTCCCCGCGCTGAACCCGGGCGTGACATTCTCCGGGTCGGTCGCGGTCACCGTGCCGTCCAACACCACGCTCGGCCCCACCTTCTTCGGCGCCATCGCCAACGTGGACGGCGCCGCGGACGAGGCGACCCAGGCCAACAACAGCCGCGCGTCCGCGGCGGCCGTGGTCGTGCTGCCGGACTACTCGGTGCTGTCCGTGCTCTCGAGCCTGCTCGCGGCGGCTCCCGGCTCCAACGTCACGGTCACGCACACGGTCAAGAACGTCGCGGCGGCGCCGAACACCGGCCCGGCCTCGGTCTCCGAGCTGTTCGTCTCGACCGACAACGCGCTCGATGGCACTGATGTCTCGCTCGGGACCGTTCCTGTTCCGGCGCTCATCGCCGGAGGGGCGTCCGCGCCCAAGCGGATCGTCCAGGCCCCGACCCAGGTGGGCCTCTACTGGATCTTCGCCCGCGCCAACACCGGCAACACGATCATTGAGGCGAGCACAGCTAACAACGTGCGCGCGACCTCCAAGCCACTGATCGTGGGCCCGGACCTGCTGCCGACGGCGGCGCCGCTGACACCGACGGCGAAGGTGCCGGGGTCGGTCTTCGGCGTGGCGACGTCGGTGAAGAACCAGGGTGGGGCGGCAGCGGCAGGTCCGTTCAACGTGACGGTGTACCTGTCGACGGACGCGACGTTCGACGGGGGGGACGTGGCGATCGGCACGCGGGTGGTGAACACGCTGGCGCCGGGGGCGACGTCGCTGGGGACGGTCATGGTGACGATTCTGCCCAGCCAGGCGCAGGGCGCCTATTTCCTGCTGGTGCGGGCGGACGCGGGCGGGGTGGTGCCCGAGGCGGACGAGACGAACAACGTGAAGGCGAGCGCGAAAGCGTTCATCGTGGGGACGGACCTGCTGCCGACAGCCGCACCGTTGGCGCCGACGGCGAAAGCGCCGGGAGGCCCGGCCTTCAGCGTGTCGACGACGGTGAAGAACCAGGGCGGGGCGGCGGCGGGGCCGTTCGACGTGAACGTGTATCTGTCGACGGACGCGACGTTTGACGGGGCGGACACGCTGGTGGGGACGCGGCGGGTGGCCGGTGGG
>DASTOJ010000151.1:0-12919 GCA_035762565.1 Candidatus Methylomirabilota bacterium | reverse complement strand
CCCCCCAGGATGAGACGGGCGGGCAAAGCCCGCCCTCGACAGTGGAACGCTCGGAGCGGGGAACTTCCCTGTGGCGGGATGGAGTGCGCCGGCTGCGGCGCAATCGCCTGGCGATGGGCGGGGGCGTCGTCATCGTGGGGCTGTGCGTGGTGGCGATCTTCGCGGATCTGCTGGCCCCGCGGCCGTACACTAAGACCAATTTCGGGCGGCTGAACGAGGCGCCGACGCGCGACTACCCGCTCGGCACCGATCAGCTGGGGCGCGATCTGCTGTCCCGCATGATCTACGGCGCGCGCGTGTCGATGCTGGTCGGGCTCGGCGCCCAGCTCATCGTGGTGTCGATCGGCGTGCCGATCGGTGCCCTGTCGGGCTACATGGGCGGGCGCACCGATCTCGTGCTCACCCGCTTCATCGACGTCATGTACGCGTTCCCGCGGCTGCTGTTCGTGATCCTCGTGATGTCGATGCTGGGGGCCGGGCTCACGAACATCTTCATCGCGATCGGCCTCACCGGCTGGGTGGGCATCGCCCGCCAGACGCGGGCGCAGGTGCTGGCCCTCAAGGAGAAGGAGTTCGTCGACGCCGCCCGCGGGCTCGGCGCCGGCTTCGCCCGCCTGCTCGGCCGCCACATCCTGCCCAACGCGCTCACACCGATCGTCGTCGCGGTCACCTTCGGGATTCCCGAGGCCATCTTCACCGAGGCGGCGCTGTCCTTCATCGGCGTCGGCATCAACCCGCCGACCCCGTCGTGGGGCCAGATGGTCGGCGAGGGACAGCAGTACATCCGCTCGTACTGGCACCTGTGCGTGTTCCCGTCCATTGCGATCGCGGTCACCATGCTGGCGTTCACGTTCTTCGGCGACGGCGTGCGCGACGCGCTCGATCCCAAGATGAAGTAGGCATCTCAACCCAGGAGGCTGTCATGACGCGACCCTCTATCCCCGATGCGCAGCTGGACCTGCTGGCCGAGCGCCTGAGCGCCGTCGGTGTCGATCGCCGCGGCTTTCTCAAGGTCGCCGCCGGTCTCGCGACGCTGGGCGCGGCCGGTTTCAACGCGCGGCCGGCCTCGGCCGCGCCCAAGCTCGGCCCCGGCGAGAAGCTCGCCAAGGAGCAGCACCTCCGGATCGGCGGCGGCGGCTGGTGGCAGAGCGACCCGTCAAGCCACGACTTCAACAAGGACCTGTACTGCACCGGCGTGCCCGCTCTCTGGGCGGGCCTCATGAAGTTCGACGTCAACTTCCAGCCCGTCCCTTACGTGGCCGAGAAGATCACGTCCAACAAGGACGGGTCGGTGTGGACCTTCGTCATCCGCAAGGACTCCAAGTGGTCGGACGGCAGTCCGTGCACGGCGAAGGACTTCGAGTGGTCGTGGAAGCGCCAGATGGACCCGGCCAGCAAGAACCCGTACTCGAGCTACTTCTACGACATCAAGGGCGCCGAGCCCTTCAACAAGGGCAAGGTGCCGGACGCCTCCCAGGTCGGCGTGGTGGCCAAGGGCGACTGGACGCTCGAGGTGACGCTCGAGGGGCCGCGCGGCTACTTCCCGGTGCTCTCGGCGTACATCGCGGCCTTCCCGGCCCATCGGCCCTCCGTCGAGAAACACGGCGACAAGTGGACCGAGGCCGCCAACATCGTCAGCAACGGCCCGTTCGCGCTCGAGACGTGGGAGCACAACAAGGTCATGGTGCTCAGGAAGAACAAGCACTTCTTCGGTGCGCAGGGCATGACGCTGGACAAGGTCACCATCCCGATCATCCCGCTGGAGTCGGGGGCCTTGCCGTACGAGAACAACGAGCTCGACCTCTCGCCCTTGCAGACCGGCGATCTCAAGCGGCTGCGCGACGCACCCGCCACCAAGGGGCAGGTGTTCCGCTATCCGTTCCCCGGCACCTGGTATCTCCTCCCCCAGGTGACCAAGCCGCCCTTCGACAACGCGAAGGTGCGCAGGGCGGTGGCCCACGCCATCGACCGCGAGAGCGTGGTGCGGGTCGCCGACGGCTTCGCCATTCCTGCCCACTCGATGATCCCGCCGGGCTTCCCGGGCGCGGTCGACGACAAGAAGATTCGCGACATCCAGCGGTTCGACCCCAAGGCGGCGATGGCCATGCTCAAGGGCACGCCGTACGAGGGCGGCCGCAACTGGCCGAAGATCACGCTCACCATGCGTCAGGAGGGCCTGGGATCCAAGCCGCTCGCCGAGGCTGTGCAGGCCGTCCTCCTCGAGCACCTGAACATGAAGACGGATCTGGAAGTGCTCGAGCAGCGCGTCTTCCGGGCCGGCCTGTGGGGGCACAACTACCAGTTCATCTGGATCCGCTGGTTCATGGACTATCCCGACCCGCACAACGAGTACTTCGACACGTTCTACGGCAAGAAGACGGAGGGCAAGCGCCAGGCCTGGGTCAACGACGCCTTCGACAAGGAGCTGGAGGCGGGCCGCGACACGCGGGACACCAAGAAGCGGCTCGCCCACTACGCGAAGGCCGAGGAGCTCATGCAGCTCGACGCCGGGTACATCCCGGTCGCCTGGGTGGCCCGGTGGGCCGCAGCCAAGCCGAAGGTGCGGGGGCTGGAAAAGAACAAGCTGGGTGAGACCGTCGTCGACGGGAACATCTACGTCGACATGCTGCCGCACCTCTACATCGTCGAGAAGGCGTAGAGAGCAGTCGGAGGGGGCCTTCCCCCTCCGACGCCTCCCCCAGGAATGCGCGGGCCAAGCCCGCGCTCGAAGGGCATGCTGTCGGTCGTGACGAAGGTCGTGGTTCGGCTGCTGCCGGGGGCGGTGCTGCTGCTGGCCGCCGCCCTCGTCTTGCAGTCCACCGCCCTGCGGCCCGCCCTCTGGCCGCTGGTGCCCGCCTATCCGCTCGTCGTGCTGGGCGGCGGCATCCTGCTCGGCTGGCGCTTCGATCGAAGCCGCCTGGTGCTGGCGCTCGCCGTGCTGCTGCTGGCCGAGCGCGCGCTGGCGGTCTGGGTGCCGGCGAGCGGCACCGGCGGCGAGGTCGCCCGGGTCGTCTTCGGCGCGCTCGCGGTGCTGGTCCCGCTCGACCTGGCGGCGCTGACGTGGCTGCCCGAGCGCGGGCTCCTGGCCCGCCCGGGCCGGGTGGCGCTGGCATTGCTCGCCGTCGAGGTCGTGCTCGTCACGCTCCTGTGCCAGCCGCTGTTCCTGCCGCTCGCTCCCTCCCGCGCGGCGATGTCACAGCTCTCGCTCATCGGCTTTCTGGCGGCCGGTGTCGTGGCCGCCCGGCGCGCCATCCTCCGGGCGACGGCCTTCGAGAGCGGCGCGGTATGGACGCTCGCGGCCGCCTTCCTGGCGTTCCGGACCGGCGGCAGCCGGCTCGACGTGAGCCTGTACCTGACGACCGGGGGCCTCATCCTCGTGCTGTCGCTCATCGAGACGTGGTACGTCATGGCCTACGACGACGAGCTGACCGGGCTTCCGGCCCGGCGCGCGCTCAACGAGGCGCTGGACCGGCTGCGCGGGACGTACACGGTGGCCATGGTCGACATCGACCACTTCAAGCGGTTCAACGACGCGCACGGGCACGACGTCGGCGATCAGTTGCTGCGCATGGTCGGCGCGCGGCTGGCCGCGATCGGCGGCGGCGGCCGGGCGTTCCGTTACGGCGGCGAGGAATTCGCGGTGCTGTTCCAGGGCAAGGCCGTCGACCAGGTCCGCGACCATCTCGAGACCTTGCGCCGGACGATCGAGGCCACGCCGTTCACGCTGCGCGCGCCCACGCGCCCGGACACGCGGCCCGAGTCCCCGCCGGCCGGCGGCGCCCGCCGGCGAATCGCGGTGACGGTGAGCATCGGCGCGGCGGGCAGCGACGGCGGGGCATCCGCGCCCGACCAGGTCGTCCGGGCGGCCGACGAAGCGCTCTACCGCGCCAAGCAGGCCGGCCGCAACCAGCTTCAAACATGACCTGCCGGCTCGCCGCCTCGCCGCTGACGACCTGGTTCGCCGGCCCGGCGGCGCTCGAGAGCTTCCGCCGGCGGTGGCTCGGGCGCACGCCGGTCGTGCTCCGGTCGCGCGACCGCGCCTGGCGCGCCATCGCTCCGGATTTCGCCACCGTCGTGGCCATGGCGGAGTCGGGCGCGCCTTTTCAGATCGTCGCGGAGCGTCGCTACGACCGCTCGGGGAATCCCCGGCGGCTGGGTGCAGCCCTGGCCGCGGGCGCCACGATCTTCCTGCCGCAAGTGCATCAGCTGCTGCCGCGGCTCATGCGGCTCATGGTCGCCCTGCGCGGAGGGATCCTGGGACCACTCCGCCAGGAATGCTCGTTCCTGTTCGCGGTCGAGGGCCGGGACCGCCCCGGCATGGGCCTCCACCACGACGGCCCCGTCGACGCCTTCTGGCTTCAGCTCGAGGGCCGCCGACTCGTCACGCTCGGCCCCCGCGTGACGCCCGGGACTCCGGAGGATCTCGACCCGAGAACGCCGCGCCACGGCCGTGGCTGGCGGACGCTCGAGCTCCGTCCGGGCACCCTGTTCCACCTGCCCCCGTGGACCCCCCACGACGTGGTGTGCCGGGACCGCTCGCTCGCCCTGTCGCTCACCTGGCGTCAGCGCGATTCGCGCCGCCGCGCGACGCCGGCCGCCCACCGCGCCGGCCTCGTCGCCTGGGACGTCGTCTCCGGACGCGTCGACGCGGTCCCGCCGTGCTCGCGCTCACGCCTCTGGACCCAGCTCCCCGCCGTCACCGGACCGAGCGGGCCCGCGGAGTTCTCGCTCGTCACCCCGGACGGCGCGCTGCGCCTGCCCACCGCGGCCCGCTCGCTCGCGCAGCGCCTCGCGCTCATGCCGTCCTTCCCGCTGCCCGCCGCCGCGAATGCCCGCTCGGCGCTCGCGCCTCTGCTCGAGCACGGAATCGTGGCGCCCCACGAGCTGCCGCTGAGGATCATCCCGACCGACCCCCGAGCCCTCGACGGCTGGCGCTTCGCCTGACCCGTCGTTCCCGCCGCACGAAGGCAGGACGAGGGCGAGTCGCGCCGAGGCTCAGCCGGCCGCTGGCGCGGAGTGACGGCGATGACGGCGGCCGCCGCGCCGCGAGCGACGGCGCGGCGGGCCCGGGTCCGGCCCGCCGCCGGGGACCGCGGCCTCCGGCTGCCGCGAGATGGTCTGTCCCGCGCGAAGCGCGGCTTCGACGTCGGCGCGGCGCTCCTCGAACGTGCGGTCGTCGCCGACCTGGGTGACCGGTGGCTCGATCGGCGGCGGGGGCGGCGCAACCGCCGCGGGCTCGGGCTCGGGAGCGGGAGCCTCGACGACCGGGGGCGGGGCAGGCGTCGAATCCACGAGGGTGATGTGGCCCGAGCGGCTCACCGACAGCTCGCGCAGGCGGCGCAGACGGGTGATCAGCCGCGGCGATCCCGGAGGCCGGCTGAACCCGCGACTCTTGAGCGCGTTGGCCAGCGCGTCGAGGGTGACGGCCCCGTTGGGCGCGGCCCCGATGAGGTCGCGTGCCACGCCCAGCAACTCGTCGTGGGGCGCCGTGTGAGCCTCGGCCGCGACCTGCCGGTGGGCGGGCTGCGGCGCCGCGTGAACGACCGGCGCTTCGCGGGGACCCCGCCCGCCGCGCCGTCCCCGGCGGTATCGGGAGCCCCGCGGCTCAACGCGCGGCTCGACCGCCGCCAGCGGCGGAGGTGCGGCCTCGCGCGGCAACCCGGTGAGACCGCGGTAGGACAGTCGCCGGAACGCGATTCCCAGGCTGGTGGCGACGTCGCCGACCGCGTCGAACGCCCGGTCGTCGGAGATGATCTCGAGGACGTCACCGGGCCGGGCGGTGCCGAGCCAGACCCCGGCCGCCACCGCGATGCGCAGGTCGCTCCAGTCCTTCACGCCTACGGACGGGGCGCTGTGCAGCAGCTGGGCCCCATGGCCCGCCAGCAGGCGCGCGGTGTCGTGACCGATGACCCGCCAGTTCCCCACGGCCACGAAGTCCGTGCGGCGTCCCAGCCGGTCGACCGCGAGGTAGTCGATGACGCGAGCGATGTGCTGCACCCGGCTCGTGTTCTCGACGTCGAAGAAGATGGCGCGGCGGGTGGTGGGAAACGGCCGCTCGGTCTCGGGTGGCCGCGCCGCGGCCCGGGCGGCGAAGGCGATCTCGGGCTGGGCCAGCGGAATGTCGGGTGGCGGGGGCGGCGCCGGGGCCTCCGGGACCGCCGCCACTTCGACCGGGGTCGGAGCCGGCGGGGGCGCGACCGCGCGCGCGGGCCGTGGCCTGCGCCGTCCTGCGCTCCTGCGTCGGTTGGTGTTCTTCTTGGGCTGGCTCGTCACATCGCTCCGGTGGCCGTCGGGGATCGAGGGTACCACGGATGCCGCCGGCCGGCCGGTCGAACGTGGGCGAGACGGTGTAGGATGCGACCGTCATGAGCGCCGCGCGGGATCCCGGCGAGGTGGACCTCCTGCTGGCGCTGGTGCGCCATCGCTACGGCGAGCGGCTCACCACCGGGCAGCTCGAGGCGCTCCGGCGCGGAATCGAGGCGATCGCCGAGCACGCCGCGGCCCTGCGGGCCGTACCGCTGGGCAACGCCGACGAGCCACTGCCGCCCTTCACCGCGTTCCGCGCCGACGAGTGAACCCGGTCTTCCGCCCGCTACGGGAGCTCGGAGAGGCCGTGCGCGCCGGCCGGCTCTCGCCCGTCACGCTCGCCGAGACCTTTCTCGAGCGGCTGGAGAAGCTCGGACCTCGCTACAACGCCGTCGTCACCGTCACACGCGAGCGGGCCCTGGCAGAGGCGCGGCGGGCCGAGGCCGAGATCGCGGCCGGACGCTGGCGCGGCCCGTTGCACGGCATCCCCTATGGCGCCAAGGATCTGCTCGCGACGGCCGGGGGGATCCCGACCACGTGGGGCGCGGCCCCGCTGCGCGCGCAGCAGTTCGACTTCGACGCGACCGTCATCCGGCGCCTCGAGCAGGCGGGTGCCGTGCTCGTGGCGAAGCTGGCGATGGTCGAGCTGGCCGGCGGCATGGGCTACTGTCAGCCCAACGCATCCTTTACGGGCCCCGGGATCTCACCGTGGGGGCCCGACGCCTGGAGCGGCGGATCGTCGAGCGGGTCGGGCTCGGCGGTGGCGGCCGGCCTGGTGCCCTTCGCCATCGGCTCGGAGACCTGGGGCTCCATCCTCTCGCCGGCGGCCAACTGCGGCGTGACGGGGCTCCGGCCGACCTACGGGCGCGTGAGCCGTCACGGTGCCATGGCCCTCTGCTGGACGCTCGACAAGCTCGGCCCGCTCGCGCTCACGGCCGACGACTGCGGCCTCGTGCTGGACGCGATCGCGGGGCCCGATCCTCGTGACGCGACGGCCGTCGACCGGCCCTTCGCCTACGACGACGCCGCGGTGGCCGGCCGGCGCTTCCGCTTCGGCGTCATCCGCGACGTGGCGGCCACCGCGGAGCCGGCGGTGCGGGAGGCGTTCGCGCGCTCGCTCGACGTCCTGGCGAAGCTCGGCACGGTGGAGGACGTGACGCTGGCCGACCTGCCGTACGAGGCCGTCACCCGCCTGATCTTGATGGCGGAGGCCGCGAGCGCCTTCGAGGACATGATCGAGAGCGGCGCGATCGCCGGGCTCACGGCCCCCGAGGACCACTTCACGGCCTACGCGCGCGATACCATCCTGGCCAAGGACTACATCAGGGCGCAGCGCCTGCGCCCCCGCGTCGCGCGCGAGGCCGATCGCGTGCTGTCGGGCCTGGACGCCCTGGTGGCGCCGGGCCGGCCGGCGGTCGCCTCGCCGCTCGACCGCGAGTTCCGCAGCGTCGCCCGCGGCAACATTGCCGACGTCATGGGCGCGATCGGCAACGCCGCCGGCCTGCCCGCCATCGCGGTGCCCAACGGCTTCACCGAGGCGGGGTTGCCCACCAGTCTCCAGTTCTTGGGACGCGCCTGGGAGGAGAATACGGTCCTCGCCGCCGCCCGCGCCTGGCAATCGATCACGGAGCACCACCTGCAACACCCGAACGTGCACTAGGGCATCGCTCACGCCCCCGGGTCGGCGGCGGCGCGGGCGACCAGCGCGCGCAGCCGCGGCAGGAGGCTGGGCAGCAGGATCATGGCGGCGGTGGCGGCCAGGAACGCCCCGGCGATCGGCCGCTCGACGAGGATCGCCAGGCTCCCGCGCGAGAGCAGCAGCGACTGGCGGATCGACTCCTCGGCCAGCCGCCCCAGCACGAAGGCCAGGACCAGCGGCGCCGGCTCGAACCCGGTCTTGCGCATCAGGTAGCCGACGACCCCGAAGGCGAGCATGAGCACGACGTCCCAGACGTTGGCGGAGACGCCCCAGACGCCGACGACGCAGATCAACAGGATCAGCGGGAACAGCACACCGTACGGGACTCTGAGGATCTGCACCCACAGCCCGATGAGCGGCAAGTTCAGCACGAGGAGGAGCGCGTTGCCCAGGTACATGCTGGCCACCACGCCCCAGAACAGGTCGGGGTGCTCGCGCAGCATGAGCGGCCCCGGCTGCACGCCGTGGATCAGGAACGCGCCGAGCAGCACCGCCATGACGACGTTGGGCGCGATGCCGAGCGTGAGCAGCGGGATCATCGCGCCGCCGGTGGCGGCGTTGTTGGCGGACTCGGGCCCGGCCACGCCCTCGATCGCGCCGCGGCCGAAGGTGTCCGGGCGGCGCGACAGGCGCTTTTCCAGCGCGTAGGACACGAAGGTCGGGATGATGGCGCCCACGCCGGGCAGGATGCCGAGGACGAAGCCCAGCGCGCTGCCGCGCGCGATCGGCGCCGCCGAGTCCTTCCAGTCCTGTCGCGTGGGCAGCAGGTGGCGGATGCGTGTCCGGAAGACCTCCTGCTTGAGGCCGGCCTCGACGTTGAGCAGCACCTCGGCGATCCCGAACAGGCCCATGATCATCGGCACCAGCCCCACGCCGTCGGAGAGCGTCGCGGTGCCGAGCGTGAAGCGCGGCGCGCCGGTGACGGGGTCGAGGCCGATCGTGCCCAGGAACATCCCGGCCAGCGCCATGGCGACCGCCTTGAGGCGGGACCCGCTGCCGAGGTAGGTGACCAGCGTGAACCCGAGCAGCAGGAGCGTGAAGATCTCCGGGGGGCCGAACCGCAGGGCCGCCGCCGCCAGCGGCGGGGCCAGCAGCATGAGGCCGAGCACGCCGAGCGTGCCCGCGATGAAGGAGCCGAACGCGGCGATACCGAGCGCGGGCCCGGCCCGCCCCTGCCGCGCCATCTGGTAGCCGTCGAGACAGGTCACCACCGAGGCCGCCTCGCCGGGGATGTTGACGAGGATCGAGGTGGTGGAGCCGCCGTACATCGCGCCGTAGTAGATGCCGGCCAGCATGATGATCGAGGCCGTCGGCGACATCGCGAACGTGACCGGCAGCAGCAGCGACATCGTGGCCACCGGGCCGAGGCCGGGCAGCACGCCGACCAGCGTGCCCACGAAGACGCCGGCGAAGCACGCCGCGAGGTTGGCCGGCTGCAGGGCCACCGCGAACCCGTAGGCCACGCCCGCGACCGGGTCCATCCCGCCCTCAGAACCCCCACGGCCCGGGCGGCAGGCGCACCCCGAGCCAGACCTTGAATAGCAGGTGGCCGAGGATGGCCGACGACGCCGACGCCGCGAGGGCAACCGCCCACCGCTGGGACTCGACCGCGCGGAAGAGCACGACCATCAGGAGGAACGTGGCCACGACGAACCCGAGCCCGCCGAGGACGGCGGCGTAGCCGAACAGCGCGCCGACGACCGTGAGGAGCCGCGTTCGGCCGCCTGGGGAGACCGGCCCGGCCGGCCCTGACGGCTGCGGACGCCGGAGCGCACGCGCGACGAGCAGCGTCGCGGTGGCGGCCAGCCCGAGGGCCAGCGCGAAGGGAAAGAACCCAGGACCGGGAGCGACGATGCGTCCGAGCGCCAGCCGCGAGGCCTCCACGACGCCGGCGAGCGCGGCCGCGAGGAGGACGACCGCCGCGGCCAGCTCACGCACGCGCGGGCCTCAGGGGCGCGGGGCGATCGCCCGCTGGGCCGCCCTGACCGCGTCGAGGATGGCGACGTAGCCCGTGCAGCGGCAGATGTTGCCACGCAGGTACTCGCGCGCCTCCTCCGGGGTGGCGGCGGGCCTCTCGTCGAGCAGCGCCTTCACGGCCAGGATCATGCCGGGGGTGCAGTAGCCGCACTGGAAGGCCGCGGCGGCGAGGAAGGCCTCCTGCACCGGATGCAGGCGGTCGCCGGTGGCGAGGCCCTCGACGGTCAGCACGTGGCGGCCGCGCGCCTCGTAAGCGAGGACCGAGCACGCGCTGACGGGCCGCCCGTCCAGCAGCACCGTGCAGGCGCCGCACACCTGGACGTCGCACGAGCGCTTGCCGCCGGTGAGCCCGAGATCCTCGCGCAGGACGTCCAGCAGCAGCGCCTCCGGCACGACGCGCAGGCTCACCGGCCGGCCGTTGACGGTGGCCTCCAGCGCCAGCCGGCGATCGGGCGCGCTCATGCGGCGGCCTTCGCGCGGCGTGCCGCCAGCACCAGCGCGCGCTTGACGAACACGCCGGCCATCGCCCGCTTGTAGTCGGCCGCGCCGTGGAGATCCGACACCGCGTCGAGCGCGTCGCCCGCCTGCTCGGCGGGCGGCCAGCCGGCCTCGAGCGTGGCCAGCGACACGCCGGCGAGCGCCGTCTCCAGCGCAGCCAGGCGCGTGGCCACGGGCGGCACACACCCGACGGCGACCCGCGCCTCGGTCACCCGGCCCCGCGCGTCGGGGACGAGCAGCGCAGCGACGCCGACGGTGGGACGCTCGTGCATGCCGAACTTGAGATAGGCGGTCGCCGCGCCGGACGGTGGCGGCGCGACCTCGACCACCGTGAGGATCTCGTCCGTGCCGAGCGCGCTCTCGTAGGGCCCCACGATGAAGTCGGCCAGCGGCAGCCTCCGCGGGCCCCCGGCGCCCTCGAGCACGACGGCCGCGCCGTGGACGAGCAAGGCTGCCGGCGGGTCGGAATGCGGCTCGGCGAAGCACAGGTTGCCGCCGAGCGTTCCCACCGACCTCACGCGCGGGTTCGCCACCTGGTGCTCCATCTCGGCCAGCAGCGGAAACCGCTGGCGCACGATGGCCGAGCGCTCCAGCGTGCCGTGGGTCACCGCGGCGCCGATCGCCAGCGTCCCGCCGGGGGTGAGGCCCAGCGCGTCGAGGCCGGCGATGGTCTTGACGTCGATCAGGTGCTCGAAGGCCCCGAGCCCTTCCTTCAGCGCCAGCAGCAGCTCGCTGCCGCCCGCGTAGAGGGCGGCCGTCTCGCCGAAGCGCACGCGTAGCGCGGCGGCCTCGGCCGCCGTCGCCGGCTGGTGGATCTCAAACGGCGGCAACATGGACGAGCGCGATCTCGAGGTTCACGATCCGCGCGGTGCCGCGAACAGCGCGGTCAGGTTGGTCGCGAAGCGATCGAGGATGTCCCGGGTCTTGCGCTCGATCACGCCCTGGCCGAGCGCGGCGAGCTTGCCGCCGACCTCGCCCCGGCCTTCCAGCACCAGCCGGGTGCCGCCCCGGGCGCCGGTTGCGATCGTCGCGACGAGGCTGAGCTTGATCGGGCTGCCGAGCGCCGCGTCACGGCCGGTGGCGCTGAGGCCCAGGCGTGTGGGCGGCGTGGGATCGACGGCGACCTCCAGCGGGATCGCGATCCGGAACGGCCCGACCTTGTCACGGATCGTGGCCCGGTAGCGGCGCTCCGCCTCGACGGTCTCGACGGCGTCACAGCCCGGGATGCACGCGGCCAGCGCCGGAACGTCCCACAGCCGCTCCCAGACGACAGCGGGCTCGACGGCGAGGTCGATCACGCGGCGCAGGTCGATCAACGCGCGCCAGCCCGCGGCCGCGCGGCGCGGAGTGCGGCCCACACCCGCTCGGGCGTGAGCGGCAGGTCGCGGATGCGGACGCCAGTGGCGCGGGCGACGGCGTTGGCGACGGCGGGCGCCACCGGCAAGCCGCCGCCCTCGCCCATGCCCTTGGCGCCGAAGGGGCCGGTGCCGTCGGCGTTCTCGACGAGGATCGCGTGCAGCGCCGGCGGCAGGTCGGTGGCGAGCGGCACGCGGTACTCGATCAGCGAGGGGTTCAGCAGTGACCCGCCCGGCGAGTACGTCATCTCCTCGAAGAGCGTGTGGCCGAGCCCCATCACCACGGCGCCGACGTCCTGCTGCTCGCACAGGTGCGGGTTGATGGCGCGCCCGACGTCGGCCAGGGCCGTGTAGGACAGCAAGCGGATCACGCCGGTCTCGCGGTCGACGTCCAGCTCCACGCCGCCCATGCCGACCTCCCAGAACGCCGGCGACGGCCCCAGGTTGCGCACGTACCCGCGGCCGATCACCTCGCCCGCCGGGCGCCCGTACCACGCGCAGATGACCTCGGCCGGGGTCAGGCTGCGGCCGGCGGCGTGCACGCGCCCCTCACGCCAGGCGACGTCGGCGAGCGCCACACCCGCGCTCTCGGCGGCGAGCGCGCGGAGCTGCTCCGCGATGTCCCGGGCGGCGCGCTGGACCGCGGTGCCCACGATCGTGACGCCGCGGCTGGCGCCGGACGACCAGTCGTAGGGGCCGAAGCGCGTATCCGGGGAGACGACGAGGATCGCCTCGCGCGGCACGCCCAGCTCCTCGGACACGATCTGGGCCAGGACGGTGTGGAGGCCCTGCCCCACCTCGACCATCGAGCACAGGATCGTGGCGCTGCCGTCGTAGTGCAGCCGCACGATCGACGTCGAGATCGGCAGCTCGGCGGGGTTGGCGATGCCGACGGCCACACCACGGCCGGTGGCGTCCGGCGCCCGCACCTCGTCCAGGCCCTTCACCAGGCGCTTGAGATCGTCGGGCAGGTCGGCGTCCATCGGGCGCAGCTCCGGCCGCACCAGCTCGCCGCGCCCGAGCAGGTTCAGCAACCGTAGCTCGACCGGGTCCATGTCGAGCGCGTCCGCCAGCTCGTCCATGG
>DASTOJ010000150.1:0-2802 GCA_035762565.1 Candidatus Methylomirabilota bacterium | reverse complement strand
GTCGACATCGACGGCTCGGTCGACCGCGCGATGGCGGTGTCGACCGAGGGCAACCTCTTCACCCGCACGTGGCGCGAGGTGCGCGGCACGGAGGTCGACGCACGGGTCGAGGCCAAGATCAACTACTCCGAGGAAGCGGTGCGGCGGCTGGTGGACCGGGTCGAGCGCAAGCTCGAGATCGAGGTGCGCGACGCGTCGCTGGACCTCGAGAACGGTCAGGTGGAGCCGACGCCGTCGCGCGACGGGCTCGACGTCCGCGCGGCCGCGCTGCGCAAGTCGATCCGCTCCGAGCTGGTCGACATGAGCTCGACGCGGATCGCCCGCGTCAAGACCAAGGTCGTCGAGCCGAAGGTCAGCACCGAGAAGCTGGCCGAGAAGTATCCGGCGATCATCATCGTCAACCGCGGCAGCTTCCGGCTCTCGTTCTACAAGGACCTCAAGCTCCAGAAGACCTACGGGATCGCCGTCGGCCAGGTCGGGCTCGAGACCCCGGCTGGCCTGTATCACGTCCAGAACAAGGCCATCAATCCCGCCTGGCACGTGCCCAACTCCGACTGGGCGGGCGACCTGGCCGGCACCATCGTCCCCGGCGGCACGCCGCAGAACCCGCTCAAGGCGCGCTGGATGGGGATCTACAACGGCGCCGGCATCCACGGCACGGACGCCACCGGGTCGATCGGCACCGCCGCCTCGCACGGCTGCATCCGGATGCTGATCCCTGACGTGATCGAGCTCTACGACCAGGTGCCCGTTGGGGCGCCGGTCTATATCGCGTAGCCGCGGGACGAACTTCGGCTGGGTGGGGAAGTGGGGAGGCCGGCGAGGCCGGTTTCCATCGACCCGTCCTGCCCTAGGTGTAGTTCCTGAGGACGTTGTTCATCCGGGCCTCCTTGGAGGCTGAGGGCTGCCAAGCACTCTCAGTCCCAAGGAGGACACCGGATGAGGTTGCACGCTAACGCCCGTCTGAGCGTCAAAGGCCGCGAGCTGCTGATTGAGCGGCTGCGGGCGGGGTGGTCGCTGACGCAGGCCGCTATGGCGGCCGGAGTCAGCGAGCGCACCGCGCGCAAGTGGCGCGACCGGCACCGGGCCGAGGGCGCTGCCGGGCTGCTGGATCGCTCGTCGGCGCCTAGGTCGATCCCGGCGCGCACGAGCGAGGAGCGCATCGAGGCGATCGCTGCGCTGCGCCGGTTGCGCTTGACCGGCGCCGAGATCGCCGAGCTGCTCGACATGGCGCTCTCGACGGTCTCCGGGATCCTTCAGCGGATCGGGATGGGCAAGCTCGGCCGGCTCGGCCTTGAGTTGCCCCAGCGCTACGAGCGCGAGCGGCCCGGCGAGCTGCTGCACGTCGACGTCAAAAAGCTCGGTCGCATCCAGGGCGGCGCCGGGCATCGCATCACCGGCCGCAAGCACTACAACCCGCACCGCGGCCGGCGCGGCGCCGAGCGCCGCACCGTCGGCTGGGAATACGTCCACATCTGCGTCGACGACGCCACCCGACTGGCCTACGCCGAAGTCCTCACCGACGAAAAGGCCACCACCGCGGCCGCGTTCCTGCGCCGCGCCCTCAACTTCTACGCCGCCCACGGCATCACGGTCGAGCGCCTGCTCACCGACAACGGCTCCGCCTACCGCTCGACAATCCACGCGCTCGCCTGCCGCGCCCTCGGCCTCAAACACCTACGCACCCGGCCCTACCGGCCCCAAACCAACGGCAAGGCCGAACGCTTCATCCGCACCATGCTCGCCGGCTGGGCCTACGGCGCCATCTACCGCACAAGCCACGAACGCACCGCCGCCCTACCCGGCTGGCTCAACCACTACAACTACCGACGACCACACGGCAGCCTCAGCCACCAGCCCCCGGCCAGCCGCCTACAGCAACTGACCGGGAACAACCTCCTCGGGTCTTACACCTAGGTACCAATACGGTCCCCTAGTCAGGACGCGTGGAGGAAACCGGCCGCGCCAACCCCTCGCTCCCCCTACCCAGCTGCAGTTCGCGGAGCGCGACGACGGCGCCGGGGTCAGGCGGCCCGCGGCAGCTCGTCCATCTGCGCGAGGGCGACAGGGCCGCCGGCGCCGGGGCGCACGCCGGCCCGCAGGGCGGCGCGGGCGAGCACGCGCGAGGCGTCGCGCAGCTCGGCGCGCGTGTGCGAGGCCATCACGGCGAGCCGCAGCCGCGCCGCCCCGTCCGGGACGCTGGGCGGCATGACGGCCTCGGTGAACACGCCCTGCTCGAGCGCGTGGTCGACGATCGCCGTCGCGGGCTCGGTCTCGCCCACCAGCAGCGACACCACGTGCGTGCTGGCGCCGGACACCTCGAAGCCCTCGCGGGCCAGCTCGTCGCGCAGCGCCTCGGCGTTGCCGAGCAGCCGCTCGACGCGCCGCGGCTCCTCCGCCAGCAGCTCGAGCGCGGCCATCGCCGCCGCCACCGCCACCGGCGGCGGCGCCGTCGAGTGCAGCAGGGTGCGGGCGCTGTTGACCAGGTAGCGGGCGGTCACGTGGTCGCAGCAGGCGAAGCCGCCGTAGGAGCCGAGCGCCGTGCCGAGCGAGCCGGTGATGACGTCGACCTCGTCCTCGAGCCCGGCCTCGGCCACGGCGCCGCGGCCACCCGGGCCGACCGCGCCGAGCCCCTGCGCCTCGTCCACCAGCACGCGCACGTCGTGGCGGCGGGCGAGCTCGACGATGTCCTCGAGCGGCGCCACGTCGCCGTCGAGCCCGAAGACGCCGTCGGTGGCGATCAGGGCACCGCGGCCGTCGCACTGGGCCAGTCCCCAGGCCAGATGCTCGGGGTCGGCGTGC
>DASTOJ010000149.1:0-7196 GCA_035762565.1 Candidatus Methylomirabilota bacterium | reverse complement strand
TGGCGAGCCGTCGTCGCCGTTCGAGCGTAGGACCCGGCGAGCGAGCCGCCAACGATTCGACTGGAGCTGCCGCCCAGCCCCCTCGGGGGGATGGGGGGCCCGAGCGAGCCGGGTCCGGAGCGAGTTACGGCGACAGGCGAGCCATGCGGGCGCGTCCGTGGCACCCGTGCCCGGCCCCCTCAAGGTCAACGGATTCGCGAGATGCATTGGAAGCGCGCGGGCCCTCGGGGCCGATTGATATTTCGTGCTAACGTCCGGGGCCATGAAGGTCTCGTTCTTCGAGACGGTGCGCTACCTGCCGCCGCAGGCGCTGCCGCCCGAGTGGCCGGTGCCGTCCGCTGCCTACGATCCGGAGGCGGGCGCGCGTGCCTATCGCGGGATGATCGAGCGGCTGCGGTACGTCGAGGCGCTCGGCTTCGACTGGGTGAGCGTCTCCGAGCACCACTACTCGCCGCGAATCCTGACCCCGTCGCCGATCGTGGCGGCGGCGTTCATCGCCGCCCGTCTCGAGCGGCTCACGATCGCCCTGCTGGGGCCGATCGTGCCGCACCGCAACCCGGTGCGGGTGGCCGAGGAGCTGGCGATGCTGGACACCATGACCCAGGGACGGCTGGTCGTCGGCTTGCTGCGCGGGACCGCGAACGAGGCGATGACCTACGATCTGAATCCACAGGAGGCCCGCGAGCGGACCGACGAGGGCATGGAGCTCATCCTCAAGGCGTGGACGGAGCCGCGGCCCTTCGGCTGGCAGGGGCGCCACTTCCAGTACCGGACGGTCTCCATCTGGCCGCGGCCGCTGCAGCAGCCCCATCCACCGCCGAGGTGGTGATCGACTTCCTCGAGCGCCACGAGGCGTTCGTCATCAGCCGCGGGCGGACGGTGATCCACCCGTAGCGACCTCGTCCAGGAGCTCGCGCAGGCTGACGAGCAGGCCGGCGGGGTTGTCGCCCTGCACGGTGTGCCCGGCGCCCTCGATCCTGACCCAGCGGCCCCGGCGGAAGCGGCCGGCCAGCCGCTCGGCGTCCTCGTCGTGGAACACGTCGCTCTGGGCGCCGCGCACGACCAGGGTCGGGCACGCCACCGCATCCACAGACGACCACAGCAGCTCACGCCGGCGCGCGTAGGCGTCGGGGCGACCTTGCCCCGGTGGCGCTGGTCGTACTTCCACATGAAACGCCCGTCCGGCATGCGCCGGAGGCTGTGCAGGAGACTGCGCCGCAGCAGCTCGCGGTTGCGGCGCGGGTTGAACGCCAGGGCCCGGTCCACGAACTGCTCGACGGAGTCGAGCGGTGCCGCGTCGGAGGTGAACGCCGCGATCTTGCGGACGCCGTCGACCCGGATCTCGGGGCCGACGTCCACGAGCACCAGCCCCGCCAGGCGGTGGCCGTGCCGGCCGGCCCACGCCAGCGCGTTGACGCCCCCGAGCGACATGCCGACGAGCATCGAGCGCCAGGCAGTGCCGCTCCGGCCGGAGTGCTGCGCAGACGAGGTCCCAGGTGTGGGCGTTGAGGCCGCCGCCGTGCAGGAACACCACGGGCGGCAGGCCGGCCGTGCCCCAGTCGAGATAGTGGAAGCGCATGCGCCCGAGCAGGAGGTGGTGCGCTCGGGCAGTATCAGATCGGGCAGGCGCACGCCGGCGGTGGTCGCCGACTGCTCCAGGTGCGCACGGAACTCGTCGGCGCTCAGGCTCATGCAGTTTCCGGGCCGGACAGGCGATAGACACGGGCGGCCGTGTCGTGGAAGAGCGCGGCCTTGTCCGCCGCCGAGTAGCCGGCGGCCAGCCGCTTGAACGAGTTCCACAGCACCGTGTAGCTGCAGCTCACCTTGTCCACGGGGAAGTTCGACTCGAACATGCACCGCCAGTCGCGATTTCGCGAGCGTGTCGTCATGGCGGCCATGATGCGGCACGGCCCCCCACGACCGCAATCGCCCCGCCCGGGCGCGTATAATCCGCACGCGCGCGCCTCGACGCGCGGGGGAGGCCGGTCATGGCGCCGGAGACGACGCGGGAGCGGATGGCCTGAGCGATGGCGGACGACGCCGACGCGGTCGTCGTCGGGGCGGGGTTCGCGGGGCTGTACATGCTCCACCGCCTGCGCGGCCTCGGGTTCTCGGCCCGGGTCTACGAGGCGGGTGACGGGCTCGGCGGCACCTGGTACTGGAACCGCTACCCGGGCGCGCGGTGCGACGTCGAGAGCATGGATTACTCGTACTCGTTCTCGGACGCGCTACAGCAGGAGTGGCAGTGGACCGAGCGGTACGCCTCCCAGCCGGAAATCTTGAAATACATCAACCACGTCGCGGACCGCTTCGACCTGCGCCGCGACATCCAGCTGAAGACCCGCGTGACGGCGGCCGTCTTCGACGAGGCGACGAGCCGGTGGGCGGTCGAGACGGACCGCGGCGACCGCGTGTCGGCGCGCTACTGCATCATGGCGATGGGCTGCCTGTCCACCGCCCAGGTGCCGGCCTTCGAGGGGCTCGAGACGTTCGAGGGCCGGTGGTATCACACGGGGCACTGGCCGCACGAGGGGGTGGACTTCACCGGCCAGCGGGTCGGCATCATCGGCACCGGCTCCTCCGCCATCCAGTCGATCCCGATCGTCGCCCGGCAGGCCGCGCACCTGTTCGTCTTCCAGCGGACGCCGAACTTCAGCATCCCCGCCCGGAACGCGCCGATGGACCCGGAGTACCAGCGGCGCTGGAAGGCCGACTACCCCGAGCACCGCCGCCAGGCCCGCGAGTCGCGCGTCGGTTTCGTCGTCGAGCGCAACGACCAGTCGGCGCTGGCCGTGTCCGCCGAGGAGCGGGAGCGCGAGTACGAGGCCCGCTGGCGCCGCGGCGGGCTGGGCTTCAACGCGACGTTCGCCGACCTGCTCACCGACCAGGCCGCCAACGACACCGCCGCCGAGTTCTTCCGCGCCAAGATCCGGGCGATCGTCCGCGAGCCCGCGGTCGCCGAGGCCCTGGTCCCGCGGGACTATCCCCTCGGCACCAAGCGCCTCTGCGTGGACACCGACTACTACGCGACGTTCAACCGCGACAACGTCACCCTGGTCGATCTCCGCAAGGCGCCGATCGAGGCGATCACCCCGCGGGGGCTGCGCACGCGCGAGGCGACCTACGCGCTGGACAGCCTCGTGTTCGCCACCGGCTTCGACGCCATGACGGGGGCGCTGCTGGCCGTCGACCTCCGCGGCCGGGGCGGCCGGACGCTGCGGCAGGCGTGGGCGGAGGGCCCGCGCACCTACCTCGGCGTCGCCGTCGCCGGCTTCCCGAACCTCTTCATCATCACCGGGCCCGGCAGCCCGTCGGTGCTGAGCAACATGATCGTGTCCATCGAGCAGCACGTCGACTGGATCGCCGACTGCGTCGCCTACCTGCGCGCGCGCGGGCGCACGGCCATCGAGGCCAGCGCCGAGGCGCAGGCGGCGTGGGTCGAGCACGTGAACGCCGTGGGCCACGCCACCCTCTATCCCCGCGCCAACTCCTGGTACATGGGCGCCAACGTTCCCGGCAAGCCGCGCATCTTCATGCCCTACGTCGGCGGCGTCGGAACCTACCGCCAGCTGTGCGACGACGTCGCGGCCCGGGACTACGCAGGCTTTGCGGTCAGGGCCTGAGACCGGCCTGTTTCAGCAGCCTCTCGAGGGTGTCGATGCGCCCGGCATCCTCCAGCGCGTCGGCGAACTCACGGACAGTGGTTGTCACGTGACGGAGATCCAGCGACGGACCGTGGAGCATCAGCAGCCGCTCCACGTCGTCGTAGTCCCGGGGCCGGGCCGCCACCACCTTGTAGATCACCAGGTCGTCCGGCCGGGGGATGCGGATGGTCACGCCGGCGTAGTCGCGGGTCTCGCTTCGCCTGATCGCCTCGACCTCGAACGGAAGCCACGCGAGGCTCACGTCGAGATCGACCCCGGACGGCTCGTGGCGGAGCAGCAGGACCTGCCGCTCGCGAGCGAACTCGAGCGCACCGTCGATGCGGGGGACGATGCGTCGACCGGCGAGGACCTCGAACACCCGTTCGAGCGGCTCACTGGACGCCGCGACCGTGGCGTCGACGTCGGCCGTGTAGCGGGGAACGCCATGGGCGATCACAGCGACCCCGCCGGTGATCATCCAGGGGACGCCCAGGGCGTGGAGTCCATCGCAGAGAGCCCGGAGCGCGTCCAGGAACTCCGCCGGCCGCGTTTCGCTCACCGGCCGAGGCGCCGCCGGAGGCTCGCCCAGACAGCACGCACGCGCTCGGCGTCGGCTTCCCGGAGGGGATCACGGAGAGGCCGTCCTCCCGCCGCACGGTGCGCCGCGTCGAGCATCGAGAGCGAGAGGCGGACCGACCACCCGGGATCGGCGCTCCGGCGCCGGCCCGCCCGGCGGTCGGCCTCGGCGGCCGCCTCGAAGCCGGCGATCCAGCGGCGGACTTGTCTCGCATCCATCGACCATCGAGGATAGCGCGATGGGCCGCCCCCGGCCACGAACTGATGCCACGCGCCTGATCAAACGCCACGGTGGGGGCGGGCGGTCCGCGCGCAATCCGCTCGACCGGCTGCGCGCGATCTGCCTGGCGCTGCCCGAGACCACCGAGAAGCTGGCGTGGGGCGAGCCCACCTGGCGCGTGCGCGGACGGCTCTTCGCCCAGCTCGACGACCACCACCACGGGGCCGACCACCTCGCGGTGTGGCTGCCCGCTCCGCTCGGCGAGCAGGAGGCGATGATCTTCACAGATCCGGAACGGTTCTTCCGTCCGCCGTACGTGGGGCAGCGCGGCTGGGTCGGGATGCGCATCGACCGGCGTCCGGACTGGACGCTCGTGGCTACCCTGGTGGGGCAAGCCTACCGGCTGGTGGCGCCGCCGCGGCTGCGCGAGGCGGGCGGCGCGGCCGCGCGCGGAGCCCTCGCCAAAAGGAGGGGTGAATGACGCGGGTGATCGACATGGAGTGCAGCGTGCCCAGGCATTCGAGCGACGCCGGCCAGGCGCCGGCAGCGCCGGTCGCGGCCGCGGAGCGCCCGGCCGGGTACGGGATGGCCAACTACGGGCGCATCTTCCGCTCGCGCCGGGAGGGGGGCGACACGCGGCCGCCCACGGAGCTGTCGGCGTGGGTGGACCTGCTCGATCGCGTCGGGATCGTGCGGGCGGTGCCCTTCGGTGCCTCCAACGACGAGGTGGCCGAGCTGCTGCGTGACTACCCGGACCGCTTCATCGGCCTGGCCCGTATCAGCGGGCTGCACGGAATGAGCGGTGTGCGCGAGCTGGAGCGGCGCGTGCGCGAGCAGAAGTTCCGCGCGCTCGGCGTCTCCGCCCTCGTGGACGGCATCCCGGCCAGCGATCGCCGGTACTACCCCCTCTACGCCAAGGCCGCCGAGCTGAACATTCCCGTGCGCATCTATTCCTCCATGAGCTACGCGACCGACCGGCCGTACGACCTCGGCCACCCGCGGCACCTCGATCAGGTGGCCATCGATTTCCCGGAGCTGACGCTCATCGGCGGCCTCGGGGGCTGGCCGTGGGTGAACGAGATGGTCGCCATCGTCCGCCGCCACCCCAGGCTCTACGTCGATACCTCCGCCCACCGCGCCCGGTACCTCGGCCAGCCCGGCGCGGGCTGGGAGATGCTGCTGCAGTTCGGCAACACGCTCATCCAGGACAAGGTGCTGGTGGGGCTGTCGGCCGGCCTCGTCGGGCAGTCGCACGAGACGCTGATCCAGGAGTACCTGGCGCTGCCGCTCAAGGACACCGTGAAGGACAAGTGGCTCTACGGCAACGCCGCGCGCGTGTTCGGGCTCGACTGATGAATCTCGTGGAATCCGGTGACGCCGCGGGCCGGGCGTGGGGGCCGAGGGCGCGCCAGCATGGCGCGCCCTCGGCGCTGCGGTCCAGTCCCACGGCCTCCATCCTTGCCGCGAAGCGCGGAGGCCGGGGATCGCGAGCAGCCGGTGCTGAGCTCGAGCAGCGCCATCTCCACCATGGAGATCACCGGATGACCTCGTCGGCCCGCCCGAGGATGCCCGGCGGCAGCGTGATGCCGAGCGCCTGCGCGGTCCGGAGGTTGACGACCAGGTCGAACGTCGTGGGCTGCTCGACGGGCAGGTTCGCGGGCTTCTCGCCCTTGAGAATCCGGTCGACGTAGCCGGCCGCCCGGCGCGCGAGAGCCGGCAGGCTGGGCCCGTACGAGAGCAGCACGCCAGCGGCGGAATGCCGCCGGTCGGCGGCGATGGCCGGCAACCCGCGGCTCGTCACGAAATCCCCGATCAGCTTCGGATGCTGGTTGACGAACTCGTCGACGAGCACGACGAGGGCGTGCGGACGGTCGCGGGCGATCGCCGCGAACGCCCCGTCGAAGTCCTCGGTCCTTCGGACCTCGACCGATCGGAGATGGAGGTGCAGGGAGCGCGCTGCGCGTTCGGCGTCCTGGTAGTCGAGCGCCTTGACCGGGTTGGCCGCGTTCCACAGCACGGCGACGCGCGACACCGTCGGGACCGCTTCCTTGAGCAACTCCAGCAGCTTGGCGCTCAGGTCCGGGCTGAGGAAGGAGAGACCGGTGACGTTGCCCCCGGGACGGGCCAGGCTCTCGACGTAGCCGGCTCTCACCGGGTCCCCGCTCACCGCCATGACGATCGGGATCGCCGCCGTCGCGGCCCGGGCCGCGCGGACCTCAGCGTCGCCCGTCGTGACGATCACGTCGACGTTGAGGCGGACCAGATCGGCCGCGAGCGCGGGCAGACGCTCCGGCCGCACTTCGGCGTGACGGACCTCGAAGACGATGGTCTGCCCGTCGATGTGCCCGGCCTCGCGCAGGCCGTCACGGAGCGCGGGAAGGATGAGGCCGGGGGTGGAGGCCGAGGCAGACGACAGGATACCGATCCGGGGCGTGCGGGCCCGCGGTTGGGCACGCAGAGCACCCGGGACCGCCAGGTGTCCCGCGAGGCCGGCGATGGTACAACGCGCGAAGACCGCCAGGGCGCGCCGCCGCGTGGTCGGTTCACCCGGCGCCTGAGGGTCGACACTGACGGATATCCGCACGTTACACCTTGGCGACGCCGGCCCGCGTGCAGTCCTCGTCTTGCTGCGCGGTGCCCCCGCCGACGCCGCAGGCGCCGTCCACCACGCCGTTGCGGATGATCGGCACCGCGCCCTGGCTCGGGATCATGTGGCCGCCCTCGGCGGCGGCGATGCCCTGGATGATCGGGCTGCC
>DASTOJ010000148.1:0-2171 GCA_035762565.1 Candidatus Methylomirabilota bacterium | reverse complement strand
GGTGGCGCTGATGACGCTGACCGGCGCCTTCCTCGTCTTCGGGCGCTGAGGGCCCGGGGCGTGACGCCATCGGCCGTCCCGCCGTTGTCGTGGACCGGGGGGTCCGTCCACGCCGAGGTGGTGCTCGGCGTCGGCCTGCTGGCGGCCGCCTGGGCGTGGGCCTGGCACCGGCGGGGCACGCGGCCGCCGCCGGGCCAGGCCGCCCGCTTCGCCCTCGGCCTGCTGGCCCTCCTGCTCGCGCTGAACGGACCGCTGCACGACCTGAGCGACTGGTACCTGTTCAGCGCACACATGGTCCAGCACCTGGTCCTCACGCTGGTGGTGCCGCCCCTGCTGCTGACGGGCGTGCCCGGGTGGATGCTCGACGCGGTCCTGCGGCCCCTGCTGGCGCGCCGCGCGAGCGCCGCCCTCGTGCGCCTCGCGACCCGGCCGCTGCCCGCCTTCGCGCTCTACGCGGTTGCGCTGATCGGCTGGCACCTGCCGGCGCCGTACAACGCCGCCCTCGAGGTCCATGGCTGGCACGTGGTGGAGCACCTGGCGCTGCTGGTGACCGCGCTGGCGGGCTGGTGGCCGATCGCGTCGCCGTCGCGGCTGGCCCCGGCCCTGCCTTACGCGGGGCAGCTCCTCTATCTCTTCGTGTTCGGTCTGCCGATGACCGTGGTGGCCGCGATGATCACCGGCGCCGAGCACGTCCTCTACCCGTTCTACGAGACGGCGCCGCGCATCGTCGCCCACACGCCGCTCGCCGACCAGCGGCTGGGCGGCGTGATCATGTGGGTGCCCTCGGGCCTCATTCCGCTCGCCGCGTTCACCGTCGTGTTCTTCCGCTGGGCCGCCGCCGAGGCCGACGAGCCGGCGTGAGTCGCGTGACGGTGCTGCGTGGCATCCGCTTTGCAGCCTCCCGGGACGCCGACGGACACCGGCACCACGGGACAGGGAGGGGAGAGTCCGATGCAAGGCATCTCGAACACCCAGACGGTCAAAGTGCAGTTCGTGCCGGTCGGCCGCAACCGCCGCGAGTGGATGTGGAAGGCGCGTGACGAGGAGAGCAACACGATCGCCATCTCCGGCCAGCGGTTCGACTCGCTCACCGAGGCGGTGCGCGACGCGCGCACCCAGATCCACGGCCGCGACGGTGACGACGACGACCCCACGGGGGCCTGACCCGCCGCGGTACATTCTGCAATCCGCCCCGCTTTTGAGGCCGCCCGGCGCCATGCCTGCTATCATGGGTGCTCGCCATGAATATCTGCGTCGTCGGCGCCGGCTACGTGGGGCTGGTCACGGGCACGGTCTTCGCCGACCTCGGTAACGACGTCGTCTGCGTCGACAACGACGCCGCCAGGATCGCCGATCTCACCGCCGGCCGGATGCCGATCTACGAACCGGGGCTGGAGGAGATGGTCGTGCGCAACGTGGCCGACGAGCGCCTGGCCTTCACCAGCGACCTCACGGCGGCGGTGCGGCGCTCGGTGATCGTCTTCATCACCGTGGGCACGCCGGCCAAGGCCGACGGGCAGACCGACCTCAGCGCGGTGGAGGACGTGGCCCGGGGCATCGGCAAGGCGATGGAGCGGTACACGGTGGTGGTGAACAAGTCCACCGCGCCGGTCGGCACCGGCGAGTTCGTCCGGGAGATCATCGAGCGCGCCCAGGTCCAGCCGGTGCCGTTCGACGTCGTCTCCAACCCGGAGTTCCTGCGCGAGGGCTCGGCCATCGAGGACACGCTCCGGCCCGACCGCATCGTGATCGGCGCCCCCACCCAGCAGGTGGCGATGTCGTTGCTGGAGCTGTACGCCCCCCTCGAGCGGCCCATGATCATCACCGACGTGCCGTCGGCGGAGATGATCAAGTACGCCTCCAACGCCTTCCTGTCGACGAAGATCTCGTTCATCAACGCCATCGCCAACGTCTGCGAGCTGGCCGGCGCCGACGTCACCCAGGTGATGAAGGGCATGGGGATGGACGCGCGCATCGGCCTGGCGTTCCTGGCGGCCGGGCTGGGGTTCGGCGGCTCGTGCTTCCCCAAGGACACCGACTCGCTCGTGCACACGGCGGCGGCGCTCGGCTACGACTTCACCCTGCTGCAGCGGGTGGTCGAGATCAACCGCGAGCGGGCCGGGCACTTCGTGGAGATGATCGCCAAGGCCATGGGCCCGCTCGACGGGCGC
>DASTOJ010000147.1:0-11967 GCA_035762565.1 Candidatus Methylomirabilota bacterium | reverse complement strand
GCGCTCGTCGCCGAAAAGCTGCGCGAGCACAGCCTGCCCGAGCCCGCCGATCTGCGCATCATGCGTCCGCGCGAGCCGTTCGAACTGGGGCCGTTCACGATCGAGCCGATCCGCGTGACGCACTCGATCGTCGACGGCATGGGGCTCGCGATCGACACGCCCGCCGGCACCGTGGTTCTCACCGGCGACTTCAAGCTCGACCCCAGCCCGCTCGACAACGAGCCCTCCGACTACCGCCGGTTTGCCGAGCTGGGCGAGCGGGGCGTGCTCGTGCTCTGCTCGGACTCGACCAACGTCGATCGGCCGGGCCACACGCGCGCCGAGATCGAGGTGGGCGCGGCGCTGGCCGAACGGTTCGCGGTCGCCCGCGGCCGCATCATCCTCGCCACGTTCGCCTCGCACATCCACCGCATCCAGCAGGTCCTGGCCCAGGCCGACCGGTTCGGCCGCAAGGTCGCGCTGCTGGGGCGCTCGATGGAGCGCAACGTCGCCGTCGCCGCCGAGCTCGGCTACCTGCGCGTCCCGGAGGGCCAGCTGCTGCCGCTCGAAGAGCTGGTGGCGTTGCCGCCGGAGCGCCAGGTGATCCTCTCCACCGGCAGTCAGGGCGAGCCGAACTCCGCGCTCGCTCTGATGGCCGCCGGCGAGCACAAGTACGTGCGGGTGGCGCGGGGCGACCTCGTGGTCATCTCGGCGCGCGTCATCCCGGGCAACGAGCGCACCGTGGGGCGCGTCATCAACGCGCTCTATCGCCAGGGTGCCGAGGTCCTCTACGAGGACAACGCCTTCGTCCACGTGTCCGGGCACGCGAGTCAAGAGGATCTCAAGATGATGCTGACCCTCACGCGCCCCCGCTACTTCGTCCCGGTCCACGGCGAGTACCGGCATCTGCTGAGCCACGCCCGACTGGCCGCCTCGGTCGGCCTGACCCCCGATCGCATCTTCCTCATCGAGGACGGTGCCGGCCTCGAGGTGACGGAGTCCTCGGCGCGCGTGGTGGAGGGTTTTCCGGCCGGGCGCGTGCTGGTCGACGGCAAAGGCGTCGGCGACGTCGGCGCCGTGGTGTTGCGCGACCGGGAGATCCTCTCCGAGGACGGTGTCATCGCCGTCTCGCTCGGCGTCGACGCCAAGGGCGCGGTCGTGGCCGGTCCCGAGATCGCCTCGCGCGGCGTCTTCTACATGAAGGGGAGCGAGGTGCTGGTGGAGGCGCTGCGCGCGGCCGTGCTGACCGCGCTCGCCGAGCGCCCGGCCGACGAGCCGTGGGATCGCGAGGCCGTCGGCGCCCGGGTGCGCGGAGCGGTCCGCCAGTTCGTCAACCAGCGCTTTCAGCGCAAGCCCGTGGTGCTGCCCATGATCCTGGAGGTCTGATGCCCGCCACCGTGTCCGTCGAGAGCGACAAGCCCCCCACCCCCAAGCCGGCGGTGCGGGTGCGGAAGACCCGGCGCCGGGTGGACCCCCGCCGCTGGGTGCGCGAGGCGCGCGGCATCGCGGCGCTCGCGATCGCCGGCTTCGCCGTCGTCTCGCTGGCCGTCTTCGACCCCGCGCTGCCGCCCGCCGAGCAGGACTCGGCGGTAGGCCCTGTCGGATGGTGGCTGGGCTGGGGGCTCTTCCGCGCGCTGGGCTACGCGGGCTTCCTGCTGCCGTTGTTGCTGGGCGGCTGGGGAGTAGCCGCGTTCGCGCGGCCACGCGTGGCCAAGGGCTGGGTGCCGCTGGCCGGCCTCGGCGTGCTGCTGGTCGCCGCCGCCGGGCTTCTGCAACAGGCCGCCGACACCTTCGTCGCCGAGCGTGTGACCCGCGGGGGCATCCTCGCCACGGGCGGCTGGGTGGGCTGGGCGCTCGGGACGTCGCTGCACGGCACCCTTGGCCGGGTGGGCGCGTGGTTGCTGCTGCTCGCCGCCGTGCCGGTCGGCGTGCTGCTCGTCACCCAGGTGTCGTACGCCGCGGTCGGGCGTCTGGCGGCGACTCGTCTGGCGAGGTTCCGGCGCGCGCGCCGGTCGGCGGACGCACGCCCGGCGTTGCCGCGGCTGGAGCTGGACAGGACGGCGGCGCTCGCGCTGTCGCCCGGCGTCAGCGCCGAGCCCCCGCCTCCCGTGGTCGTGGAGCCTGCCAAGCCGCGCGGCCGCCTCATGGAGCAGGGCCTCGCCTGGCAGGAGACATTCGACTTCGGCAAGGATGGCGCCCACGCCTTCCAGCTGCCGCCGGTCGGGTTGCTCAAGGCGCCGCCGCCCGGAGAGCTGCGGCGTACCCGCGAGGAGCTGCAGGACAACGCCGAGGTCCTTCGCCGCAAGCTCCAGGACTTCGAGGTCGAGGGGCGGATCGTGCAGGTGAGTCCGGGGCCGATCATCACCTCCTACGAGTTCGAGCCGGCGGCCGGCGTGAAGGTCAGCCAGGTCGTGAACCTGTGCGACGATCTGGCCCTCGCGCTGAAGGCGGCCTCGGTCCGCATCGTGGGCCCGCTCCCCGGGCGCGGCACCGTGGCCGTCGAGGTGCCCAACGACGACCACGCCACGGTCTACCTGCGCGAGATCTTCGTCTCGCCGGAGTTCGCCGAGTCCAAGGGCAGGCTGCCGCTGGCCCTCGGCAAGGACGTTCAGGGCCAGCCGGTCGTCGCCGATCTCACCGCGATGCCGCACCTTCTGATCGCGGGCGCCACCGGCAGCGGCAAGTCGGTCGGCCTCAACGGCATGATCTGCTCGATCCTCTACAAGGCCACGCCCGCCGACGTGCGGTTCCTGATGATCGACCCCAAGCGCCTGGAGCTGTCGTGCTACGAGGGCATCCCGCACCTGCTGGCGCCCGTGGTCACCGACGCCAAGGAGGCCGCAGCGCGCCTGCGCTGGATCGTGGGCAAGATGGACGAGCGCTACAAGACGCTGCAGCACAAGCAGGTGCGCAACATCGAGGGCTACAACCGCGCCGTCGCCGCCGAGGAGCGCCTGCCCTACTGGGTGGTCGTGGTCGACGAGCTGGCCGATCTCATGATGGTCTCGGCGGGGGACGTCCAGACGTCGCTGGTGAGATTGGCCCAGATCGCTCGAGCGGTGGGGATACACCTCATCATCGCCACCCAGCGGCCCTCGGTGGACGTCGTCACCGGGCTCATCAAGGCCAATTTCCCGACGCGCATCGCCTTTCAGGTCGCGTCGAAGGTGGACTCCCGCACCGTGCTCGACGGCAACGGCGCCGAGCAGCTGCTCGGCCGGGGCGACATGATCTACGTGCCGCCGGGGGCCAACAAGCAGATGCGCGTGCACGGCGCCTGGGTCGCCGACGAGGAGGTCAAGGCCGTCTGCGAATTCTTGAGGACGCAGGGGACGGCCGTCTACGAGGAGGTCGTGCTGCCGGCGGACGCCGACGGCGGCGAGGGCGGAGACGGCGGCGCCGAGCGCGACGACCTGTACTGGGAGTGCGTGCGGCTGGTCATCGGCCAGCGCCAGGCGTCCATCTCGTTCCTGCAGCGCCGCATGAGCCTCGGCTACCCCAAGGCCGCGCGCTTCGTCGACATGATGGAACAGGATCGGATCATCGGGCCCGGGCAGGGAGCCAAGCCGCGCGAGATCCTGGTGGGGCCCGAGTTCCTCGCCAAGGTCGGCCGGTAGCGGCCCGGGCATGGGCGTCCGGCGGCTGTCGTTGGCGCTCGCGATGGCGTGGATGGCGGGCGCGCCCGTCGCCGCCCAGGAGTCACCCGACGTCCTGCGCGCCTGTCGCCGGGGGGACCTCATCGGCCTCTGGCACGTCATCCGATTCGGGTTTGCCGCCGGCGCCGCGGTGGACCGCAGTGACCCCGCCTACCGGATCCATCAGCGGTACGTGTTCAACTCCAACGCCACGATGGCCCACGCTGCGTCCGCCACACCCATGACCGTCGAGGAGGAGCGCGCGCTGGCCGGGACGCCCGCGGCGGTGACGTGGGCCCTAGACGCCGGCGGGCGCCTGCTGCGGCAGCGCCCGGGAGCTGCGCGCCTGGAGATGAGCGAGTGCCGGGTCGTCACCCAGCCGCTGCACGACCCGCGCAGTCCGGTGCCGGCGCTGCCAGGCGACGTGCTGCTGACCGATCAGGGCGAGGACGCGCGTCCGATTGCGCGCCGTCTGCTCAGGAAGGCACCGTCGGGCGAGTAGGGGCGGACTTCGAGGGTTCGCGGACCGCGGCTGGCAGCGTGAGGCGGAACAGTGCGCCGCCCCCGCGGCGGTTCTCGGCGGTGAGCCGGCCACCGAGACTTTCGACGACCCCGGCCGAGAGAGCCAGCCCCAGGCCGCTGGCGCCGGCGCGGGTCGTGTAGAAGGGCTCGAAAACGTGCGGCAGGTGCGTCGGCAGGATCCCGCCTCCCGTGTCCCGCACCTCCAGCGCCACGCCCTCCGCGGTCTCCTTGCCGACGATCGCGATCTCTCGCCGACCCACGGCGCCCCGCAGCTCGTCCTGGGCGTTGGTCACGAGGTTCACCAGCACCTGCTGGAGCTGGAACGGCGCTGCCGGCACCCGGGGCAGCGCCGGCGGGACCTCGACCTGGAGCGTGATGCCGTCGCGGCGGAGCTCGACCGCCTTGAGGCTCGCCACGCGACGGGCGACGTCGGCGAGGGCGACGGGCTCACGCTCCACCGCCGGGCGGCGCGCCATGTCGAGCGTGGTGCTGAGGATCCGCATGGCGCGCTCGCAGGCTCGCTCGGCCTCGCCGAGCTGCTCCCCCGCCTCCTCCGGGAGCCCGGGAGCGCTGCGCCGCGCCAGCCACAGGTGGCCGAAGACCCCCTGGAGCGCGTCGCGCACGTCGTGAGTGACGCCGGTGACGACCTCGCTGAGCACGTATCGCTGGGACGCCCGCTGAATCTGGGCGTTCACCCGCAGCGACTCGTCGTGGGCCCGTTCCAGCTCGGTGTAGAGCGAGGCCAGCCGCCGCCGGCTCGCGCGATACGCCTCGGCCAGCAGGGCCGCCAGCCAGCCCACGAGGTTGAGCACCAGCAGGTTGAACGACGCGATCACCCAGGCGTCGGGCAACGGAGGGCGAAGGAACGGCAGCACCCCGGCCAGCTGGAGCGCGACGACGGTCAGGTAGCTGAGCGTCGCGAACACCACCGCCAGGCCGCAGGCGAGGCTCGAGAAGACGATGGCCGTGTAGACAGGCACGATGGCGTGGATGCCGATGTACTGCGCGGCCCCGAGCCCGCCGGCGCCGTAGAGGCCGGCGGTGATGAGCCCGACGTCGACGAGCATCCGGAGATAGGCCTGGATTCGCAGCGCGCGACCGGTGCGCACGCCCAGCAGGTACGGCAGGTTCAGCCCGAGTCCGAGGAGCGCGGTCAGGCGGATGACCGAGCTCGTCTCGTCCCCCGGCATGAACAGCTCGTTGAAGACCACCACGAGCGCGGCAACGGCGATCCGCACCCCGAACTCCTGGAGCAGCCGAGCCCGCCGACGCTCGCCCTGTGCCGGTGGCCGCGCTGGCGCGCCGAGCTTCGTGCCCGCCGGCGCGACGTTCACTGCGGGCCCCGACGTCGGGCCGCGCATGCGCAGGAGGGAGGCAGCGATCTCGTCCATCGTGGCCAGCAAGAGAAGCAATCCCGGCTCCAGCCGCAACCCCTTGTCAACACAGCGATCCATGGCCAGCCCGATCTCCGGCGGTCAGTTTCTGTTCACTGTGTCCGGTTCGGGACGCGCCAGCGTGTCCCGCGCGTTGTATCGTGGTCAGGGATGACCGGGACACCCAACAAGACGATCTTGATCGTGGACGACGACCCCTCGGTGCGCGAGGTGCTCACCGGGTACTTCGAGCATCAGTACGGGCCGCGCGGCTACTCTGTCGAGACCGCCTCCGACGGGACGCAGGCGCTGGCGGCCGTGCGCCGCCGGCGGCCCGCGCTGATCCTGCTCGACATCGAGATGCCCGGCCTGGACGGCGTCGAGACCCTGCGCAGCGTCCGCGCTCTCGACCCCGCCATCCCGGTCATCATGGTCACCGGCAACGCGAGCACCCGCGTCGCGGGCGAGGCGATCAAGGCCGGCGCGTACTCCTACCTGCCGAAGCCGGTGAGGTTCCAGTACCTCGATCACCTCGCCGCCACCGTCCTGGGGCCGGCCGGTGGCTAGCTCTAGCCCTTGATTCGCACGCGGTAGACGAGCTTCGTCGCGCCTTCCTGGGGTACGGCGAGCGAGAAGCGCAGCGTGTGCGCCTCGGGCTTTTCCCAGCCGTGCGTGGAATGCAGGACCTGCCAGTCGCCGGGCACCGGCTCGATCACCGTCACCGTCTGCGCCCGGGTCTTGTGGTTGCGCAGCGAGATCTCCCACTCGACCTCCCACAGCCCCGGCCCGAGCTTGCGCCACTCCTTCTGCGTGCGCTCGCCGACCACGTCGAACGCGTCACCCAGCTTGATCTTCACGCGCTCGTCCTTGGGCGTGTGGTCGATCCAGTCCTCGCCGATGAACTGCTGGCTGCCGGAGCCATCGGCCTTGTAGACGCGCACCTTGCCCTTGGGCAAGGGCACGCCGAGCCGGTTCTCCTTGCTGTTCTTGAGCTCGAGAAGCACGGCAACCTTCTGATTGGAGACGGGCATGCCGTACGTGGTCCGGTAGTACTCCTGGGCGCCGTAGTACATGAGGTGCTTGACCACCGGGACGTCGGCGGCGCTCAGGAGCGCCAGCTGCTTGGTCTGGCGGTCCTTGATCGTCGTCCGCCCGTCGAGCGTGTAGAGGTGGTACTCGAAGAACCCCTCGGAGGCGAAGTCGCGCCGGGCGTCCTGCGGCGAGGCGGCCTTGGCGGCCAGCTCCATCAGCTGGCCGACGCGGCGGCCGTCGCGGGCACGGTTGACGTCGCCGGCCACGAGCTTGAGCGCGGCGTTGGCGTAGGTGGCGCCGCTCTTGTTGTCGATCGTGACCCAGCCGGTCAGGTCGCTCCGGGTGTCGGCGTCGTTGACGACCATCACGTAGTCGGCCTTCCACGTGATGCCGCCGGTGAGATAGGAGGCCTCCACCCTCTGGGAGGCCCCCGTCAGGTTGCGCAGCAGCCAGACGAGCGTCGGCTTGGACACGAGATTCTCGGGCAGCGAGGGGAGGACCAGGCGGCCGGAGTAGCCGAGGTGGATCTGGCCGTTGATCTCGAATACCGGGCCGGCGGTGGAGAGCAGCTTCGCCTCATGGTACGTGCCGTCGCCCTGGTAGAGCCGGACTACCCGGCCGACGTACTTTTCCAGCAGCTTGTCGCTGGAGAGCAGGTCGTACTCGTAGTTTTGCTCGAGGATGCGCAGGCCGGCCGGATCGCTGAGCGAGCGCAGGTGCACCGTGGTGGGATCGATGAGCGCGGCGACGTCCATGAACTGGGCCTCGCCAAGTCCGACCGGCAGCCGCACCTCGCGCACGTCCTTCACGAGACCGAGGTTGCCGTTGTAGATGGTCACCACCACGTCTTTCTGGACCTCGCGGGTGACGGCCAGCGTGGCGGCTCCCGCGGTCTGGGCCGCGACGAGCCCGACCAGCACGACGAGCGCAATCAGACGGGCCTTCATGGGCGCCTCCGGGCAACGGATTCGACTCCCTCGGTAGCTTGGACAGGCCCGCGGAGGGGAAGTTCCCGAGTGGCGCAGTCGGGGCCCCCATGTCGATGACTCACTCCAGCCGGAGGATCAAGCGGACGGTCGGTGGCAGGTCGGCCGGCCGGCGGTCGACGTGCAGGGTGCCGTGCCGGTTCAGCTCACGCGCAAGCTCGTCCCACGCGGCGCGCGGCACGTCGATCTCCATCGACGCAGCACCCGGCGACGTCACGGCGCCACCCAGGCGCGCGACGAGCGCGCGGATCTCGTGCTCGGCGGCGGCGCGATCCGGCGCCGCCAGGCTCGCCTCGACGTCGGCCGCCCCCGCCCGGGCTTCCAGGCGCGACATGGCTCGCTCGAGCCTGCCCGTCTTCTGGCCAGCCGGCGACGGGGCCGCGGGGGCCGGAGCCGCTCGTGTCGTCGCCGGCGTCTCCTTCGCGCGCAGCTCGGCCCAAGCTTCCCGGCTCGGCTCGCGCGGCGCGACCGCCGTCGGCGGCTCGGCGGTACGCTTGGCCTCCTCAGGCTCGGCCTCGTCCGGCCGCCGATCGGCGACCGGCGGTTGACCGGCGCGTGAAGGCGCCGCGTGCTTCATTGCTCCGGTCGGCGCCGTCGCGACGTCGCGTGAGGGCTGCTCCACCGGTCTCGCGGGAGCGCGGCGCTCGCTCGCCGGCGGCCGGTCAGCGCCCTCGGTCGGTGCCGGTTGGGTCACCGACGGCGGCGGCGTCTCCGGGGCGCGCACGGCCTGCTGCAGATCCGAGGAGCGCTGGAAGACCACGAGCGTCAGGCCGGCGATCAGCACCACCGCGGCGGCTTCCAGCGGGAGCTTCACCGGCCACGGCGAGAACAGGCCCCGCGCAACACGGCGGTGCCAGGGCTGCGGCCGGGCGGCGAGCACGCGGTCGACGAAGCCCGCGGGCGCGCGGACGGGCTCCACGGCGCGGAGCAGGCCCACGGTGGCCTCGAAGCGCTGCCACTCGCGCCCGCAGTCGACGCACGTCGCCAGATGGGCGTCGAGCCGCGCGCGCTCGTCGCCGACGAGCGCGTCGTCGGCGCGCGCCGAGAACAGCCCGCGGATCTCCTCGCACGTCACGGCAGCCACCGTTCCAGCTTCGCCTTGAGATCCAGCCGGGCCCGGTGCAGGCGCGAGCGGACCGTGTTCAGCTCGACGCCGAGCACCTCGGCGATCTCCTCGTAGGCGAGGCCCTCGAGATCGCGCAGCACGACCACGATACGCCGCTCCTCCGGGAGCGCGCCGATCGCCTGGTGGAGCGCCTGCGCCAGCTCGCTCCGCTCGAGCGCGGTGGCGGCGTCGCCGCCGGCCGCCGGCAGCCTGAGCAGCGCGTCCTCGTCGCTGCGGACGTGCCGCCGCTCGGCCGAGGCCAGGCGGTTGAGGCAGAGCCGGGAGGCGATCGCGTACAGCCACGTGCCCAGCCGCGCCTCGCCGCGGAACTCACCCAGCGCGCGATGGGCGCGCAGGAAGGTCTCCTGCGCGACGTCCTCGGCCTCGGCGCGGCTGCCGAGCATCCGGAGCGCGACGCCAAAAAGCCGGTGCTGGTAGGCCGTCACCAGCTCTTCGAAGGCGCGCGCCTCCCCGGCGCGCAGTCGGCGCACCAGGGCGTCGTCGTCGGGTAGACCGTCACGAACGGTTGGACCGGGCGCGGGCCGGGAAGTTCCCGCCGGACCCGGAGCCGTGATGTCAGCAGCCTCCGCCGGACTCCGCGGTCAGCGCATCGGCGGGAATCGGAGTCCAGTCCACGAGCGCCGGCAGCCAGGCGCACTCACCGGCAGTGAACACCGACGCCGGCGAGGCCGGGGGCCGCAGCCACTTCTTGAGGTACAGCGCGGCGGCCAGCCACTTGCGCGCGCTCCGGCGCTGCTGCCAGAGCGCCTGGCCCTCGGCCAGCAGCAGGGCGCCCGCCAGCGTGTGGTAGAGGGCGTCGGCCACCGGGCGCGCGTCCAGCTCGCGGTCGGCGGCGTCGAGGGCGGGCCAGGCGGCGACTCGGCGGCGCAGATCGGCCAGCGTGCCGGCCACCACGTCCACCCAGCGCTTGGCGGTCGGCGCGCCGACGGAGTCCAGCCGGCCCTGGACGAACGCGGCCATCGGCTCGAAGGCGCGGTCGCGAAGGATCGCGCGCTGCACGTCGAGCGCGACCACGTTGGTCGAGCCCTCCCAGATCGCGCCCAGGTAGGCGTCGCGTACGAGCCGCGCGTTCACCCACTCCTCGATGTAGCCGTTGCCGCCGCGCACGTTCATCGCCTCGCCGGCCACGACCCGGGCCCGGGCGGTGAGCCAGTACTTCGCCAGCGGGATGGCGATGCGGACCAGCGCCCGGTCGGCGGCCGACCCGGCGTCGGCCCGGTCGAGACTGGCCGCCGCGTTCAGGATGACGGAGCAGCCCGCCTCGGCGTCGAGCAGCATCTCGAGCAGATCGCGCCGCAGCTGGGGCAGGTCGAAGAGGGCGCGGCCGAACGCCGAGCGGCCGCGCGCATGGACGACCGATTCCAGCACGCTGCGGCGCATGATGCCGGCCGCCCGCATGGCGTTGGACAGACGTGAGACGTTGACCATCTCCATCATCTGGTGGAAGCCGCGGGCCGGGTCGCCGACGGGCTCGCCGACGGCGCCGTGGAGCGTGACCTCGCCGGTCGCCATCGAGCGCGAGCCGAGCTTGTCCTTGAGCCGGTTGAGCGTCCACGCGTTGCGCGCTCCGCCGGGGAGATACTTCGGCACCACGAACATCGCCAGGCCGCGCGTGCCGGCCGGCGCGCCCTCGGGTCGCGCCAGCGTGAGAGCGGCGCCGGCGTTGGCGACGGAGCAGAACCACTTGTCGCCCCACAGCCGCCACGTGCCGCCGGGATCGCGCCGGGCGATCGTGGTCGCGGCGCCGACGTCGGAGCCGCCCGTCTTCTCGGTCATCCACTGGGCGCCCTGCCAGAGGGCGTCGAGATCGGTGGCCGTCAGCAGCGGCAGGTATCGCGCCTTCAGCGGGTCGGCGGCGAACCGGCGCAGCACCCGCGCGGTGGAGTCGGTGACGGAGACCGGGCACAACAGCCCGAACTCGGCCTGCGAGAACAGATAGGACAGCGCGTACTTCACGACGTGCGGCACCCGGCCCGGCCAGCCCAGCACGCCCTCGCGATGGGACATCGCGGCCAGCCCGAAGCGCTCGAAGGCGATCCGCTCCATGGCCTCGTAGGCGGGATGGCGGATCACCTCGTCCACGCGCCGCCCCGTCTCGTCGTACGCGCGCAGCGCCGGCGGGTGCCGGTCGGCGACGGCCGCCAGCGCGTCCAGCTCGCCGCCGGCGATCTCGCCCAGCGCCACCAGGTACGGCCGCGCGCGCGCCACGTTCTCCGCCTCCATCACCGTCGAGCAGACGAACTCGAGATTCGGGTCGGCGAGGTAGAAATTGAGCCCGCGCGTGGTCGGCATGCCGTCGGCCGCCGGCGTCGTCATCGCGAGCTCGATACTACACCGCCGGCGCGGCGCCTTGACACTTCGAAAGGCGGCGTGCTATCTGCCCGTATGCCCGAGGCCGCCTTGCTCCGCACCGAGCGCCTCACCCGGGCGTTCGGCAGCCTCATCGCCGTCGATCGCGTGGACGTCACCATCGCCAAGGGCGAGTTGCGCTCGATCATCGGGCCCAACGGCGCCGGCAAGACCACGTTCTTCCGCCTCATCTCCGGCGAGATGGCGCCGTCGTCCGGCCGCATCTTCTTCGACGGCCGTGACATCACGGGCCTGCCCCAGCACACGGTGGTGCGCCTGGGCATCGCCAAGTCCTACCAGATCACCAACGTCTTCCCCCACCTGAGCGTGCACGAAAACGTCCGCGTCGCCGCGCAGGGCCACGCCCGCAGCTTCAACTTCTGGTCGCGCGCCGACCGGCTGCGGGAGGTCCACGACCGGGCCACCGCGCTGCTGCAGACGGTGGGACTCGGCCCCAAGCGCGATCTGCTCGCCGCCCATCTCTCGCACGGCGAGAAGCGCCACCTGGAGATCGGCATCGCGCTGGCGTCCAACCCCGCGCTGCTCCTGCTCGACGAGCCCACCGCCGGCATGAGCCCGGAGGAGACCGGCGAGACGATGCGCCTGATCCGCGAGCTGGCCGCCGGCCGCACGGTGATCCTCGTCGAGCACAAGATGAAGGTCGTCATGAAGATCTCCGACCGGATCACCGTGCTCCACCAGGGCCAGATCCTCGCCGAGGGCACCCCCGAGGAGATCCGCGCCAACGACCGCGTGCAGCAGACGTACCTCGGCGCCACCCGCTGATGATTCTCGTGGAATCCGGTGGCGCCGGGGGCCGGGCGTGGGGGCCGCGGGTGCGCCCGCATGGCTCGCCTGTCGCCGTAACTCGCTCCGGGCACGGCTCGCTCGGCCCCCCATCCCCCCAAGGGGGCTCGGCTGCGGACCAGTCGAATCGCTGGCGGCTCGCTCGCCGTGCCCTGCTC